>CAYZJQ010000014.1:15129-28712 GCA_964478805.1 uncultured Halobacteriales archaeon | reverse complement strand
GGCGTGGATGTTCATCCAGCGTCCGCACGTCGATGTCGAGGCCCAACCGGTTCTCGATCTCCGAGATGCGCCCACCCCCTTTCCCGATGACTGTAGAGATATCATCTTCCGAGACGTAGACGACGGCGGCGTTTCCGCTCTTGAGTTCCACCTCCACGGGGCCGTGCGCGACCGACTTCACCTCACGCTCGATTTCGTTGCGCGCGATGCGGTCGACCCCCGATTCGTCGCCTTCCTCACCCGGGGCGCCGTCGAGTGGAACAGTGACGACCTGCTGATTGAACGTGTAGATTTCGTAGGCCGGGTCGCCCGTCTCGTAGTCTGAAACGACGATCACCGGGCGGGTCAGGTCTTCTTCCATCAATCCGTGGGGGACCTTCACCTCGGTCTCAACGTCGTAGACAGTGTTAACCTCGCCAGCCTCGATGTAGACGACGGTGTCAGCGACCTGTGGAATCATCCCCAGTTCGACGCGACCGACGAGTCGCTGAAGTGCGTCAATGGGCCGGGTCGCGTGGACGACGCCAATCATCCCGACGCCAGCGAGCCGCATATCCGCGAACGTACGGAAGTCGGAGGTCTTGCGCACCTCGTCGTAGATCGTATAATCGGGTCGGACCATCAACAGCGAGTCAGCGGTCCGCTCCATCGAACCCCGGAGTTCTGTGTACTGGGTGATCTCCGGCCCGACCTGCAGATCCCGGGGCTTTTCCATCGTCTTGACCGCGAAGCCAGCGTCGGCGAGGAACTCAGCGACCGCCTGCGCGAACGTTGACTTCCCGGCGCCCGGTGCCCCCGACAGAAGAACGCCCCGCTGTCGCTCCGTGAACCGGTCGCGCATTCCCGCCGGGAGTTCGTAGTCGTCAAGCGTCGTCTTGGCGATAGGCCGGACCGCAGTTACCTCAATCCCGTCGGCGAAGGGTGGGCGCGCGACGGCAATACGGTAGTTCTCGTACTGGATGATGCGCATTCCTGGCTCTTCGAGCTCCACAAACCCTTTCGAGGAGCTGCGTGCCGTGGAGTCGATATCCTGAGCAATCGTGAGCATCTCGGCTTCGGTCAACGCCTCCTCGCCGATGGGCCCGTAGTTGATGTTCCCGATGTCGCCACGCTTGGCCATCGGTACCACCCCTGTCTTCAGGTGGACCGACATCGTCTCCTCGTTGAAATACCGCTCGATATCGAGCCCGTCATCCATCGACTCGTCGACCTTCGGCTCGACGTACTCGACGCTGACGCCGGTAGCGCGGGCCACCTCGGCTTGGACTCGGTCGCTGGTCAGAAGCGTCGCTTCCTCGTCAGCTGCGACCGCACGGATGAGTGCGTCGATGTCGCCTTCGCCCGCGCCCTCGGATTCCTCGCTGGAGGGGCGGCGGCCGACGTACTCGAGATCGATCTCGTCTGCCTCGGCGGCGTCGACAAGCCGCTGGAGTTCTTCAAGTCCCGACCAGCCCGAGTCGCGGCCGTCGTTAGCCTGCGACTCCAACTCCGCGACGACCGCGTTCGGGACGACCACGCGTGAGAAGTCATCGCGTTCGGACACGCGGCCGTCGACAACCGCGCTCGTGTCCGGAACTACATGCATACCATCGGTTCGGTCGGCGGCCTGATAAGCCTTCTAACCCCACGCGGGGACACGCACTTTTCGACGGCGGATGCAGGCGGAACAGCGGCTGGATTCTCCATACAGTGCCCCTCGAATCGGAACGGAAATTCCGTCGTACCTATTATACCGGGGGTGCTACTGATACCCTTCGATCAGCGACTCGACGTACTTTGCGACCACGTCGACTTCCAAGTGGACGGGGTCGCCCACGTCCTTCGCCGAGAGGTTCGTCAAGTCGTATGTCGCCGGAATGATCGCCGTGGTGAACTCACCGTTTGCGAGCGACGCGACAGTCAGAGAGATACCGTCCACGGCGATCGAGCCTTTCTCAACGACGTACCGTCCCATCGACTCAGGCAATGAGAACTTGAAAACCCAGTCCTCGTCGATTTGTTCGACGCCGGTGACTTCCGCGACGCCATCGACGTGGCCCTGAACGAAGTGGCCGTCGAAGCGGCCATCAGCGGGGAGTGCCCGCTCGAGGTTCACTGGATCGCCCTCTCCGAGATCACCTAAGTAGGTCCGCGCGACGGTTTCTTCGGAGCAGAACAGCGAGAACGACGTCGAGTCGTGCGCCTCGACTGTGAGACACGCGCCGGAGACGGCAACCGACTGGCCGTGTGCCAGTTCGTCGGCGAACGGCGCCGCGACACGGAGTCTAAGTCCTTCCTCGGTCTTGGTGCGCTCGATAATTTCGCCGGTCGCCTCGACGATTCCGGTGAACATACCTGAACGACGCCGGGGTGACACAAACGTGTTATCGTTCACGGGTTTGGAACGGACATACCGGAGGGCTTTCACCCACCCGGACGGAGGAGCAAATATGGCGCGTTCTATCACCGGGACCATCGGACTGGCCGCGACCGTGGCGCTTGCGGCGCCCATCGCTCTGTTCGGTGTCAACCGGTTGCTCGACGGCGACACCGTCGTCGGCGCGGCCGCGGTCGGCGTCGCCCTGTTGATGCTGCTCGTTGAGGAGTACCTGACGACGCCGATGGATCTGCCGGGGAAGGTGGCCGGGGCGACGCTCGGCCGGGTGGCGAAGACACCCGAAGAGGACGCCGACGAGGAGTAGCCCAATCAGATGGTGTCGCCGGGGTCGTGGACAGCGGCCATCCGGGTTGCCTCCGCTGCGTACTTTTCGCGGTCCTCATCGGGGACGGCCCCGAGGTTGTCCGGTGCGACGTCGACTGCCGCGGTTGTCTCGCGCTGGTCAGTGAACGACGTAAGCGCGCGCTCTTTCCTGAAGTACCGCTCACCGTTGGGAGTCGCATAGGTGAGGATGATGAGGTTCTGTTCGTCGTCGGAGTAGGTGCGCTCGACGAGCCAGACGCGGACGGTTGTATCGGTCATGGACTGAGTGATACGAGCGCCAGATAAAAGTGCTCGACTCACCTGGCTGCCGTCCGTGGCCGGTCAGTCCGCTGCGCCCTCAACGGGTTCGAGCGGCTGCTGTGCCTGTTCCATCAACTCAGTGAGCGACAGCTCCGAGGGAGCGTTCGTGAGCAGCACGTCGATTGGCAGCGTTGGCGCGCCGTCGATGAGGTTCTCGAGAAGGACGAGTCGCTCCCGTGCGCGTGACATTCCAACATAAAAGACCCGGCGTTCGTTGTCCGTCAGGACGGGGACGGGGTCGGTCCCCTTCTGGAACGTCACGCCGGACGGTACCGCGCCGTCGTTGACGCTGGCGGCCATCTGCTCGACTACCTTCTCGGTGAGGTCTGTACAGACAAAGACGTGGTCGGCTTCTCGGCCCTTCGCGGAGTGGATGGTGCCGACGCGGACGCGGTCGGAGACCATTCCCTGGTAGGGCCCCTTGAAGTATGCCTGAACCGACCGCTCCTGGAAGTTCGAGGTGCGAGTGAGCATGTCTGCTGCACTCGCCGGCCCGGGGGTAAACGGCGCGTACTCCTTGACAAAATCGGGCTCGACGGTGAAATCCTCAAGCCGGGCATCCTCCTGTTCTTTCCGCTCATCGAGCGCGTCGAACAGGTCGTCGCGCTCGCCGGTACCAAACGCGGAGTCGGCGAGCATCTCCGCGAGCCGGCGTGCTTCCAGCCCGGTCATCGGCTCCTCGTCGTCGAACTGCTCGATCGCGCGGACGTACCCCTCCAGCCGGTCGGTCCACATCCGCATATCCGTCAGAGAGGTGTATGGGATGCCAAGCGAGGTGAACTCCTCCATGAACTGGAACAGCTGATAACGCGCGCGGAACAGCACCATTACCGTGTCGTCGTCGGTTTGTTCGATCGTGTCGCGTACGTTCCGAGTCAGATCGAGCATCGACGGCGAGCGTACCGCCTCAACGCTCCCGCCGTCCTTGCGTGGCTTCAGATCCTTCTCCTGTCGCTCGGTGATGTGGTGGATCTCGCGGTTAACGACATTGAGCACGTTCGATGGCAGCCGGTAGGAGTTCGGGAGGACCACGTCGTCGTCCGGGTCCGCCTCAAGCAGCAGGGCAGGGTCAGCGCCCTGCCACGCGTAAACGACCTGATCGTCGTCACCAGCGATGAGCACCGTTTCCATATGTGGCTTCCATTCGTCATACACCTCGTGCTGGAGTGTGGTGATGTCCTGGAACTCGTCGATGACGAGGTGGTTGACCCGGGGGAGCAGCGACCGCTGGTTTACGCGCTCAAGCATATCGGCGAAGCCGACGACCCCTTTCTCGCCTTTGTAGGCACGCCACGCACGGATCGCCTCGGGGATGTCAACGCGGTCGTCATCGCTCGGCCACGTCGGGGTGTATTTGTTCCCCGTCTGTGAGTTGGGGTCTTCTTCTGGGGGAAGGCGAACCTCCTCAACGTTCCACTGGAAGGGGACGTCGTACCAGTCGGCTACGTCCCGACGCGTTCGCTGGAGCCACTGGGAGGTAGCGATAATCTTGTTGCCGAGGGTCGTCGACCGCGCAGAACGTCGACGGTTCGTGTCGTATTCACCCTCGAACTCCAGCCCGTAATCCTCGCAGAACTCCTTTTTGTGTTCTTCCCCGACTACATCGCCCCGCGAGAGGTTGAGCAACTCGTACGCCTTTGCGTGCATAGTACAGACATTGCCCTTCAGTGACTTTGGCGAGCGATCGAGCCGGTCAGCCAGTCGCTCGCGGATCTCCGCGGCCGCCGCCCGGGTGTAGGATACGACGAGGATGTCTCGCACGTCGACGCCAGCCTCAAGCATCTCGTCGACGCGGTCAAGCAGGGCTGTCGTCTTCCCGCTTCCCGGCCCACCGAACAACCGGGTCAGGTGCGTATCGTCGGTCATAATCCCACACAGACGAGCCTCCGGTATAAGCGGCGTGGCTTCAGACGCACGACTGACAGGCTCTCTCGGGTGGTCAGCACGCGCAGAGAAACACTGCTATCGACTACTCAGTTCGGCTCCCAGCCGCAGACCGAACACGTCACCGCGGACGTCTCGTGGAGTCCCCCACACTCTGGGCATCGCTTCTTGTTATAATCCTCCTCCCACGTCGCTGGGTCGGTGTCGTGGCCGCGCTCTGCGAGGAACTCGTCGAAGATGTCGTTCGCGGTTGCCATACAAGTATTACTCTGGTGTCGGTTCACATAAATCTGTGGTAAGGGGTCTCATGGATCGGGCCCCACAAGGGTCAAGTGGCGGAACGATCTGAGCTTCTACCTTACAATCCGTAGAGGTCGGTGAACTTCGCCTCAGCGTATCCGACGAACGCCTCGGCTGACAGCGGCTCGCCCGTCGCGACCTCCACCAGTTCGTCGGCGGTGTACCGCTGGCCGTGACGGTGGATGTGATCCGATTGCCACTCCCAGAGCTTGTCGAACGCCTCGTCGCGGATGCAACCGTTAACGTCGAGGTCGGCTTCCATCGCTCGTGTCAGCTGAGCGGCGAGCACGCTCCCGACCGTGTAGCTCGGGAAGCCGCCGAAGCGGCCGGTCCAGTGGATGTCCTGCAGCGGGCCGTGAGCCGTATCCTCGGGAACGATACCGAGGTACTCGTCCATCAGCTCCTCCCACCGCCTCGGAATCTCTTCGACCCCAAGGTCGCCGTCGAGATACTCCTGCTCGATCTCATGGCGGAGGATGATGTGCATATGATAGGTGAGTTCGTCGGCCTCCACCCGGATGGTGTTCTCCGGCGCGATGCGATTGGCGGCCTCGTACGCCGCCTCGACCGTCAGATCGTCCACGCCCGAGAGGTGTTGCTTGAACGTCGGAAGGAACCGCTCCCAGAACGCCCGCGTCCGGCCGACGTGGTTCTCCCAGAACCGCGACTGCGACTCGTGGACCTCGCCGCGTGCGCTCCCCAGCGGCGTCCCGTACTCGTCGTCGGGGAGGCCGAGCTGGTAGCTTGCGTGGCCGAACTCGTGGATCGTCGCCGTCAGCGCGTCCAGCGGGTCACCCTGCTTATACCGGGTCGTAATACGCGCGTCGAACTGTGTCCCCGAGGTGAACGGGTGCGGTGAGGTGTCGAGTCGGCCGCGGTCCTCCGGATAGCCCAGGAAGTCCGCGACGGCATGGTTGAGCGGCTCCTGCTCCGCCTCCGGGAACGTCTTATCTGCGAACGGGTCCGCGAGGTCGTCACCGTGCTCACGGATGTCGTTGATGAGAGGCACCAGCGCGTCTTTCAGGTCGGCGAAGATTTCCTCGACTGTCTCAAGCGGGAGCGTAGGCATCCCGTCGTCATACAGCGCCGCGTACACCGGTGCGTCGGGGGCGATGTGGGTCGCCCGCTTGACGCGCAGTTGCTTCAGCTCCTCCAGCGTTCCCGCGAAGGCCTCCCAGTCGCTCTCGGCCTTCGCCGACTGCCACGTCTGTTGTGCGTCCGAGGAGGCCTGCGCGTGCCGTTCGACCAACTCGCCCGGGACCGCCACCGCGCGGTCGTGCCGCCGCCGGAACTCGCGGACGATCGCCCGCTGGTCGTCGTTGAGGTCGGCGGCCTCGCAGGCGTCGAGCAGCTCGCCTACCTCGGCATCGGTAAGCAGGTCGTGGCTTATCCCCGAGATGGTTGAGAGCTGCTTGCCACGAGCTGGCGCACCGCCCTCCGGCATCGTTACCTGCTGGTCCCACCCGAGGACGCCGCCGGCGTCGTTCAGGTAGGTGATCCGCTCGACATGCTCGAGGAGGGCGTCGTAAGGGTCGTCGCGTGCGTCAGTCTCGGCTTCCATCGCCATGCGCTATCCTCTGCAGGAAGCTGTTTCAACCCACCGGCGACGAGCACTGACGCGGATGGGGTGCGTCTGAAGATCAGTCCCTATCGTTCCGCTCCGAGGTCGAGACGGGCGGTGAGCGCCCTACAGCCCGTACAGATCGCGGAACTTGTCGTTCACGTACGTGATGAAAGCGTCGGCGGTGAAGTCCGAGCCGGTCGCCTGCCTGACGAGTTCGTTCGTCCGATAGCGGCGACCGTGGCTGTGGACGTTCGCCGTGAGCCACTGGTGGAGGGCGTCGAACTCGCCCTCGCGGAGGTGGCCTTCGAGCCCGTCGATCTCCGTCTCCGCGGCCTCGTACAGCTGGGCGGCCATCACCGATCCCAGCGAGTAGGTGGGGAAGTAGCCAAAGGAGCCGTGCGCCCAGTGGATATCCTGCAGACACCCTTCAGCGTCCGAATCGGGCACTACGCCAAGGTACTCCTCCATCTTCTGGTTCCAGACCTGCGGGACGTCCTCAACGGCGAGGTCACCGGCGAGGAGGTCGCGCTCGATCTCGAACCGGAGGATGATGTGCATGTGGTAGGTGAGCTCGTCGGCCTCTACCCGAATCAGGTTCTCCGGGTAGATCTGGTTGGCCGCCTCGTAGAATTCGCGGGCCGTGATGTCCGTGCCGAACGCTTCGTTAACGTGGCCGACGTAGCCGTCGGCGAACACCCGGGAGCGTCCGACGTGGTTCTCCCACAGCCGCGACTGCGACTCGTGGACCGAGAGGCCGCGGTGCTGGCCGAGCGGAGTCCCATACTCTTCTTTCGGGAGCCCGAGCGTGTAGGTGGCGTGGCCGAACTCGTGGATCGTCGACCCGATGGCGCCGACTGGGTCGGACTCGTCGAAGCGAGTGGTGACGCGCGCGTCGAACTGCGTCCCCGACGAGAACGGGTGGGGTGCGGTATCGAGTCGGCCGTGTTCGTCGGGATAGCCGAGGTAGTTGAGCGTCGACTCCGCGAGCGCGAACTGGTCGTCTTCGGGGTACTCCCCGTCGAACGGGGTCGCGAGATCGGCGCTGGCATCGTTCAGCTCGTCGATTAGAGGGACGAGCTCGTCACGCAGCTGCTCGAGGATAGCCTCCGCCTGCTCGAGATCAAGCCACGGCTCGTAGTCGGCGAACAGTACCTCGTAGGGATCGGTATCGGGGTCGATGTGCTCGGCGTACCGTCGCTTCAGGTCGAGCAGCGTCTCGACCTGTGGGGCGAACGCCGACCAGTCGCTTTCGGCCTTCGCCTCCTTCCAGATCGGTAGGGCATTCGAGGTCTCCTCGGAGATGCGCTCGACCAGCTCCTTTGGTACCTTCGCGGCGCGGTCGTGTTCGCGGCGGATCTCGCGGACCACAGCCGCTCGCTCGTCGTTAAAATCGGCGGCCTCGGCAGCCTCGAGGTCGGCAGTGAACCCATCGCTTGTGAGGATGTCGTGGCGGGCCCCTGACAGCGCGGACGTCTGCTTCGAGCGGGCCGGCGTTCCCCCCTCAGGCATTACGACCTCTTGATCCCACGAAAGTACCATCGACGCGTCGCCGATGTAGGTGGCGCGCTCGTAGCGGTCGAGCAGATCGTCGTACGCGGTCGGCACGGTCTCCTCTTGTGTCGCCATACCTGTCTGTCGGGTCGCTGGGGGTAGAAAGGCGTCGGTCTACAGGCAAGGCAGGCCGCGTGCCCCGGGCCTTGACCCGGGGCGGTTCACCGTCGCAGCCACGTGTCGACGGCCCCCGCCAGCGTGTCGCCAACGCGGGTTCGCAGCGTCCCCAAGAGTCCGTTCGGGACGAACAGGACAAAGAGGACGAACAGGAGCCCGAGATAGAGGCTCGCGTGGCCGTTGATAAACGTCGAGATGGCTTCCTGCACGGTAAGGCCGTTGAACAGCTCCGTTGCAAGCGCACCCTCAGAGAGGTGTTCGCGGAGGTACGGGAGTAGCCCGCCGCCTGAACCCTCCTTCGAGAGGAATTCGCGGACAGTCTCGTCGAACAGCCTGCCGAAGAGCGGGCCAGCGAGTGTTCCGAACCCCCCGATGATCGACGCGAGGAGTGCATCACCGGAGACGAGGAAAAAAAGCGAGTTATCGGGCGCGACCGACCGCCGGAAGCCGGCGAACAGTGCGCCGGCGACACCGGCGAAGAAGCCACTCACGGCGAAGGCTACGAGTTTGTACCGGAAGGTGTCGTAGCCGACTGCGCGGGCGCGTTCCTCATTCTCGCGGACGGCGATCATCACCCGCCCGAACGGAGAGTGAATCATCCGCTGCATCGCAAAATAACTGATGAGCGCGACCAGCCCGATCATGTAGTACGACACCTCCGTCGTCGAGAAGTTCAGGACTCCGAATAATCCCGCTATCGCGTCGCCCGACAGTTGACCGATCGCAAGGTTCAGACTATCGATGAATGGGACACCAACCGAGAACGTCGGGGGGCCAGTCCCCTGCGGGCCAAGGACCGCGGCGCCGTCGCGAGGGGCCGAGGAGACGAAATCCCAATCGCGGACGAACACGTAGATAACTTGTGAGAATCCGAGCGTGATCATCGCGAAGTAAACGCCTGACAGTCGAAACGAAACCGCACCGATTGCGAGCGCGACGACCAGCGCAAGCAGTCCTGCGAGGATAATAAGCAGCATGAATGGGGTATCGTACGGCACTGGAAGCTTCCCATTCGCGGTGAGGACGACGAAGTACGCGCCCGCACCGTAGAACGTCGCGTGGCCGAAGGAGAGGTAACCGGTGTACCCGGAGATGAAGTCGAAGCTCGCGGCGAAGAGCCCGAAATAGAACACAGCGATCATCGTCTCCACCCGAGGCAAGAACGTGACGGCCTCCGAGGCGACGGGGGAGTTCACCGCGACGTGGTAGAGCCCGGGATAGGCGATGAAAACAATGACGACAGCAGCGTGGACGGCGTGCTCCCGAAGGTAGCGGACGGGCCACACGGTCTCGTGATCGTGGACACGGTAGGGTGCGGCAGCCGTCCCGCCGTCGGGTTCGGGCTCTGCCGTCTCGTCGGCGGCGTCCGGTGAAGAGCTAATGGCCCCCCACCTCCGCGACGCCGAACAGTCCCTGCGGCTTCACCACAAGCACGAGCACGAGAATGAGGAAGACGGTCATCTCCGGGAGCGCGGAGAATTCGATTGCATTGACAAACCACCACGTCGTCACAGCGTCGACGAGACCGACAAGCAGTGCCGCATAAACAGTGCCGCGGAAAGTGCCAAGTCCGCCGATAATAACGACGACGAACGCCGGCAGCAGCGTCTCGGAAGCTAGCGGGACGGACGCTCCCCACGACGGGTCCCACGCGAGCAGAAGGCCCGCGACGCCCGCGATACCGGCGCCGAGCGCGAAGACGGTGGTGAACACCCGACGCACGTCAATGCCAAGTGCCTCCGCCATCTCGCTGTCCTCGCTGCCTGCGCGGACGACCAGTCCATAGCGCGTCCGTGTGAGAAATGCCCATACTGCAGCAACGACGAGCGCGCCAACGACCACCTCAAAGATGTCGAGTCCGTTCGCGCCGATCCCAGCCACCTCGTACGATTCAGAGAGGAAGCCAGGACGGGTCCCAAGCGCAGCCTGCCAATCGGAGATGGGTTGAAGCCCATAGAAGCTCACTGCGATGCGCGCCAGTTCGTCGAGCACGAGCGTCACGCCGAAAGTCAACAAAATCTGGTAGATCGGCGGGCGGTCGTAGAGCGGGCGGATCAGTCCGACCTCGAGTGCGCCCCCGAGTGCTGCGAGCAGGCCGAACACGACCACGGCAGCGACAAAGAAGTACGCCAACCGCGCTGCCGGACCGGTCGCCTGCCCGACCGCGAGAACGAGCGCTAGCCCGCCAAGGTAGGCCCCGAACATCGTCAGCGAGCCGTGTGCGAAGTTGAGCACGCCCATCAGCCCGAAGATGAGTGTTAATCCGCCGGCGATCATCGCGTAGACGGCAGCCTTTGCCAATCCGTCGACGAACACCTCCGCGAGCGTCGACGGCCGGACGAACTGCCCGAGCGCGTCAGCCACGGACGCGAGTGGGAGCAGGAAGTCGGTCATGCCGAGAGGTACCTCCGGATCTCTTCGTCGTCCGTCACGCCCGTCGTCGCCTCGCCCTCAGTAACGACTTGCCCGTTGTCGAGCAGGTAGAACCGATCGGCCAGATCCATCGCGAGCGGGAGGTTTTGTTCGACGAGCAGGAGCGTTGTCTCGTCGGCGACGGTGTCGAGCGCCTGCGCCACATCGGCGACGATCTGTGGAGCGAGCCCCTCAGACGGTTCGTCGACGAGCAGTAGGTCATTATTGCCGACTAGCCCTCGCGCGATGGCGAGCATCTGCTGTTGGCCACCGGAGAGCGCACCGGCCTTTACATTCGGGCGCTCTGCCAGCGCTGGGAAGGTGTCGAAGGCTGTCTCAAGCGCGGCGTCGGCCTCTGCGTCGGCCGGCGCTGCGATACGGATGTTCTCGGCGACGGTCAGCTGGGAAAAGACACGCCGCTCTTCGGGAATCCAGCCGATACCGCGGCGTGCCACTTCGTTCGTGGCCTTTCCGACGAGTTCCTCGCCGCGGAACCGCACCGATCCTTCGCGCGGCGCAGTCAGCTGAAGGACTGTCCGCAGGGTGGTCGTCTTCCCAACGCCGTTCCGGCCGATGAGCGCGACGACCTCTCCCTCGTCGACAGACAGTGAGACGCCCTCGAGAATGTGGCTCTCGCCGTAGTAGGTGTGAGCATCGGCAACCTCCAGCATCGTGTCGGTGCTCACGCGACCCCCTCCGGTGGCTCGTCGTGCCCCTGCTTGAGGTCTCCTGGCTCGTACCCGCCGAGGTACGCCTCTTGAACCGCCGTGTCGCCGCGTACCGCCTCGGGCGGGCCGTCGGCGATGACCGCGCCGCGGTTGAGGACGACGATGCGGTCGGAGACGTTCATAACGATGTCCATGTTGTGCTCGACGAGCAGGACCGCGTGGTCCGTCGCTACGTCCTCAATAAGAGCGATGATCTCATCGACGCTCTCGGAGGAGACCCCGGCGTTCGGCTCATCGAGTAGAAGTACGTCGGGGTCGCCCGCGAGCGCGATCGCAACCTCGAGCTGCCGTTTTTCGCCGTGGCTGAGGCTATCTGCGGGCAGCTCCGCCTTCGACGCGAGCCCGACCCGCTCAAGCACGTCGTATGCTTCCTCGTAGTACTCGTCGAACGCGCCGACGTTGCGCCACAATTTGAATGAATCTGCGCCGTGGGCCTGAGCGGCGACACGGACGTTCTCGAGCACCGTGCTCGTCGGGAAGACATTCGTGACTTGATACGACCGGTGGAGCCCGCGCCGCGCCGTCGCATGGGGTGGCAACCCGGTCACGTCCTCGCCATCAAGGGTGACGGTTCCGGCAGTCGGCTCTAGCGCTCCCGTCAACAGGTCGAAAAAGGTCGTTTTGCCGGCTCCGTTGGGCCCGATAAGCGAGCAGAGCTCGCCCTCGGCGAGCGCGAAATCGACCGTATCGACGGCCGTGAGGCCACCGAACCGCTTCGTGAGGCCCGCCGTTTCGAGCATTAGAGTGAACAGCCCATCTCATCGCTGTCGCTTGGGATGGTGGTGTTCGACATATCGACGGTTGCGACCGGCTCGCTTGGCCGGATGAGCGCGTCCCAGCCCTCGGTCTCGCTGGGGACGACGTCGGCGATGGTCATCGCCGAGCGCGCTTGGTTATTGTACGTCTGGAACTGGTAACCATCTGGCCCCTTCGGCGTGTCCGCGACGGTCATCCCGCGCAGCTGGCTCTGGATATCGCCGGCCTCAGTTGACCCGCCGGTCTCGACGGCTTGCACGATCGCCGAGGCGGCGGTGAACGTTCCCGAAGAAAACAGGTCAGGGACGACGCCATACGCCGAACTGTACGAATCGACGAACGCATTGTTGATCTCGTTGTCATACTGGTTCCAGTGGTACCTGGTGGTGAACGGTCCAAAGTTGGCGCCCGATAGCTTCTCTTGGGTAAGTGGGTCGCCGAGTACGCGCTGGAGCGTCTGCCCCACGATACTCGTCGTGATCTGAGTGGCGAAGCCACCGAACACCTGAAACGAGTAATCGCCGTTCAGGAACGTGGTGAACAGCTGCGGCAGCGTAGCGACCGTGAAGCCGGCGACGATGCCGCCTGCCCCTGCGCTCTCGGCGTTGTCGAGCAGTCCCTCCCACTCGGAGTAGCCCTGGGGGACGAACCGCTCGCCGACGATCTCGACGCCGTTCGCTTCAAGCACTGATCGGTAGTTGTTAACGACCGCGCGGCCGAACGAGTAGTCCGCGCCGAACAGGTACACCTTCGAAACGCCGGAGTTCTCTGCGACGTAGCGACCGCCCGAGCGGGCGTCCATCGCCGTGTTCTCCGAGGCGCGAAATACGTTCGCCGTACAGGTCTCGCTGTTCGCCGTCACGTCGGCCGACGCCGCCGGGCCGATCATCGTCGGGACCCCAGACTGCTTTGCGACCGTCGTGATGACGCGGTTGGCCGACGCCGAGGACGTGCAGCCGAACAGCATGTCTACCCCTTCACTGCTGACGAGATCCGTCGCGATAGTCTGGGCCCGGTCGGCGCTCAATTGCGTATCACGGACAATGAGTTCGTAGTCCACGTCGCCGACCGTCGCGGTGTACGTTCCCGTCTCCGCCGGCGGCGCGAAGTCGTTTGCGCCTTTGTAGTTGAGCCCCTGGTAGAACCCCCACAGCGATTGCTGGCCGTAGTAGCTCAGGTCGCCCGAGACGGGCTGGAGGACGCCGATCGAGACCGTCCCCGAGGCCGTCTGGTTCACGGTCGTCCCGTTCGTATCGGTCGCCGTGTCGGT
>CAYZJQ010000014.1:0-15029 GCA_964478805.1 uncultured Halobacteriales archaeon | reverse complement strand
CCGTGTCGGTACTCTCGGTCCCGTTCCCGTCACTCTGCCCCCCGGAACAGCCCGCGAGGCCGGCGATACCGGCCGCGCCGACGCCCGCAAGCAGCCGTCTACGTGTGTATGCATTACCCTCCATGGCACGGGTGAACGATACGAATCCACCGGCAAGGGTTGCGAGGTTAACATGTGAACGCGCGGCTTCTCGCGGCTCCGCTTGCACGGATGGGTATGCACACTGACCCGACTCCTGGGACCGTCACCGCCGACGACGGGACCACCCTTCGACTGTGGGAACTCGACCCCGGCGCCAACGAGGCCGTCTGTTTCGTCCACGGCTCGATCACCTCCTCGCGGGCGCTCTTTGCCCCACCCGTCGGGAATGACGGTGAGCCTGACCGCTCGTACTCGTGGCTCCACGCGACGGCGCGGGCTGACAGGGCGGCTTTCGCGCTCGATATCCGCGGCTACGGCGACAGCGACCGCCCGCCCGAACTCGACGCACCCCCCGAGGCGAACGACCCGCCAGTGCGTGCCCCCACCGCAGCACAGGACGTGGCAGCGGCAGTCGACGCGCTCGCTGCGCGGTTCGAGACCGTCCACCTCGTCGGGGTCTCGTGGGGGACGATGGTTTGCGGCTACTACCTCGCCGGCCATGACGCGCCAGTCGCATCGCTCGTCCAGTGTGCACCCGTCTACCAGCCGCCGTGGTCGTTCGCCGAGATCGCTGCGGCGCTCAACGTCGACACCGACCTCAACGCCTACTACCACCAGCGGTACGCCGCCGTCAGCGAGCGGCAGGGTGGTGACGACGCGCTGTTCGAGGCGATCTGGCGGACCCAGGTCGAATCGAACCAGGGCGTCGATCCCGACACTTACCTCGCGCAGTCGGGGGCCCTCGCCGACTCGAAGGCCGCCGCCGAGGGGGAACTCGTCTACGACGCCAGCGCGGTCGAGGTCCCGACGCTCGTCGTCCGTGGGAGCGCCGACGCTATCTCCGTTCGGGAAGACGCGGTCGGCCTGTACGACGACTTCGACTGTCAGAAGGAGTACGCAGAGATCGGCGGCGCTGGCCATTACGCGATGCACGGGGCGCGACGACGGGCGCTGTACACCGCGACGAGTGCTTTCCACGACCGGATTTAAACGGTGACGAGCAGAATTCCACGGGTCACCGTACCCGTGGATGAATGCGACAATCGCCCGACTTAAACGGCATCTTCAAGTAACCGCACCCCAATTTGTCAGATAGTGGAACAGACGTTCAAGTACCGAGTCTACCCGGACGAAGATGTGGCGAGCGAAGCTCGCAGACACATCAACATCTGCCGAGAAGTGTACAACCACGCACTCGGCGTATACGACTCTGCTCCAGATGGGGACAAACCAACGTACACCCAACTACAGAACAAACTCCCTGTGTGGAAACGACAGTGGACAACGTGGAGCGACGTGAACTCGAAATGTTCGCAGATGGCTGTCAGGCGCATCTTTTCCAGCCTCAGCGTTCTCAAGTCGCTCAAGTCCAAGGGCTACAACGTAGGGAAACTCACGTGGAAATCCCCGAGAGAGTACCGCAGTATCGTGTTCAACCAGTCCGGCTTCGACGTGGATAGTAACACGGGCCGAACAGAACACGCCACTCTGGAACTCTCGAAACTCGGCACGATGGACGTGGATTACCACCGCCCACTTCCAGAAGACGGCATCATCAAAGAAGTCCGTCTCAAGGAGGAAAAATCAGGGAAGTGGTATGCGTCTGTTGTCGTTGACCACGACCCAGAATACCCAGAGAAACCCGCCGTCGAAACCATCCAACTCGAAGACACCGTTGGCATCGACCTCGGAATTCTCAAGTTCACCCATGATTCGGACGGCAACGCGGTCACACCGTTGGACGAGTCCGAACACCGAGAGTGCATCGAGAAACGTCATCGGGCGTTGTCTCGCAAGGAACACGGCTCGAACAATTGGGAAAAAGCGCAAGTCAAACTCGCGGAAGCATACGAGCGGTTGTCAAACAAGCGCACTGATTTCATCGAGAAACTCGCTCACTCGTACACGACTCAATACGACGCTGTATTCTTCGAGAAGCTGAATGTTCGAGGAATGCTTGAACAGGACTCGAACAGTCGGAACATCGCGTCCATGTCGTGGAGTGAGGCAATCAAGACATTCGAGCGTCACGGCAATAAGAACGGCTGTCACGTCGTTACAGTTCCACCAGAAGGAACAACGAAGCGGTGCGCTCGGTGTGATGTTGAGTCTGACAAAGCACCCTGGGTTCGTGAACACTCGTGTCCGTCGTGTGGGTTCGAGGCTGACCGGGATGAGAACGCCTCGTACAACGTTCAGAAACTCGGGCTGGATGAGTTGAGTATCGAGTATGATGTGGATGCGGTAGTAGGTCTGGGAGAGGCCGAATCAACGCCTGCGGAGACTGCGCTCCCTCCGGGTGCGGACGTGAACGACGATTCGTCGTTCCGTGTTGTGCCTGCAAAGCGCGTCGTAGAAACAGGAAGCCACGGGTCACCTGACCCGTGGTAATTCACTAACGTCCGGTCACGAGAGCAGCCTGGTGGCGATTAGCAGACAGAGCACGCCAAGCCCGCCGAACAGCGCCGCGAGACCGGCATAGCGGGCGACCTTCGGGAACACCTCAAGATCGGGAACCATCGGGAGGCTGTTGCTGTCCGTAGACGATCTCGGCCCTACTCTAAATAAGTGTCTCGTGGCTCCGCTTTCATCACTCAGTGCGCTCGTCGTCGAGTTCCGAGAGTGCGTCCATCGCCCGTTCGAGCAGCTTTCCCTCACCGCGGCGGAGCGCCTTCGAGACCGCAGGCTTCGAAACGCCGAACTCGTCGGCGAGATCTCCCAGCGTCGCGCCACGTGGTGACTGGAAGTAGCCCTCGTCGACCGCCGTCTCGAGCGTCCGTCGTTCGGTGTCCGAAAGGTCACGACACCCCTCGACGAGAGTCATCGCCGCGCCGACGTTGCCGACGAAGCCGTTCACGTCCGCGAGCGACAGTTCCGTGCGCTCGACGACATCGAAATCGTTCTCGGTATCGAGCGCTGCTAAGGTCCCGTCGGCAGTCGACTCGCGGTCGAAGCCAACCTGCCACTGCTCGCTGCCGCCCTCAATGTGGAACGGCCCGGTGATGTAGCCGTCATTGCGTCGGATCGTTCCCATTGCATCCGTCTCGTGAATGGTGGTGCGGACGTGTGCGACCGGTCCCTGCTTCGAGAGCAGGTCGACCCCGTGCAGGTGCTCGTGGTCGGACAGCGTCGACAGCCCGTTGTCCAGCGCACCGCGGTCGGCCCCCTCGACGAGCATTCGCGTCGAGAGCGCCCGATCCCCGGAGTCGAACTCCCAGTGGACCGCCGAAAACGATACATCGTGGTCCACCGTCGTGTCGATGAACGGGCAGTCGTACTGCTGCATGTCTAAGGTAAGGTCGATCATGGCCCTGACCCGTGGTATCGTTCTGTATGGTTGTTCATACGACAAAACAGTTTCTCCCGGCCGCACCGTGCCCGCAGCGTCAGGACCGGCGAGCAGGCTACTCCTCGAACTCGGTTCTTACCACGTCGAACTCCTGTTCGCGCCGTGCGGTCGCTTGGGTCGTTTCGGCTCGTGTCTCGTGGTACACTCGCCGATAGCGCGCGAGCTTCCGGTACAACAGCAGTCCGAACAGCCCGTCGTAAACGACCACGAACCCAAAGAACAGCACGATGATCGGGACACTGGGGAATAAGAGGTTCACGATCCCGGGAACGATCCCGGCAGAGATGTTGTAGGTCCCGTGGATGAACGCGGCGATAACGAGCCCCTTCGCGACGATGGGCCCCGCCTGCTCGGAATTAAACTTCGCCAGCCCGAGATAGTAACCGGCGAACGCCGAGTAGATGACGTGACCTGGGCCGGCGAGTGCCCGGACTGCTGTGATCTGTCCCCCCTCGTTGACGACCTGTTGGAGGAAGTCGCCGATGCCGGTCTGTGCGAGCCAAGCGGCCGTTGTCCCGACGCCAGCGGCTGCGACCGCCTCGCCCCCGCCGCCCGTGGCGCCCAATTGCCGGGTGATGTACAGCGCGTTCTCGATGGTGGCGAAGCCAAGCCCCGCCGACGCGCCGTACACCGCCCCGTCGACGACCGCGTCGAAGCGATCATCGCGGTAGGCATATAGCCGGACGGCAAGGAGCTTCACGGCTTCCTCAACTGGCCCGACAACGAGGTAAAAGAACACCACGAGACCGAGCACGGGGACGAGCTGGACGAATGAAAACAGGGTGTTGAGCACGGCCGCAAAGCCGGCGAACAATACTCCAAGCACGAAGGTCCCGACGAGCAGCTCCAGTGGCTCGCCACTCGTCACGTCTGCCCGGTAAATATACGCCGCGAGCAGCAGCGCCGGCACTACCGAGAGGACGACCAGCCCGATGGCGAAGGGATCCTCCGCGAACGCCGCGCCGAGACCGCCGAGTACCAGTTGAACGAGGAGGATGACGAACGCGAGGACGACGAGGATGATCCGCCCAGCGGCGATGACGAACCGGTAGAGCCGCGCGGCCAGCCGGTCAAGCGCGGTCCGCGGCTCCCACGTCGAGACGTCATAAAGATCGCGTGACCCGTCGGCCGCCGCCTCGACGGGATCCTTTTCCGTCATATCTCCTCGGAAGGCGGGGAGTATCGTAAAACCCCACATCCACTCGTGGCGCGGCGCTTTTGTTACGTCCCTGCGTTGGCGGCGTATGCACTTCGACCAACGGGAGCAGGCGGCGCTCCGCGAGGTCGGGCTCAAGCGTGCGGACCTCGAACGCGCCTCCGAACTCGTCGCCGACGCGGTCACCGAGACGGCCGCCGAACTCGAGGCGTTTGTCGACGCACACCACACGCTCTACTCCGACATGGATCTCGCGCACTCGGGGGCCGGCCCGGCCCTCCACGACGTTGAGTATCTCGACACCTACACCCACGCCGCCGACCTGCGGGGGTGGCTCCGCTTCGACACCTGGGGCGTCGCCGTGACCGACGGTCGCGTCCTCGCCGATGACCTCGTGGAACTCACGCTCGATGGCCGCCATGGGCGGACCCGATTCGCCGCCGATCCGGAGGCGCTGTGACCGACGGCGCACCGGACGCGCCCCCCCTGAGCGTCCGTGTCCGTGGCATCTACACGACCGCGCTCACGGAACTCCTCCGTGAGCCGGCCACCGTCGTCCAAGCCTCACCGCCGATCCGCGAGCGATTCGAGGCCGACTTCCCAGTCGCGCCAGCCGCCGCGGCTCTCGAGACGACCGCTGACCGCCAAGGTGTCACCGTCTCCGGTCGCCGCGGTGCGGTCGAGCAGGTCCGCGACCGGCTCTACGAGGTCTCGCGC
This sequence comes from uncultured Halobacteriales archaeon, assembly GCA_964478805.1. Lineage (GTDB taxonomy): Archaea > Halobacteriota > Halobacteria > Halobacteriales > Haloarculaceae > Halosegnis. The sequence goes on along the minus strand of CAYZJQ010000014.1, from coordinate 9,666 downwards.
GACACGCTGGCGTGGGACGATACAGCGCCGGAAGCGGCACTTTTTGACGGACTGGTGACCGACACCCTCGGCTCCGGCGCGGTTGTCGACCTCGGTGACACAGAGGGCTTTCTGCCGTTCGACGCCGCAGACGGCTACGTCGAGTCGGGCGATCGGGTTCGCGTGCAGGTTCGCCGTCCAGAGGCTCCGTGGAGCGACCGCCGCGCCGAACTCGCAAGCGGCATAACGGTGCCCGGTGAATTGTGCCGGCTGGTTCGTGGCGGGTCGACGGACGCGACCGGCGCGGCGCGTCTCGAGGATCTTCTCTCAACCGATGTGCCTGACGGCTGGGCGGTTCGGTGGGGCCGCGACGAGGCGGACGCGCCGATGGACGCGCTTGGCGACGCGCTCGCGGCGGCGGCCCGCGAAGCCGATCTGCTCGATGTCGCGGCGGGCGAAGCTCCAGACGACCTCCCAGCGCGGGTCGCTGCGCCACGCGCGACCGTCCACATCTGGTTCGGGCGCGAAAGCCGGTTCACGCTTGACGATCACCGCCGGCGTGTCGAGAGCACGATGCCTGGCCACCATCGAGTAAAGGCAGCGACGGACGCGGCGAGCGCTGGCGTTGACTTCGCTGAGGCGCTAATGGATTTCGGCGGAGACGGCGAGAAGGGCGAAGCGTTCCCCTTCGACGTGGTAACCGCCCAGTTCGGTCCGCATGAGGGAGACCGGATCGCTATCGGCCACGGCAAGCCAGACGGTCGGCTAGTGACGCTTGGGCGCGGCACCGTGACGAGTATTGGCGACGGCACGCTGACGCTCGAACGCGAAATGAGCCCCGGTGGCACCTACGATGCGTTGGGCGTCGAGCGGCGCGCCGGCGACGTGGCCGTCACGAAGTTCGCCGAAGGACGGTGGTGGTACGCGACCGTCTACCGGGGGGCTGAGGGCGAGCGCCGAGGCACCTACGCGAATGTCTGTACGCCGGTCGAGGTGTTTCCCGAACGGGTGCGGTACGTTGACCTCCACGTCGACGTGGTGAAAGGGCCTGATGGTTTCGTTGAGCGGGTCGACGATGATGAACTCGACGCGGCCGTCGCGGCCGGCAACGTGTCTGAGGAGCTCGCCGACCGCGCTCGGGCCGTCGCCACGAAACTCGAGCGTGCGCTTTAGCTGACTGCAGACGGTAAGCCCCCTTCCTCAAGGAGTAACGCAGCGAAGCGAGTAACGCAGTAGAGAGGGGATACACCGTCGTCATTGGTCTCAAGAGACGTTCTTGTTGCTGACTCACAGGCCCATGGGCTACTTTCACTCCGGACGACAAATGTTCATACGCCAGTCAGCCCTCTATTGAGTTGCGTGGCATGAACTACAACTACAGGTATCGTCTCAAGGCTGCGGAGAACCAGCATGAGACACTGGACTACCACCGCGATACCTGTTGACAACTCTACAATCACGCCCTGTACCGGCTTAACCAGATTCCTTAACTGAAGGCACGGTCCAACAGCGGGTTCGCAAAATCCGTGACGAGCTTCCGGACCTCACAGACTGGTGGGCCGCACTCATCGACCCTTCACAAGTTCTCGAACTACTCTGTTTGTGAGTACACTTGATGGCCGTCGAAGCCCTCAAGCTAAAAAGAGATGCTGGAATCGCCGGGCAACAGCCACAACACCGCGTCTGCTGCGTGGAATAACTTCACCGATCTGCTCGAATCCAAATGCAAGCGCGGAGGCACGCACTTCGTGGAGGTTGACCCGGAAGACACGATCAAGAAATGTGCGTCATGTGGCGTTAAAACAGACAAGCCGCTGTGGGTGCGTGAACACTCCTGTTCTGCCTGTGGGTTTGAGGCGGGTAGAGGTGCAAACGCGGCGTGGAACATCCTTTTTACAGGTTTTCAGAACTAAGAGTGTGCCGCTCCGAGGGTACGCCTGTGGAGACTGCGCTCCTACGGGAACTGCGGTTGTTCCTGCAAAGCGCGTCGTGGAAGCAGGAAGCCTCTGCCTCGAGGAGCCGCCAACGGCGGCGAGTAGGCAGGGGTAGTTCACTCCTTGCGTCCCCGGAGCAACCGCCACGCGCCGACACCTAACCCTGCGAGCATCGCTGCGAGGCTGAACCCGGGTTGGCCGGGTGCTGCTGTCGGCGTCCTGGTTTGTGTCCGTGTGGTTGTCGCTGTCGGGGTAGGCGAGGACGACGGCGTTCGGGTCGGACTCCGTGTTGCCGTTGGCCTCGCCGTGACTGTCGGCGCCGGGCTCGGCGTTGCCAGCAGCGGCGAGTCGGGGTATGGAAAGATATAGAGGGCGGCCGCCGTTGCGTCCGCCGACGGACCGCCGCGTGGCCGTCCTCGACTCGCTGCAATGAAGAATTCCTCGGTCGCGTGCTGGGCGGTCCAGAAGCTCGCCGTGTCAGTCGCGCGCCACGCACCCGTCAGCGTCGGTGCCGCCGGGTCACTGATATCGTAGACGCGGACGCCGCCACGGTACCACGAGGTGACGAGTGTGTCGCCACGGAGTTCGAAGTTGTGCGAAGTGGTCCACACGCCGTCGTATCGTTCGTCCGTGGTCTCGGGCGCAGGGATCGTCGCCAGCTCGACTGGCGCTGTCGGATCGCTGGTGTCGTACAGAAAGAGGGTACCGGGCTCGACCGCCGCCTCTAGAGGTTCGACGTCCCACGCTTCGGCGCTGATACAGACGAGCGAGCCGTCGGCGCTCGCAGCCGCGTAGTGGTCGTTGCCCGGTGCTTGGAGCGTCGCCTCCGACCGGGCGTCGCCCGCCATATCGACGTAGTCCTCCGGGGACTGTCCCCGCACCTGTCCAAGGAGCTCCGGCTCCGCCGGATCGGCGACATCGACGAGCCACGTCCCGGCGTCCCAGTAGGCGAGACATGCTACGTCCCCAGAGAGGGACACGTCGTGCAGCTGCCAGGGGCCGAAGGGGACGTCCGCCCATCGAGGTTCGGCGTCAACGACCGACCACCGACCAAGCTCTTCGCCCGTTTCGGCGTCGACGGTGACGAGCGGGTTCCGGTTTCCGTCGTTGCCGCACAGCGCCACCACGCCGTCCGCGATGTCGCAGTTATGATTGAAAAAGTCAGTCTCGTGGACGCTCACTCGTGCCGGGTCCGCGGGATCGGAGACGTCGTAGACGACGACCGCCCGCAGCGCCGGCCCACCGTTGGCCGGGCCGGTCACCGCCAGCCGGTCACCGTCGACTTTCACGTCGTACACGTCCGCCAGTGGACCGTTCTCGCGGTCCGCGAGCACCGCGCGGTTCTCGGACAGCAGCGTCGGGGCGGTAGGGTCGGAGAGATCGACGACGACGAAGCCGTCCGTCACCGCAACGTAGGCCGTCGTGTCGTCGGACCCGACGACGGCCTCTTTTGCTCCCCGAAGGTCTACGCGCGAAAGCGGCGCGAGCGCCGGGACATCTCCCGACTGTCCGTATGCCGTCCCGATTGGCGCAATCGTAGCTGCGGCGCCGAGGCCAACGAGTCGAAGCGCCTCGCGCCGTTGCATAACCTATCGCTGGGAGTGCGGGAAAATAAGGAACGTGGGTCGCTCAGCGCTCGGAACGCGGTCAGTTACCGTTATCGGAGTTGCCGTTATCGGGTTGTTCAGGTGTGAGTAGCGTTACATCGCCGTGGAGCACGGCGCTGTCCCAGTAGACGCGGTTGAACTCTTCGCTGTCATAGCGGGCGTCGGTGTAGTTCCCGAGGACGTCTACCTCCGTTCCGGAATCGCCAAGCTCGTTCAATTCGCCGCTATTAAACTGGATGACGATGCTGTTGCCTCGGGCAATCGCCTTGCGTGCCTCGACGCGCTCGCCGTCTGGGCCGAGCGCGTAGAACGATGTCCTGTCGATGGTCGTTGTGTTCGCTGGTCGGTCGAACCGGAGCGCAACAACGCCGTTGCCGGGCGACCAGGCCGTCTTGTCGTCGAGTTCCGTCGTCACGCGGACCATCCGGCCCTCGACTTCGGGGCTGACGGTCTCGCGCGCTTGGAGATAGTCGACGACGACCTCGGCGATAATCGTGTCCTCGGTGCTCACGCGGGGGGCGCCTTCGAGCGGGTAGCCCGAGCCGCCGGCTGCGATGAAACTGTTGACGGTGACTTCGTAGGTCGCCTCTGGGTCAACCGGCTCGCCGTCCACCGTCATGTCGGTGATTTCGCCAGTTTCCTCGTTCCACTTGAAGCGGATGCCCGAGACCTGCTGGCTAATCTCCGAGCCGAACTGCTGACCCGTCTCGCTATCGACCGTGATTACCTGTGACTCTAACACCGTCTCGAGTTCTGCGCCGGTCAGCTCGACGGTGACCAGTGTGTTGCCGAACGGCAGCGTATTAAACACGTCACCGCCGGTGATCGGGCCAGGTCCATACACGGTGTTCGAGCGGATACCACCGGCGTTGGTGATCGCTACGTCCGCGCCAGTACGCTCCCGCATCGCATCCGTAATGAGGTTGCCGTAGGCCGATTCCTCGTGGTAGTTCGTCGAAAACCGCGCGTTGAGCGGCACCTCCGAAACCGCCGCTGTCGAGTCGAGCGAGACGTTGGCCCGGTAACCGCGGATGATCTCCGAGGCCGTCTCGTTCTTCGCAATGCCGCTTGCGGTCACGTTGATAAGCCGCCCGTTCCACGCGGTCACGTCGTCTGCCGCGGTATCGACGGTGAGGTTCACTTCGCCGAGATACCGCGCGCGCGCCTCCGCCTCAGCGATGACTGTCCCCGAGGTCTCCTGCGGAGGATAATACTGCTCGTCGTCACCAACAAAGATCGCGTCGATAGCACCGTCGTCTGCCTCGGCTACCGCCTTCGCGTCAGGGACCCCGGTGTGTGCCAGGGCCACCACCACGTCGACGTTCTCCTCCTGTTTGAGCATCTCCGCGGCTGCCGGGCCCGCGACCGTCTCGTCGCGGACAGTGAGCCCCTTGGCTGCGAAGTCGATATTCGTCTTACCGTAGGTCGCGCCCTCGTCGATGAGCCCGATGATCCCGATCCGGACACCATTCCGCTCAACGATTTCGTAGCTGTTGGTGTTCTGGAACGGGTCGTCGGTTCCGTTTTCAACGAGGTTCGTCGCGAGCCAGGGGAACTCGGAGTCGTTCTGAATGTCCGAGACCGGATCGTATCCGAAGTCGAATTCGTGGTTCCCAACCGCGTCCGCGGCGGGGTTGACGTGGTTGAGCACCGCGGTCGCGACGCGCCACTCACTCACCGGCGAGAGCGCGTGTGGGCTCACGTCATCGCCCGCACCGACGACCACGGCCGAATCCGCGCCCAGCGCCGTCCGCCGTTCGTGGATGAGTTGGACAAGCCGCGGGAAGGTCTCGTCCTTGGCAGCGGCCGTCTGAATATCATTGTACGCGAGCACGGTCACCGTTGCCGTGTGGTTCGATGCGGCCATCTCGGCACCACCCGCCTCCGCGGTCGATGCACTCGTCGGCGCCTCTGTCGCTGTACCCTCGTCCGCCGCGACAGCCGTTGCTGGAATCCCGGCCGTCACGACGCACAACATTACCACCACCGTCAGGATGCGTCGCATCAGATGGCGGTCGTACCACTCGCGGGTTAATTCCTTGGCTCGCGGAAGCAAGAACAATATAGAGAATCCGTGTGAGAATCTGTCACAATCAGGCCGACAGCGGTGTGGAACGCTACGTCTATGCCGTACCCCGCTGATCGCCGCATATGGACCTCTCACCGGATCTCGCCGGCCGCGTCGCACTCGTTACTGGAGCGGCGACGGGGCTCGGTCGAGCGTTCGCGCTTGCGCTTGCTGACCACGACGCCGACGTTGCTGTCCACTACAACACCAGTAAGGCGGACGCCGAGGCGACCGCGAGCGACGCCCGCAACCGGGGGGTCTCCGCGACCGCGGTCTCGGCGGACGTCACCGACCCCGACCTCGTCGACGACCTATTCGACGCCGTTGAGAACGAACTCGGAACGGTCGATGTGCTCGTGAACAATGTCGGCAACTTCGCGCCGAGCCACTGGGAAACCATCGAGTGGGACCGATGGCAGGCGGTGACTGCTACTAACTACGACGCTACTGTCCTTTGTTCGAAGCGGGCGCTCGACCAGATGCGGGTACAGGGGTGGGGCCGCATCATCAATGTCGGCTACGCTTCCGCCGAGAAGGGCCTCGTCAGCCCGAAGAACTTCCCATACTTCGTCGCGAAGACCGGCGTGCTCATGTTTACCCGGATGCTGGCCGCCGACACCAGCGAGGACGGTATCACGGTTAACGCCGTCTCCCCGTACGTGATCGAGAGTTCCGACGAGTTCCCCGAGGAGGCACCCCGTGGCCGGTGGGCGGACTTCGCGGACGTTGTCGCGCCGCTGTTGTTTTTTTGTTCTGCCCGTGCGGCGTACATCTCCGGCGAGAACGTCGAGGTGGACGGCGGCTGGCTCCCCGAAGACGTCTGAGTGCTGGCCGCGGCTGTCCTACGGTGTCGGAGACGACGACGCTGGCGCCAGAGGTCCCTTGTCGATGACAAGTTCCGGTTAATGCCTCTTCCGACGGCAGGCAAGCCTACCAGAGGGGACTATCTTTCTTCGAGGAGAGAATTTCGCCGTTCACACCGGGGAGGATGTCACCTTGGTACGCCTCTCGATCGCTGACATGCGATACTCGGTGCTTGAGCAACGCCCAGTGTGAGTCCACTACCTCAAGCCCAGCCGCCCCTCGGCAGCCCCGACGGTGGCCCGGTCAGTTCCCTTGGATTGCGTCGATGACCATCGCCGCTGCAATGACGGGCTCCTTCGGCACGTCGCTCGCGTCGTCGATACTGATCTCGTAAGTATCACGGAACGAAAACTGCCCCTCGATTGACCCGACGTGGTCGCCGTTGGTGTCGGTGATCTCGTACTTGTGAGGAATGAGGTACCCGAACGGGAGGACGTTCCGCAGCACCGTCGTCAGAGCGCCGCGTGACTGGATCTTCGCTAGCGCGCGCTCGTCGTCGGCGTCGCGGACGGTCCAGGTGTCCTTGAAGATCGAGTAGTCGTTATCCAAGATGACGAGCTCGCGACCGGAGGCGTCCGAGAGAACGTAATCGCCCGCCACATCGATGATACCGCCGGCCTTGACGGTGAACACGTCGGCGCCGTCGCCGTCGGTGAACGGGAACTCCTCTTTCAGCTTGAACATCTTCTGTTTCCCACGGAGGACAACATTACCGGCGGCGTCCTCGGCGCGGTATTTGTTCCGGACCAGCGACTGAATGACGGTGTATCGGTCGTCGGTGAGTTCGATCCCCGGAATGTCATACTTGGAGGGCACACAGACTTTCCTATTGGGCCGGGTATAAGCTTCCGGGCCCACTCGCCACGTCAGCTGGTTACCGCTCGCCGTAGTCCCGCTGTTCGACGGCGACGGTCTCCATTGCCGCTGCCTGCCAGGCCGTGAACCCCCCCGCGAGGTGGGCGACATCGGGATAGCCCATCTGGCGGAGCCGCTGTGCGACCATCGCCGACCGGCCTCCCTCGTTACAGTAGCAGACATAGCGCTGCCCGGGACGAAAGAAGTCGTGGTAGTACTCCGTCTCAGGGTCAGCCCAGAACTCGACCATCCCCCGAGGCGCATGCTCGTCGCCGGGGATGGCACCCTCGATCCAGCGTTCACGTACGTCGCGTACGTCGAGCACGATCGTTTCAGGGTCGTCGCGCTCGGCCGCCAGCTCCTCGACAGAAACCGTCTCTACCGCGGCGTCGGCGGCCTCGGCGAGCCCCCAGGCGTGTTGGTCTAGCTCGAAATTCGGGGCGTCGTCGCACATGTCCGTGGGTTCGCCGGCTGTGGGATAGAGTTGTCGCCGGCCGCACACGGTCGCGCGGCCGCCTGAGTCAGCCAGTACCCATGGCGGCTCGTCCCCGGTCGACCAGCAGCTGACCGACAGGGTTTCCCCCCATCCGCCCATGGACGAAATCAGATGAGTAAGGACTATATCGAGGTCCGTGGGGCCGAAGAACACAACCTCAAGGACATCGACGTCCAGGTCCCCCGCGAGGCGTTTACTGTTGTCACCGGCCTCTCGGGGTCGGGGAAATCCTCGCTTGCGTTCGAGACTATCTACGCCGAGGGCCAGCGCCGTTACATCGAGTCGCTGTCCGCGTATGCGCGCAATTTCCTTGGCCAGATGGATAAACCGCAGGTAGAGAACGTGGAGGGGCTCTCACCGGCCATCTCTATTGACCAGAAGAACGCCGCGAACAACCCCCGTTCGACGGTCGGGACGGTCACTGAACTCCACGACTACCTCCGGCTGCTGTACGCGCGGGTCGGAACCCCCCATTGTCCGGAGTGTGGCCGTGAAGTCGGCGAACAGTCGGCACAAAACATGGTCTCGCGGGTACTTGAACTCCCGGAAGGAACGCGCGCCAAGCTCGCCGCTCCCGTGGTCCGCGACCAGAAGGGAGCTTTCGAGGACCTGTTCGACGAACTCGTGAGCGATGGGTACGCCCGCGTCGAGGTTGACGGCACGGCATACGACCTCACGACCGACCGCCCTGCCCTCGACGAGAACTACAACCACACCGTCGACGTGATTGTCGACCGCGTGAAGGTGAGCGAGGAGGCGCGCTCACGCATCACGGACTCCGTCGAGACAGCCCTCGATGAGGCTGACGGCGCACTAAAAGTTATTCTTCCGGACCCCCCAGAGGGGATCGACCTCGGCACCGAAACGCGCGCCACCGGCGACCTCGCGGGTGACGACGACGAGGATCGACTCGTTGTCACCTTCTCCGAGGACCTCGCATGCACTCACTGCGGTATCGACCTCCCCGAGATCGAAACACGATCGTTTTCGTTTAATTCCCCGCATGGGGCTTGCCCAGAGTGTGAAGGGATCGGCGAGACGAAAGAGGTTGACGAGGCGCTCGTGATCCGAGACCCCTCGAAGCCGATTCGCGACGTCTTCGAACCGTGGTCATACTCACGGTCGTACTATCGAACGCGGCTCGATTCGGTGGCCGCACACTTTGGGGTCTCCGTCTCGACGCCCTTCGAAGAGCTTGACGAGGCGGTCCAGCAAGCGTTCCTTTATGGAACCAATGAGGAAGTCGTTTTCCAGCGTCAAACCAAGAACGGCACCCGACGCAAGGAAAAACGGTTCGAGGGTGTCATCCCGAACCTCGATCGCCGCTACATCGAGACGGATTCGGATAGCACGCGCGATCACATCGAGAAGTACATGGCGACGACAACGTGTCCGGCCTGTGACGGCACGCGGCTGAAGCCGGAGTCGCGGGCCGTCCTCGTGGCCGACACCGCGGTCACCGAAATCAACCGGCTCTCTATCGGCGACGCCCTCGAGCACTTCGAGGGGCTTGAGGCGGAGCTGACCGACCGTGAACGCACCATCGCTGAGGAGATCTGCAAGGAGATCCGCGCCCGTCTCGGCTTCATGGAAGAGGTCGGTCTGGAGTATCTCACCCTCGACCGCGAGGCGTCGACGCTCTCCGGCGGGGAGAGTCAGCGGATCCGGCTGGCCACGCAGGTCGGCTCGGGCCTGGTTGGCGTGTTGTACGTCCTCGACGAGCCCTCTATCGGACTCCACCAGCGCGACAACGACCGCCTGCTGAACACCCTCGAGGAGTTGCGGGACCTCGGGAACACGCTGCTGGTCGTCGAGCACGACACCGAGACGATGCGCCGGGCGGACAACGTCATCGACATGGGG
>CAYZJQ010000013.1:17014-29213 GCA_964478805.1 uncultured Halobacteriales archaeon | reverse complement strand
CCGTTCTACGAGATGGAGGACGTCACCCGCGACCTCAACTTCGCCCTGGAGGACCAGGAGCGTCACGGCCAGAAGCTCCCCCTCCTGCTCATGCTCGACAACGGCTCGACCGAGGAGGACACCCCCGCGTATCGCGCGCTCGCACAATACGACATCCCGGTTCTTGTTGTCGACCACCACCACCCCGACCCCGACGCTGTCGAACCGCTCGTCGACGCCCACATTAACCCCTATCTCCACGACGAGGATTACCGGATCACCACCGGGATGATGTGTGTCGAACTCGCACGGATGATCGATCCCGAGCTGACCGAGCAGCTCCGACACATCCCAGCCGTCGCTGGATTGTCGGACCGGTCGCGCGCCGACGCGATGGACGAGTACCTAGCGCTTGCCGCTGAGGCTGGCTACACGGAGTCGGACCTCCACGATGTCGGAGAAGCGCTCGACTACGCTGCTCACTGGCTGCGATACAGTTCTGGTGACGCGCTTATCGAGGACGTACTGGACCTCGGCGAGACGAATCGGCATGCCGACCTCGTCGAGTTCCTCTCCACTCGCGCCGAGCGCGATGTCGACCGCCAGCTCAGCGACGCCCTTGCTCACCTCGAACACGAGCGGCTGGACAACAACGCTCACCTCTACCGCGTCGATGTCGACGAGCACGCCCATCGGTTCATCTACCCCGCACCCGGAAAAACGACCGGTGAGATCCACGACCGGAAAGTCGAAGAGACAGGTGATCCTGTCATCACCATTGGCTACGGGCCGGACTTCGCGGTGCTCCGCTCTGACGGCGTCCGCTTAGACATCCCGCGGATGGTGAGTGAACTGACCGACGAACTCCCCGGCGCAGGCGTCAGTGGCGGCGGCCACCTCGTCGTCGGCTCGATTAAGTTCGTCCCTGGCGCGCGCGAAGAAGTGCTCAACGCCCTCGTGGAGAAGATGAGCGACGCCGAACTCGACGAGGCGCTGCGCTCCACGCTGGTCGACTGAGCCGCGGGGCGTTCTACAGGTATCCTTCCTCGGCGAGCCGCTCGATGCCCTCGCGGAGCCGTGCTTCGCTTGCCGCATACGAGAGCCGCGCGTAGCCGGGCGTCCCGAAGGCACTTCCCGGGACCGTCGCGACGTGGGCGTCCTCGATGGCACCCTCGCACCACGCTTGGTCGTCGTCCGCGACGGGCAGCATCAGGTAGAAGGCGCCGTCTGGCGTCGGCATCTCGATGCCGTGATCAGCGAACAGCTCAACCAGCATGTCACGGCGCTCGTGGAAGGCGTCGCGCATCTCGATGACGGCATCGTCGGTGTTCGCGAGTGCCTCAACACCCGCGTGCTGGACGAAATTCGTCGCACACGTCACGGAGTGGCTCTGGATCTTCGCGGCCTGTTCCTTCAGCGGTTTTGGCATCCCCACGTAGCCGAGCCGCCAGCCGGTCATCGAGTAGGCTTTCGAGAAGCCGTTGAGCGTCACTGTCCGGTCGGCCATCCCGTCTAAACTACCCAACGAGGTCGGCTCGACATCGAAGACCACCTCCTTGTAAATCTCGTCTGACAGGGCGACGATGTCGTGCTCGACCGCGAGGTCGCGTACACCCTCGAGCGCGGCGTTCGAGTAAACTGCGCCTGTCGGGTTGGCAGGGCTGTTAACGACCAGCAAATCTGTGTCGTCGCTGACGACCTCAGCGAGATCGTCGATCGCCGGCTCAAGTTGGAACTCGTACGGCGTGAGATCGACACGACGAATGTCCGCCCCGGCCATCTTTGCCATTGCCTCGTAGCTCACCCACGCAGGGTCGAGCAGAACGACCTCACTCCCCTCGTCGCACAGTGCCATGAACGTCTCGAACAACGCCTGCTTGCCGCCCGGGGTGACAATCAGTTCGTCCGTCCCGTACGAAAGCCCGTCGGCGTTGAACTTCTCAACAATGGCCTCCTGCAGTGCAGGGATTCCGTTCGACGGCGCATAGCCGGTGTGGCCGGCCTCGATGGCTGCCTTCCCCGCCTCGACGATGTTCTGTGGCGTCGGGAAGTCCGGCTCCCCGACGGAGAGATCTACCACATCCACCCCGTCGGCCTCCAGTTTGGCCGCAAGATTGGAGATGGCAATGGTTGCGCTCGGTTCGACTCGGTTCACTCTGTCGGCGAATTCCCAGTTCATACGTCGTCCAGCTCCATGAGTTCCTCCGCGATGTCGACTGCACTCTCGATGGCTTCCGCGCCCTTCGGAATGCGCTCTTCGGCCTCGGCTGCGCTTTGTCCCGGGCCGGTCACGCCGAAGATGACCGGCGTGTCACGATCGAGTGACACGTCCGTTAGCCCCTTTGCGGCGGCGTCGGTGATAACTTGGTCGTGGTCCGTATCGCCGGTGATGACCGCACCAAGCACGGCCACCGCGTCGATGTCGTCGCGGCGGGCGAGCCGGTCGGCGGCCAGTGGTGCGTCGTACGCGCCCGGTATCTCGACGGTCGTCGCGATCTCCGCGCCGCGGTCGGCGGCGGCCTCGCGACCCGCCGCCTCCATCTCGTGGGTGATCGGTCGCTCCTTGTTGTACTGAGCGACGACCAGTCCGAGGGTGACCATACTCGGCGTTTCCCCGGCCTGTAGAAAGACCTGCCGTTCCGTGCAGGGCTGACCGCGAGGCGCACGACTGCTTTTATGTGGCCCCGCTGAACGGCCGCCATGCACGAGGCGTTCACCGACGTGCGCAATCGCGACTGGGACACCGGCATTGAGGGTACCGTGCGGCTGGCCGTCGTCGGTTGTGGTGGCTTCGCCCGTGGGGTCGTCCTGCCGAGTCTCGACGACTGTGATTATCTTGAGCCCACGGTCGGGGTCAGCGGGAGCGAGGGAAATCGGAGTGAGGTCGCGGACCGGTTCGACCTCGAGACGACGGACTACGACGGCTACAAGGCGGGCACTCTCGCGAACGCGTACGATGCCGTCTACGTCGCGACTCCCAACAGACGCCATCTGCCACACGTCGAGACCGCCGCGTCGCAGGGGAAGGCGGTCATCTGTGAAAAGCCGCTTGAAGCTACCACCCAGCGCGCCGAGCAACTGGTCGAGACGTGCACGAGCGTTCCGCTGATGACTGCATACCGAATGCAGACCGACCCGCTTGTGCGGCGGCTTCGGGAATTCCTCCAGGCTGGGGGGATCGGATCCGTTCGCAAGCTGGTCGGTGACTTCTCGTTTCCGGTCCTGATGGGATCGCGGGGGCCGGACCAGTGGCGTCTCGACGAGCACCTCGCGGGTGGCGGCGCGCTAATGGACGTGGGCGTCTATCCTCTAAACACGAGCCGGTTCCTGCTTGACGCTGACCCAGGTTGGGTTGACGGACACACCAGGACCAGTGGCCCCTACGCAGACGTCGACCGCGACGTGGCGTTCAGCGTGGGCTTCGACGATATTGACGTGGTCGGGTCGTTCACTGCCTCGTTTGCGGGTCACCCGAACGCCAACCTGACGATCCACGGCGAGGCAGGAATGGTCCGGTTGTTCGATGCCTTCCAGCCGGACCGGGGGCGACGGTTGGTCGTCGAAGCGGACGACCAGTCGTACGAACTCGTGGGCGCGGGAGGTGGTGAAATCCGTGAGGAGTTCGATTACTTCGCCCACGCTGTGCTCTCGGGCAGTGAGATCGGACCGGACGGTGCAGACGGACTGACCGACGTGCGACTTATGCGTGAGCTATACGCGGCCGCGAAGTGAAGCGGGAGGCGAGGTGGCGGCGGGTACCGGGCTTACCCGCCGTATGGGCGCGGCGATTGTTGTGCCGTCACGACGAGAAAAGCGTCGTTTCCGGCAGTGCCAGCTACTGCCCCGTCGTTTATAAAATCACGCATGTTCACAGGCACGCATGAGTATGTGATACGGTAGCAGTTGGCGCGTTAGCCGAGGTCCTCACGAATGGCGCGCTCGATGTTCGTCAACTCGTCGTCGAGATTTCGCTTGAAGAAGCGCTCGAGCCCGGGTACCTTTCCGTCGACGACGAAGCGGTTGTGAAGCCGACACCCGGTGTCCGTGGCCTCGAGTTCGTGTTCTCCCTGTACGCGCATCACGCTCGAGTTGCCAACGAAACGGACGTACTCATTCTCGCGTCGCTCCTCGTCCTCCGTCTCCACCGGGATAGTTTGGTTAATAATAGGGATTGGGAGTTTTACGTGCCACGTCGCGGTGCGGTCGCCAGTCGTCTCGAACCGCGAGACGACGCTGATCGGCGCCGCACGTCGCTCTGGGTCGGCAATGAACGCCCAGACCGCCGCCGGCGGCGCGTCGAACTCAAAGGTCCGCTCGACCCGTACGGTCATACCGGACCGACTCGCGGGGTGGGCAAAAAACCGACTACTCTGGGGTGACACGCCACGTTGTCGAGCGGGCGCGTCCCCACTTTTCGATCTCAACGTCGTCGGACTCCTCGGCGAGCCGAGGGAGTCGCGCGCCGACCTGCTTGGCCGTTAGTCCAATGGCGTCGGCGATGTGTTTTGCGCGGAAGTAGTGGTCGCCCACGGCGGCGCGCTCGCGAAGGTGGTCGAGGATGCGCTCGTCCGTGTCATCTGCCATACTTCTTCTAGTGTCTGCTCGGGCTTAAACCTGCTTCGTCGTTCACGCTGCGTACACATTCGAACCCCGCTCGATGCTCGAATGAATCACTCGTAGAGGTGGAGCGCGGTGACGAGCAGTACCCCCCCAATCATCGCGGCGGCGAAGCCCCACCCAGAAAGAATCTGCTGGCCCCCGATCGCGGCGACAAGCATCACCGCGGCACCGAGCAGCCCCACGAGACCGAACAGCATACTGTAGCCCATCCGTCGATCCGAACCTTGTGGGGTCTCCATGCTACCGACTGCGTGGACCCGCCACTTAACGGTCGCGTTCGCAAGCCGGCTCGACCGGTGCGCCGGGCCCAGTTACCCGCCTACCGTTCATCCTGGCCAGAGCGATGGATTTCCGCTCGTGCCTGCTCGGAGACAGGCCTTGCGCCGTCGCGACAACCCTTGTCATTCTCGTGGTCGCTCCTGGCCTGTCAAATAATACGTGTTCCGCTCGACGGACTCGGCTGCAAGCGGGCTGTCGAGACGGCTATCTCCGGGACTAAGCGCGGTTTGACCGACCTGGAGGGCCACCTCCACGACTCCCCCGACCGAAGAAGAACGACGACGCTGAACACGAGACCGCCAAGCCCTCGACTCCACCCCCGACATCGACGCGTGGCGATCTGCTCGACATTTCGACCTCAACTACCTCGCCGACCGATGGTCGAACGCCGGCTCAGATATCAACGCCGTCCACGGAGAACCCCCGACTGCGGGGACCCGGACGTCGACCGCCAACACCGACCGACGACGGACTGATATGAGGCGTGGTTTCCAACCCTCAGCGACGAATCCTCTGTGCCCTCCGACACAGGGGCCGGGAACGGGAACCCTAAACCGGTCGCCTTCATAGATGGAGAAAATGGAACCGCTGGGCGACGACCGCTCGGTCGGCGTGGTGTCACGAGCCGAGCAGCTCACGGCGCCGTCCGTCAGGGCTGCGCTCGCGGCCGCGGAGGCGCCACGGACGTTGTGGAGCGCGCCCGACGAGGCGACGGTCGTCGGCAGCGGCACCGCAGCGACGGTCACCGCGACCGGAACCGACCGCTTCGAGCGGGTACGCGGCGCCGGCGAGCGGCTCTTCGATCATGGCGACGTCCACGCCGGTACCGAGGCGGCTCGCCCGCGGCTATTCGGCGGTTTCGCCTTCCACGACGACCACGCCGCCGCTAATCAGTGGACGGGCTTTCCCGCCGCACAGTTCGTTCTGCCGCGGCGGCAGCTCACCTACACCGACGACGGAGCGTGGCTGACGGTGAACGCCGTCGGCCCGGACGCCTCTCCGGAGGCCGTGGAGGCATCGCTCGGCGAGGCAAAGGCGGAGCTTGCGTCGCTCCCCGACCCCGGGCCGCCGACGTCCACGACAGTGACTGGCCGCGAACGGACCACCTCGCACGAGGCGTGGCGGCGCTCGGTGACCAACGCAACGGACCGCATCGCTGCCGGCGAGCTCCGGAAAGTCGTCCTCGCAACGGCGTTGCGGGTCACCCTTGACTCACCAGTTCCTGTCCATGACGCGCTTGATCGGCTAGCCGACACCTATCCGGACTGCTTTCGCTTCCTCGTTGAGCCCGCCGAAGGCACAATGAACTCGTTCTTCGGCGCGACGCCGGAGCGGCTGGTCCGGTTGCGGGGCCGCACCGTCTCGACGGGTGCGCTGGCTGGGACGACAGGTCGGGGGGACACGCCCGCTGAGGACGAGTGGCTCGCCAATGAACTGTTGGGCGACGGTAAGAACGCTCACGAACATGAGATCGTCGCCGACGCTATCCGCGAACAGCTGGCACCGTTCGCCAGTTCTATCGCCACGGGCGAGCGATCGGTTCGTCGGCTGGCGACGGTCCAGCACCTCGAAACGCCGGTCACGGCCGAACTCGCAGACGACGAGCACGTACTCTCACTCGTGGAGGCGCTCCACCCGACGCCCGCAGTCGGCGGCCTCCCACCTAAGCGGGCGCTCAAGACTATCCGCGAGACGGAGCCGTTCGAGCGGGGCTGGTATGCCGCCCCGATCGGTTGGTTTGACGCCGCCGGCTACGGGTCGTTTGCTGTCGCGCTCCGCTCGGCCGTCGCTGCTGGCAACGAAGCGACGCTGTTCGCCGGCGTCGGGATCGTTGCCGACTCGGATCCCGATGCCGAGTGGGACGAGGTGCAACTCAAGTACCGCCCGATGCTGGACGAACTCGAATGACGGCTCCGAACGTCAATACCCTGTGGGGGCGCACTATCGTCGACGAACTGGTGAAAGCCGGCGTTGAGGCTGCCGTCCTCTCGCCGGGTTCGCGCTCGACCCCGCTCACCGTCGCCTTCGCGGACCATCCCGCAGTGGAGACGTTCAGCCACCTTGATGAGCGGTCGGCGGCCTTCTTTGCGTTGGGCCGTGCCAAGCGCACCGGCCGGGTTACGCCGCTCGTTTGCACCTCCGGAACAGCCGCGGCGAACTACCACCCTGCCGTGATGGAGGCCGGCCGTGGGCGCGTCCCGATGCTTGTGCTCACTGCCGATCGACCGCCCGAACTCGCCGACAGCGGCGCGAACCAAACCGTCCCTCAGGACGACCTCTACGGCGACGCCGTCCGCCAAGCGCGGACGCTCCCCGAACCCGAGGTGGCTAACCGGAAACTACGCGCCCTCCGCACCACCGTCGCGCGAGCCGCTGCGACCACGACCGCGACCCATCCAGGTCCGATTCATCTGAACGTTCCGTTCCGGAAGCCGCTTGAGCCAACTGTGGAGACCGATGACATTCCGGAGGGCTGGGCCACGGAGAACCCACTGGCAGCCGATGGGCGCGACGGACCGTTCGTGCGGACGACGCAGGGGCGACCAACTCTGACCGCAGCGGACCGGCGCCAACTCGTCAACGCGGTTGAGGTAGCGGACCGCGGACTCATCATTTGTGGCCCGGCCGACCGACCGACGCCGGCTCCTGACGCCCTGCTCGGACTTGCCCGCGCGACCGGCTTTCCCGTACTTGCCGACCCGCTCTCGGGAGCGCGGTTCGGCAACCATGTTAAGGACGTTCCCATCCTCGGCGGCTACGATGGGTGGATGCTGGCGCTGCGCGACGACCTACCAACACCCGATGTCGTGTTCAGATTCGGCGCGTCACTGACCTCGAAGGCGACGCGGAAGGCGTTGGCTGACGCTGCGCTCGATGGGGAGGTCAGGCAGTTCGTTGTCGACCCGGTGGGTGGTTGGCGCGAGGCGGAGTTCGCGGCCTCTGACGTCGTTGTCGCAGAGCCGACTGCGCTCGCAAGCCAGCTTGCGGGCCGAATCGAGCGGTCAGGGGGCGCGTATGCCGACCAGCTTGCGGCCATTGAAACCGACTACTGGGAACTCGTCGCCGACGAGGAGCGGTTCTTTGAGGGACAGGTGCTCGCGGACACTGCAGCGCTCGCACCTGACCCGGCGACGCTGTTCGTCTCAAACTCGATGCCAGTCCGTGACCTCGACCGGTTCGCCCGTCCGCGGACAGCAAACATCACTGCGCTCGCTAACCGGGGGGTCTCGGGTATCGACGGCATCACGTCGACGGCGCTTGGCGCCGGTAGCGCGACTGACGACCCGCTCGTGCTCATCACCGGCGATCTCGCATACTACCACGACACCAACGGCCTGCTTGCCGTCGACCGGTTCGGCCTCGACGCGACGATCGTCCTCGTGAACAACGACGGCGGCGGTATCTTCCACTTGCTGCCGATTGAGGCTCACGACACTTTCGACGGCTACTTCCGGACGCCACACGGTCTCGACTTCGGGCCGACCGGCGACCTCCATGGGCTGGAGTTCGGTCGGACGACGACGCGCGAGGAGTTCCGCGAGGCATACGCTGCGAGCGTTGAGCGCGGCGGAACGCAGGTTATCGAGGTCGCCTTTGATAGCGCCGAAAGCCACGCCGTTCGCGAAACGCTTCAAGAGCGGGTCGCCTCGACGATCAGGCCCTGAGTGCGAGCAGGTTCGCGCCGCCGATGACGAACGGTACCCAGCAGAACGCCCACGCCAGCGTCCCGGTGACAGACAAGAGACTCACGCCTGCCGCGGTCAGGCCGAACGGGGCCACGAGCGTGAGTGCTCCAAACACGAGCACAGCCGATTCCGGCACCGAGAGGGCATTGACGACGACAACGAGCGCGAAAACGCCTGCAGCGACCCTGATGCCGGTCCCAAACGTCGGGAACACGGCTATGCCCAGCAGCAGTGGGTAGCAGAAGAACACTGCGACGGCGAACAACACGCGCCCGGCCGTGAACTTCACGCCCGTCTCTGCGCGTGTGGAAACCCGATAGCCTGATCCGTCACCTGCTCCCTGCTGGTACCACGACTGGCTCCGACTGACGGCTGCATGGTGTCCCCGTCGGGTCGTCCCGCCGTCTGCGGAGGTCCGGTCGTCGCCCGCCGCCGACCACGCGTCCGCCCGCCGGCGTGCCTCCCGTCTCGCTCGATCCGTGTTGTCTCCGGTCGATCCTCCGTTGGACGCGTCGGTGGCGGTTTCACTGTCGCGACTAGAATGCGGGTCTGCCCCCGTCTCTTCCGCCGTTCCGGCGGCTCCTTCGGTTCCCCCGACGTACCGCCGATGACCCAGCTGGTCGTAGCGAGCGCGTTCGATAGGGTCACACAGCGTCTCCTTT
Organism: uncultured Halobacteriales archaeon; assembly: GCA_964478805.1. Classification (GTDB taxonomy): domain Archaea; phylum Halobacteriota; class Halobacteria; order Halobacteriales; family Haloarculaceae; genus Halosegnis. The sequence goes on along the minus strand of CAYZJQ010000013.1, from coordinate 19,987 downwards.
GCGGCGGTCAACCGGCGGAACCGGTCAGCCGCGTCCGGCTGGTCAGAGACGTCCGGGTGGACTTCTTTAACCCGCTCACGATAGGCCGCGCGGACACGCTCCGCGTCCGCATCCGGGTCAACCCCGAGCAGGTCGTAGTAGCTCCGCGCCACGACCGGTGTTAACCGCACGCGAACTAAAGCCTCTGTACTGACTCAGCGACCTGACCGCACGAGCGCACGGCTTTTTGTCAGGGCCGCTCCCACCCTCCGCATGGTCTCTGCCATCTTCGACGAGGACGCCTGGGAGCCGATCGACGGCCTCGAGTTCACCGATCTGACCTATCATCGCGCCCGGGAGATCGGTGCCGTGCGAGTCGCCTTCGACCGACCCGAGGTGCGCAACGCGTTCCGCCCCGAGACGGTCGACGAACTCTCGACGGCGCTCGATCATGCCAAGCGACAGACCGACGTGGGCTGTGTACTGCTCACGGGGAACGGTCCCTCGCCGAAGGACGGCGGCTGGGCGTTCTGCTCGGGCGGTGACCAGCGCATCCGCGGGGACGCGGGGTACGAATACGAGGACGACGGCGACGAGTCATCGGACCGCCCAAGCGGGGAGCGGTCGGCTCCGCGTCTTCATATCCTTGAGGTACAGCGGCAGATCCGCCACTTGCCCAAACCGGTCGTTGCGATTGTCCCGGGGTGGGCCGTCGGTGGCGGCCATTCGCTGCACGTTGTTTGTGATATGACGCTCGCAAGCGAGGAGCACGCGAAGTTCCTCCAGACTGACCCGGACGTGGCGAGCTTTGATGCCGGCTTCGGGTCGGCGTACCTGGCTAACCAGATCGGTCATAAGAAAGCCCGCGAGGTATTCTTCCTCGGGAAGACCTACTCGGCTGCGGAGGCCGCCGACATGGGGATGGTCAACGAGGCCGTCCCGCACGAAGAGCTGGAGACCGTCGCACTCAACTGGGCCGCGGAGATATGCTCGAAGTCGCCGACCGCCGTGCGGATGCTCAAATACGCGTTCAATCTCGACACCGACGGGCTCGTTGGCCAACAGGTGTTCGCTGGCGAGGCGACCCGACTCGGCTACATGACCGATGAGGCGAAGGAGGGCCGCGACGCGTTCGTTGAGGACCGGGAGCCGGATTTTTCGGAGTTCCCCTGGCACTACTGAGCAACCACTTGTCCGTTGGGTATCCTCAGCGCGGCTTCGCCGCCATACCATTCGGTTGTCGACAGAGCTAGCGCGATTCACCCGAGGGTAAACCAGCCTCGAGAAGCGCCGAGCGCTCCCGGACACCGCTACAGCACGCCTTCGCAACCCACTTGCCGGTGCCGGGTCTCGCCACTCGCATGGACGAACGGCTCCGCCAGTTGCTCGTCGCCGGTATTGTCCTGCTTGCGCTTGTGTTCTCGGCGCTCGCCTTCCGTCCGGGTGTCGGCGCGCGGCTCACCGGCATCGGGGGGCGGTGGGCACTCGGCTTCGCGGTCGCGTACCTCGTCGTCGCGCCGGTCGCTGTGTTCGGCGGTGAGTTGTACCTTTCGCGGCTCGTCGCGCTGGTGGCGGTTGCGGTCGGGCTCGCAGCCGTCGTCCCGCTTTCGACATCGACCGTATGGGAGCGGTTCGCTGGCCTCGCCGCACTGTTCCCGCTCGTCATCGTCGCGCCGCAGTCCTGGCGGGGGAAGACGACGGCGCTCGCAGTGCCTGTCTGCGTCTATGCTGTTCTCGCGTACCGCTACCTGTTCGCGTCGACGGTGAGTGCGGGTATTGAGTTCACGCTCGCGACCGCGACGGTCGGTTACCTCGTCGCGATGGCGCTCGGGCTGCCGCTCGTCGCTGTCGGGCTCGGGCTTCACCGTCCCGAGACAGACCGGCTCGGCGTCGTTTAGAGGTACGGTGCGAGCCCCAGGGCCTCGACGAGTGGAATACCGGCGACGGTCGCCCCGATGAGGTAGCCGGCGATGGCTCCGCCGTTGAGCAGGGGCAGCCCGGCGTGTGCGCGACCACGAATCACGAACCGCATAAGTACTAGCAGGCCGACGAGCGTGCCGATGGCGGCCGTGAGCGCGGGGAGCGTCGCGCCGAATACGACCGCCGGAAGCGAGAGGAAGTGGGCCGCGCTGGCCACGAGGACGGTTGGCATCACGGCGTCACCCAGCCCGATAAAGAATGCGTCGCGGTCGAGGGCGTCGTCGGAGGACTCCGCCTCGCCGGGCGTCTCTCCCGCTGCGGCTCCCTCACTCCCCCCGTCGTCGTTGTCCACGGGGAGCTCGCCGCCGTCGCTGCTCATGGCCTCCCGGTCCGTACCGCCGTCGTTCAGGAACGAGTAGGACAGCGACAACGGCACGACGAGCAATACGGGCACTTTGAGGTCCATTACACCAGAGGCGAGATCGAGCATATGCTCGGTGCCGTAGACCGAGATCGCGTCGTAGACGGCGAGGACGACCAGGAGGACGATCGCCGGTAGCAGTCCGAACGAGATGCCGAACAGCCCAGCCGCACCCCCGCCCATCACCACGCCGGCGGCGTCGATGACGTACCACTCCGGGTGGAGAAGGAGTGCGCCGGACAGCACGAGCGAGGCCGCGGCAGCGAGGCCGGACACGCCTGCCACCTCGACAACGGGAAGGACGACCGAGAACACGTAGTAGCTGATGAACGTCGCTGAGAGGATGATGAGACCACGGATGAGCGAATCGACGCCGAGTTTGAACGCCGCTAGCATCACCCCCGTCGCCAGGAGGATCCCAAGCACGTAAACGAGGCTGTTGGTCGGATCGTCGGTTTGTGAGTCGGGCACCGCTTGGTAGCCTGCGGCATCGAACGGCGCGACCAGCGCGAGCGCAGACACCTGCACGAGGACGAAGAGCCCAACGATGGCCCCGACAGCGACGGTCGCCCGGTTCATACATCTATGTCGGAGTGGCCCCCCTAAGCCGGTTGCGTTCCCACGCGTGGCGACTATCGTCGCGTTGTCGAGCA
>CAYZJQ010000013.1:0-16914 GCA_964478805.1 uncultured Halobacteriales archaeon | reverse complement strand
GTCGCGTTGTCGAGCACGTCTCAGTCGCTCCGATCGTGGCCGCCTTCGCCTATCACCCGCTCCCTCCCCGTATCGCAGGCGAAACCACCCGACACGGCGAAGTGCCCGCGGCTGCGAGGCTGCGTATGCTCACTAACCTCGCCGCCGACGTCGACGCATTCACCAGTAACGCCTTTCTCGTCAACGGAGACCGCACCGTCCTCGTCGATCCTGGCAACGAGTTCGACGCTGTCGCCCGGGTCAGGGACGCGACCGACAGCCTCGACGCCGTCGTCCTCACCCATACTCACGCGGACCACGTCGGCAACGTCGGCGCCGTCGTCGACGCTTTCGAGGTCGACGTATGGGGGTTTGACCCCGACCACGAACTGGTCGACCACGCCATCGAGGACGAGATGACCATCCGACTGGGCGACCACCGCTACCGGGCGCTCCATACGCCGGGCCACAAGGATGATCACCTCTGTTTCCTGCGTGCTGACGGAACGGTCCTGTTCGCCGGCGATCTCGTCTTCGCCAACGGCGGGTTTGGCCGGACGGACCTCGCGGAGGGCAACCACGAACTACTCGTCGACAGTATCGAGCGCGTTCTCGATGCGATCAGCGACGGCCTTGGCGAACTTCATGCGGGTCACGGCCCGAGCGTCGAGTCTGGTGCGCGTGCACATGTTGAACTCGCGCTCAGGTCGGCGCGGATGAGTGGATGACCTACTCGAGTGCCACGGACAACAACGCCTCGTACGCCGGCCCGTAGGCCCGCGCGACGGTCGTGGGGTCGGCCCGTTTGTCGCTATCGAGCGCTGGAAGCTTGACTGTCGCGACCGGTTCGATAAGTTCGAGGACGTTGCCGACCCGTTCCTCGAGACGACCCTCGCGGGCGCTGCCGGAGGCCACTTCGCAGGCCTTCAGGTACCGCTCCCCGTCGAAGACGCGACAGCGCCGCGGATCGACGACCGCGACGCCATCGACCACAAGGTCGGTGAGCGGCCGGGCGATGTCAGCGTATGATTCCACGACCGCGCGGTCGGCGGCGGCGACCTCGTCGGCCAGTTGGTCGGTTGCGGGCCGGTGGAGCCGCGCCATCAGGTCGTTGAACGCCGGCAACGAGGTCACCCGTTCGGCGCCCGCCAGTGGCAACTGATCGCGCGCCGACTCGGGCACCTCCACGCTTCCGTTGACAATATAGGCATCGCCGTCGGCCGTCGTCTCGGGGGCCGCCGGGCCGGGGAGCCGCACGCGGTCACAGACAAACTGGCGACCGTCCTGGCCGAGGATGCCGGTTCCCCGTCCTGGCGTCGGGAGCCACAGGCGGTGCACCGGGTTGATCTCTTCCGGCTCGACCTGGCCCGGCGACGCCGCAGCCAGCCGCTTCGCGTCTTTCCCGTAGAGCCTACCCGCCTCAACCGCGCGGCAGTAGTCGTCGTGGTCAAACCAGTAGTCGTTGCCGGCGCGGGGCTTGTAGCCGCGCGCACCGATCTCCGCACAGAGACCAACCGAGAACGTCGTCTTGCCCGCGTCGACGCGGTCACTGCCTGCGACGAGCAGTTTCATGTGTCGACTGACGCGCCGTCGTCACCGGCATCCACGTCCTCGCGCAACCCGTAGAATCCCGGCGAGTCCTCGTCGTCGGGCTCTGCGAAGCAGAGGGCCGACTCGTGATCGAGCATCCATGGAATGGCCCAGTCGAGCAGAATCCCCTCCGTCCCGGCGTCGAGGTCGCGGTCCGGTTCTAGTCCCTGGAGCAGGCGGGCGATCTCATAGACGGTGTACATCGTGTCAGGTTCGAGCACCTCGGTGGGGTCGCGGAACTCGAATGCGCGGAGGTCTTCGAAGGTCTCCTTCGGTCGCGGCATACCCAGCGTTGGCCGAGCCGGCCCCTAAACGCGTCGTCATGGACCGCGTGAGGACGCCGCGGCTATCTGGACCGATGCGTCGAAAGAAAGCGGAAGCGAGCGGTTACTCGAACAGCTCCGTCACGGTCGCGAACTCCTCTTCGACCTTGTCCCAGTTGACGACGTCGAAGAACCCTTCGATGAAGTCGCCGCGAGCGGGACCGTAGTCGTAGTAGTAGGAGTGTTCCCACACGTCCAGTGCGAGGATGGGATGGCTTCCCCACAGCGCGCCCTGGTCGTGCTTGTCGACCGGCACGTTCCGGAGCTGCTTCGCGACGGGGTCGTAGACGAGCAGCGCCCAGCCGCCGGCATCCTTGGCGGCGGCCTCGAATTCGCCCTTCCAGCCCTCGTAGGAGCCGAAATCTTCGGCGATGCGGTCGGCGAGTGCCCCGGAAGGTTCACCGCCGCCGTTGGGGTCCATGTTCTCCCAGAACATGGTGTGCAGGTAGTGGCCACAGCCGTTGTGGGTCACGGACCGCATCGCGCTCGCCGAAGACCCGAACTCGTGGCTCTCGCGGTTCTCTGCGAGGGTCTTTTCGGCGCTATCGAGGCCGTTGACGTACCCTTGATGATGGGTGTCGTGGTGCCAGGTTAGCACCTGCTCGGAGATGGACGGTTCCAGCGCGTCGTAGTCGTACGGGAGCGGCGCCAGCTCGGGATTGGAATGTTCACTCATAGTTGTTACCTCCGTACGAATGCACGCTCGGCTGGAACAAAAGGGTTGAGGACGAGGGGTGAAATCCCCTGTACTCCGATGAAGTAAGCTCGCTGATAAGTCTCGCTACTCGTCGGGATCCTCGCCGCGTGCACGCTTGAACATCGCCAGCGCCTGTTCGCGGCGCTCGCCGTGGTCCACGATGGGGCGAGGGTAATCGGGCGCGAGGTCTGTCCGCTCGCGCAGCGACAGCTCGTTCCACGAGTGGACCTTCTCCGGCGGCACGCCCCGCAGCTCAGGTACATATTCGGCAATGTACTCGGCGTCAGGGTCGTACCGCTCTCCCTGTGACATCGGGTTGAAGATGCGGAAGTATGGTTGGGCGTCTGTCCCCGTTGAGGCGGCCCACTGCCAGCCACCGTTGTCGTTGGCGGTGTTGTGGTCGACCAGGTGCTCGCGAAAGTGGTCGTAGCCGTGGCGCCAGTCGGCCATGAGGTCCTTCGTGAGGAAGGAGGCGACGATCATCCGTACCCGGTTGTGCATCCACGCCTCCGTCTTCAGCTGGCGCATCCCCGCGTCGACGATCGGATAGCCTGTCTGCCCCTCTTTCCACGCTCTGATCTCTTCTGGGTCGTCGCGCCACTCAATGCCCTCCTCGTACGTCTTGTAGTTCTCCGTGACGACGTACGGGTGAAAGTAGAGGACGTGGTGGTAGAACTCCCGCCAAGCGAGTTCACCCTGAAACTCCTCAACGGATTCGGCGGCGTCCTCGTCCGGCGCTTCCGCCGCAGCGCGCTCGGTCGCGGCGTACACCGTCCGTGGGCCGACTGTCCCCCACTTGAGGTGGGCCGAGAGCCGCGAGGTCTTGCCGGCGGCGGGGTCGTCACGCGCCTCGGCGTACTCGTAGATCGGTCCCTCGACGAACGTCTTGAGCCGCTCGCGTGCGGGGGCCATCCCCCCCGCCGGCACATCGGCGTTCGGCTCCCCGAAGCCGAGGTCAGCGAGCGTCGGCAGCTCCATCCCGGCGGCGTCGGCGACCTTCGACGGTGGGTCGTGTGGGTCGGCCTTCTCCCGGTCACGCCACTTCTTCCAGAAGTATGTGTACACCGAGTACGGCTCGCCGTCATTCGTACGGATGGACCCGGGTTCGTGGTGGAGCGCGTCCTCGTGCTCGTTGACCGTGACGCCGTCTTCTTCGAGCGCAGCGGTCACGGCGCGGTCGCGCTCGCGGGCCAGCCCGGAGTAGTCGGCGTTATAATGGACGGTTTCGACGCCGTGGTCAGCCGCGAGGTTCGGGAGCACGGCCGACGGGTCGCCACGGGCGACGTGGAGGTCGCCACCCCGCTCGCGGTACCACTCGCGCAACTCGGTGAGTGCGTCAAGCATGAACGCGACCCGGGGCGGGGAGCCGTGATCAAGCACGTCATCGTCGAAGACGAAGACAGGGAGCACCTCGTCATCCGCAGCAGCCGCCAGTCCGACGTTGTCCGTGGCCCGGAGGTCGTTCCGGTGCCAGTGGATGTCCATGTTCGATGGTAGGACGCGCCCGCCGTATAGCTACTCCCTCCGACAACCTCAAGCCCCGGCCCTCTGCATCCCAGACATGGACCTGTTCGACCTCTCAGGGCGGACGGCGGTCGTCACCGGCGGCTCGCGCGGCATCGGCCGCGCCGTCGCCTATGGACTCGCCGACGCCGGCGCCGACGTGGTCCCGCTGTCCCGGTCGCGTGCAGACGTGGCCGCGGTTGCCGGATCGATCGAAGACCGGGGCGTCGACAGCACGGTCGTCACCTGTGACGTGAGCGACCCTGACGACGTTGAGTCGGCCTTCGCCGCCGTGACCGAGACGCTCGGCCCTGTCGACGTCGTCGTCAACAACGCGGGAATCAACCCGGACGCGGCGCTCGGCCGGCCGGAGGATATCGATAACGACGCCTTCGAGTCCGTGACCGACGTGAATCTGGCGGGGGCGTTCACCTGCGCCCGGGTCGCGGCCGCGGACCTCCACGAGCGCGGTGGTGCCTTGATCAACGTCGCATCTGTCGGCGGGCTCGTCGGACTCCCCCGCCAACATCCATACGTCGCCTCGAAGCACGGCCTCGTGGGTCTGACGAAGTCGATGGCGCTTGACTGGGCGCCCGACGTGCGGGTTAACTGCGTCGCTCCCGGCTACGTCGCGACTGATCTCACCGAGGGGTTGACCGAGAACGAGACGCTTGCGGCCTCGATCCGTGAGCGGACACCGCTGGATCGTTTCGCGGATCCGGAGGAGATAGCCGGGCCGGTCGTCTTCCTCGCCAGCGACGCCGCCAGCTACGTCACCGGGGAGACGCTGACGGCCGACGGCGGCTGGACGGCGCGGTGACTGGGCCATCTTGACGTGCCAGCGAGTACTAAACATCGGTAAGCCCTCGGGCGCGGTAACTTTACGTCCCGGCCCTCGGAGTTGATTGTATGAGCCAGACCACCGAGGAGCCGGTACTGCTTGACGTCGACGACGGCGTCGCGACCCTCACGCTCAACCAGCCGGATACCCGCAACGCCTTGACGCGGGAGCTGTCAGAAGCCATCATCGCCGCTGTGGACGACCTGGAGGCGCGCTCGGACGTGCGCTGTCTCGTCGTCACCGGACAGGAGGGTACCTTCTGTGCCGGTGGTGACATCAACTCGATGCTTGAGCGGATGACCGGCGACATGCCGCTGCACGACGCCGTACGCAACATCCAGCAAGTCACCTCGCGGGCTATCCGCAGGGTGTATGAGTTCCACCGCCCGACAGTGGCGAAGGTCGACGGCGCGGCGTTCGGCGCGGGCGGAAACCTCGCCATCGCCTGCGACTGTCTCGTCGCCTCCAACCGGGCACGTATCGGGTTTGGTTTCCGGCAGGTCGGCCTCGCCGTCGACTCCGGTACCTCATACCTGCTCCCCCGACTCGTCGGCGAGAATGTCGCCAAAGAGCTCGTCTTTACTGGCGAGCTGCTGGACGCCGAGCGGGCGGCCGAGCTTGGTATTTTTAATCACGTCTACGACGGGGGCGAGTTCGAGGAGCAAGCGGCCGAGTTCGTCGACTCGATCGCGTCGGGACCCTCGGTCGCGCTGGAAACCTCGAAGCGGCTCATCGCGCAGGGGTGGACGAAGGACCTCAAGACCGCACAGGACGACGAGGCCGCGGCGCAGGCGGCCGTCTTCGACACCGAGGATCACGAGGAGGGAGCCACCGCGTTCATGGAGTCGCGCAGCCCCGAGTTTGACGGAGAGTAGCTCCGGGGCGGCCGCCGAGCAGCAACAACCGGAGTCGGTCTACCAACGTTCGGATTCGGGCGATGGTTATTTTACATCGTAATCCTCAGTAGGACTATGACGTTCAAACTGGATGGCGCGCACGAGGCCGTGCGGCGGGCGGTCAGGGAGTTCGGCGAGGAGGAGATCCGGCCGGTCGCCCGCGAACACGACGAGGCGAAGGCGTACCCGCTGGGGCTGCGGAAGAAGGCCGCGGAACTGGACTTCGTTGCCCCGTCTATTCCGGAAGAGTACGGCGGCGCGGGGATGGACCCCATCTCACGATCCATCGTCACCGAGGAACTGTGGCGCGCCGACCCCGGCATCGGGAGCGCCATCGGCTCGGCCGGCTTCGGCTCGTCGATGATTCTTGAGTACGGCGATGAGTGGATGAAAGAGGAGTGGCTACCGCGCATCACCGCCGGTGAATCGGCCTCATACTCGGCGATCTCGGAGCCAGCCCACGGCTCCAACGTCGCCGGCATGGAGACGCGTGCCGAGAAGGACGACGACGGGTGGGTCATCAACGGTAACAAGACGTGGATCACCAACGGAACAGTCGCCGACGTGGGCGTTCTGATGGCGAAGACCGACCCCGGCGAGGGGCACAAGGGCATTACCGCGTTCCTCGTCCCCACGGACCGGGACGGCTTCGAGACGACGAAGATCGACAACAAGCTCGGCATCAGGGCCTCTGACCTGGCGGAGATCCAGCTGAACGACGTGCGCGTTTCCGAAGACAACGTCGTCGGCGAGGTGAACAAGGGCTTCTACCAGCTGATGGACTTCTTCGCTGCCGGCCGGACGAGCGTCGCAGCCCAGGCCGTCGGCGCGGCCGAGGGGGCGCTCGACGCAGCCATCGATTACGCGAAAGAGCGCGAACAGTTCGGCCAGACCATCGACAACTTCCAGGCCGTCAGCCACAAACTCGCACACATGGCGACGCAGGTCGAAGCCGCCCGTTCGCTCACCTACCGCGCCGCGAGTCACGTCGACGAGAGCAAGGACGACGAGGCGGTGAAGCTCGCATCGATGGCGAAGTACTTCGCCTCCGAGATGAGCGTTGACGTCGCGGACGACGCCATCCAAGTCCACGGCGGGGCGGGCTACGTCACTGACCATCCGGTCGAGCGGTTCTACCGTGACGCCCGCATCACCAAGATCTACGAGGGTACCTCAGAGATCCAGAAGAACATTATCGCCGATCGGCTGTAAGCCGTGACCGCCGGCGATCTGACCACCCACGAGGGGTGGTGCACTGCCCAGGAGACGGCCACCGTCGAGGTCGACGGCCACGCCGTCGAACAGGCGCACTTTGACCGCGGCGCCGGCGAGCCGGTCGTCTTCCTCCACGGTATCCCGACGTGGGGGTTCCTCTGGCGAGGCATCGCGCCACGACTCGCCGACGGGTACCGGGTAATCGTCCCAGATCTCGTCGGATTCGGAGCCAGCGACTTCGCCGAGGGATTCGACCGGTCGATCCGCGCCCAAGAGCAGGCGCTCGACAGCTTGCTCGACGAACTCGGAGTCGACGAGTGTCACCTCGTCGCTCACGACATCGGCGGTGGTGTCGCGCTTCGGTTCGCTGCACACCAGCCTGAGCGTGTCCGGAAACTCGTCTGCTCGAACGTCGTCTGCTACGACTCCTGGCCCGTCGAGTTCATTGCCGAGTTAGGGCTGCCAGCGACCGAGTCGATGAGCGGCGACGAACTGGAGGCGAAACTCGACTTCGCGTTCGCCGATGGCGCGTACGGCGACGCCGACCCTGACTTCGTCGCCGGGATGAAGTATCCCTGGCTGGAGCGCGAGGCGGGCAAGCGCGCGCTGGCTCGAGCCGCTGTGTCGACGAACACCAACCACACGACGGAGATCCCGTACGACGCGATCGACGCGGAACTGCTGTGCTTGTGGGCCGAGAACGACGTGATGCAGCCGATCGACTACGGTCGACGGCTGGCCGAGGTAATCGGCGGCGAGGTCGTCGCGCTCGACGAGTCGTTCCATTGGGTGCCAGAGGATCGTACGGAAGCGTACCGTGCGGAACTGCGCGCGTTCTTAGACCAATGAAGGGACCGAAAGCGACAGGTAGACCCACCAGGTGGTGTCCGGTATGAGCGGCGACGCCCCCGACTGGGAATTCAAAGAACGTGACGTACTCGTTCTCCGGGAGTTGTCGCGCGACCCGCAGTTGTCCTCTCGGGATCTCGCGCGCATTCTCGAGGAGAAACACGGCATCGAGGTGAGCCACGTCACTGTCTCGGAGTCGATCCGCGGGATGCGCGAGCAAGGCGTCTTTCGTGAGGCCGTCATCCCCAACGAGGAGTACTTCGTGTTCGGACTGTTCGAGTTCAAGTTCAACACCGAGAACTTCGAAACGGGGTGGCGGGAGGCGATGACGTACATCCGCGACTCACCGAACACGCTGTTTTACTTCCTCTCCGATGGCGAGTATCAGTGGAAGGCAGTAATGATGTTCCCCAGTCGCCAGTCGGAGTCGCAGTGGATCCACGAGTGTTACAAGCAACACGGGGATGTCATCGCGAACATCCGCAACAGCGTCGTCCACAACGTTCTCAAGTTCCGGACAGACCCGGAAATCCTCGCTACGCTCCACGACGACGGGGAGTGACTCCAGGCCGCCCCGACTACTCCACCGCGCTTGCGGCGCGAATGATTGTCCGCTCGTCGAACGCCTCACCTACCAACTGCAGCCCGACCGGGCCTTCATCGGTCTCACCCGCGGGGACGGATATCGCGGGAAGGTTGGCGAGATTCACTGGGACGGTGTTGGCGTCTGCGAGGTACATCTGCAGGGGATCGTCCAGGCTTTCTCCGAGTTCGAACGGCGGGACGGGCATCGTTGGCGAGGCGAGCACGTCGGCCGTGTTGAACGCCTCCGCGAAGTCCTGGCGGACCCATGCCCGAGCGTCCTGTGCCTTCTTGTAGTACTTGTCATGGTAGCCTGCGGAGAGGGCGTATGTCCCGAGAAGGATGCGCCGTTTCACCTCCTCACCGAAGCCCTCCTCGCGGACGGCGGCGAACGACTCGTTCCAGTTCCCCTCCGTGCCGGTGGCCGGACCGTAACGGACCCCGTCGAACCGCGCGAGATTCGAGGAGGCCTCCCCCATTGCGATGACGTAGTACGCCTGGACCGCGGTCTCGACGCTCGGCAGTGACACCTCGACCGTCTCGGCGCCCTGCGCCCGGAGCCTGCCCAGGGTCGCTTCGAACCGCTCGACAACACTCTCGTCCGCGCCGTTGACGAGCTCCGTCGGTACGCCCACAGTGAGCCCGTTGATGTCACCGTTCGCGGCGCTCGCGTACTCCGTCTCCTCGCCGTGCTCGTGAGTCGTCGCGTCGTGCTCGTCCGGACCCGCGATGACGTCCAGGAGTTCGGCGGCCTCTTCTACCGTGGGGGCGAGTGGTCCGATCTGCTCCAGGGAGTTGGCGTACGCGACCAGCCCGTACCGCGAGACCAGCCCATATGTGGGCTTGATCCCAACGACACCGCAGAATGCGGCCGGACAGCGTACCGAGCCGCCAGTGTCGGAGCCGAGCGCGAGGTCGGCCTCGCCCGCAGCGACCGCGGCGGCCGACCCACCTGAGGAGCCGCCCGGAACGTGGCCCGGTGCTGCAGGGTTCTCTGTCGGTCCGAAGGCCGAGGTCTCCGTTGTCGTCCCCATCCCGAATTCGTCCATGTTCGTTTTCCCGATGACGGTCGCGCCGGCCTCTTTGAGCCGCGTCACAACTGTCGCGTCATAAGGCGGGATGTAGTTGGCGAGCATGTCGGAGCCACACGTCGTCCGGACGCCCTCGGTCGAGATGTTGTCCTTCACGGCGACCGTGCGCCCCGAGAGCTGGCCAGCCGTATTGGGTTCGATCTCAGTCCGGGTGACGAAGGCGTTGAGCGGGTCGTCCGCACTCATGAGACCTTCGGCCCTTTGAAGTAGCCGTCCTCGGTCTCGGGGGCGTTCGCGAGCGCCTCCTCTTGAGAGAGCCCTTCGCGCACCTCATCCGGACGGAAGACGTTGTCCAGTTCCGCCTCGGGCTCGACCTCGGGCACCTCGTCGAGCGCCTCGAAGTACGAGAGGATGTCGTCGAACTGGCCGGCAAAGCGCTCGACCTCCGCCTCGTCGAGGTCGACACGCGCGAGCGACGCGACGTGTTCGACCTCATCGTGGTCGACCATGTCATCGTGTCCTCCGCGCGAGCACTAAGAGTTTCGATGGGACTGACGTCGGAACCTCCCGAAAGGCGGCAACCGACGGGTTCGGCCCGGGATTTAAGTTGCTCGCGGACCAACAGAGAGTACGGATAATACCGTTCTGAACCGCGGCCCGGTACCTGACCATATCATGCCCGATTCCAACGTCAGACGCTTCCAGCGCGAGAGAGACGAGACCGAGCGCCAACCCGAACGCGACACTGAGACGGACGAACTCACCTGCCCGGAATGCGACGGCTCCGTTGCCGTCGACACGGAACACGGCGAGACTGTCTGTGAGGAGTGTGGTCTGGTCGTCGAAGAGGACGAGATCGACCGTGGACCGGAGTGGCGCGCGTTCGACTCCGCCGAGAAAGACGAGAAGTCCCGGGTCGGCGCCCCGACCACGAATATGATGCACGATAAGGGGCTGTCGACCAACATCGGCTGGCAGGACAAAGACGCCTACGGGAAGTCGTTGTCCTCAAATCAACGCCAGAAGATGCAGCGGCTCCGCACCTGGAACGAGCGGTTCCGCACCCGGGATAGCAAGGAGCGCAACCTCAAACAGGCCCTCGGCGAGATCGATCGGATGGCCTCGGCACTGGGTCTCCCGAAGGCCGTCCGCGAGACAGCTTCGGTGATCTATCGTCGCGCACTCGATGAGGATCTCCTGCCGGGGCGCTCGATCGAAGGCGTCGCCACCGCCGCGCTGTATGCGGCGGCCCGCCAGCTGAACAATCCACGCAGCCTCGATGAGTTTGCCGCGGTCTCCCGGGTCGAGAAGATGGAGATGACCCGCACCTACCGCTACATCGTCCGACAGCTCGGCCTCGAAGTCAAGCCAGCCGACCCCGAACAGTACGTGCCGCGGTTTGTCTCCCGGCTCGACCTCAACGAGGAGGTCGAACGTGAGGCCCGGGCGTTGCTGCGGGCCGCAAAGGACGCCGCCGTCACCAGCGGAAAATCGCCGGTCGGCCTCGCTGCCGCCGCGGTGTATGCGGCCGCGCTGCTGACAAACCAGAAGGTCACACAAAGCCAAGTCGGCGAGGTTGCCGACATCTCCGAGGTCACGATCCGAAACCGCTACAAAGAGCTGCTCGAACTCGATCACGGCGAATTAGTGCAGTAGTCGAAGCGACAAGCCGGACGGTGAGCAGCGTGAGATTCGGTGCTGATCGGTGTTTTTTGACCGTTTGACCCGGTAGTAACGACAAAATCGACGAGAGATATTGTGGGCGACCTATGGTAACCTATCTCAGGATACTACTATAACCCTCCAGTCGCTACGATTTGTTGCTCATGAAAAAGCAGGAGCTCATCCACCTACACGGCCTGCTTGCCGAGGTACGTACGCAGTGTGAAGCGTGGGAAGACAACGTTGATCTTACTGAGTACGAATCGCTTGGCATCAAGCCGACATCGATCCACAAATCGAAGACCGACCACAAAGCAGCTGTTTTCGAACTCGCGAAAGGAATCACCTCCTCGATGGAGGATGTCGACGCCGAGACCGCCGAGCCGCTGGCACCGAACGCGGACTAACACAGTTTCTCGCTGTGTGTTGTGCTACACCACCGAGCTGCAGCACACGGTAGCTACCGCAGTACAATGACCTTCAGGACAGCCCAAACGCTATCACTGATGGTCGACTCCGAGCAGCTATGACACAGGTGACCGTCTGGAACGAGTTTCGGCACGAGCGCCACAACGACACCGTCGCCGAGGTCTACCCGGAGGGGATTCACACCGTCATCGCCGATGCCCTCAGCGAAGCCGGGTTCGAGACCCAAACCGCCACACTTGACGAGCCCGACCACGGCCTGACCGAGGCGGTTCTTGACGACACCGACGTGCTCACGTGGTGGGGTCATGCCGCCCATGATGCGGTGGGCGACGAGATCGTCGACCGGGTCTGTGGGCGCGTCCGCGAGGGAATGGGCCTCATCGTCCTCCATTCAGGCCACTATTCAAAGCCGTTCACCCGACTGATGGGTAGCTCCTGTTCGCTGAAATGGCGTGAGGCCGCCGAGACCGAGCGGCTCTGGGTCATCGAGCCCGGGCATCCGATCGCCGACGGGGTGGACGAATACATCGAACTCGACGACGCAGAGATGTACGGCGAGCGGTTCGATATTCCGGCCCCCGATACGCTCGTCTTCACCTCGTGGTTTGAGGGCGGCGAGGTGTTCCGGTCGGGCTGTTGTTACCGACGCGGCAACGGGCGGATCTTCTACTTTCGGCCGGGTCATGAGACGTATCCGATCTATCACGACGAATCGATCCAACAGGTGCTCGCCAATGCGGTTGCGTGGGCGGCCCCCGGCGATGGGACGACCCCTAACTTCGGGAACAGCGAGTCGATCGAGGCCATCGACGAAAGCGACGAGCGAACGGTTCACTGACCGGCGGCCAACGTATCAGCTAAACGGCTGGCGGCCATACAGCCGGTAATGAGTGCCGACGAGGCTGCGGCCGAGACCGATGATGGACTGAGGTTGATGGTTGCGCTTGGTGGACTCGCACTGCTCGTGTTCATCCTCGGGATCGGCGTGATCTACTATCTCAGCTATCTTCGGTAGCCCGCCCCGACGGCGGAGAGGGTAATTTAACCCACCGGCGGTGGTTGCTGTGAGCACGATGACACGCGATCAGGACGGGGTTGTGGCGTGGCTCGCGGCGTATCCAAATCTCAAGAGCACCCGGATCGGCGGCTTCGGGCTTCTCTTTGTCCTCTTCGGGGGAATGTATCTGTGGGTTAGTGGCGGGCTCACTGGTCTGTATCTGGCGATACTCGGCTTCTCGGCTGTGATGTGTCTCTGGATCGCGTGGGCAGACTACTACACGAACTGACTCACCGGCTCGACGCCCGCTCACTCAGGCATGTACGTCTCGCCGTCCTGTTGGTCGGCACCCTGTCGCCGAATCGCCGCCGACGCCTGGGCGGCATCGTAGCCGAAAAACACGTTTGTTGCGTAGGTGCCGGCCACCTCGGCCGCCTGGATCAGGTTGTCGACATCGACATCGACCGCGTAGAGCTCGATCGAAAACGGGGGCTCAGGATCGGCGTTATCAGGATCATAGTCACCACCCAACGCGGTTCGGAACCCGCGGGCGAGCGACTCCAGCCAGTAGGTGGTGCCGTAGTCCAGATCATACAGCGGGACGACAAACTCGTCGACAAACGGGGCGAGGGCGTCGAGATCCAGCCCAGCCCGCGCAGAAAGATGGCCTGGATAAGGATCGGGATACAGTGTGAGATACAGTCGACCCGGGACGCGCTCACGTGCGGCAGCGACAAACTCGGTGATCATAGACGCCCGCCACGCGCGCCAGTCGTCGAACTCGCTGTCGGCAAACCGCCGCTCACAGCGCTCACAACGGCAGTAGTCATCGCGTGGGAAGCCAACATCGTCGAGTCGAACATCGTCGTGTTCGACCCCACAGTCGGCGATCATCTCAAGCAGTCCCTCGCGGTAGGCGTCGTGTGTTGGACAGATGTAGTCCCAATCAAAGTACTCGCGGTCACGGGTCGCCGGTCGGCCCTCGCTGTCGACAGCGACGAGATCCGGGTTCTCGGCTGCGGCAGCGGTATCACCAAAACAGGAGACCATGTTGATCGCCCCCGCGATCGGTTCGTTGGGACGGCCGGTCACGTCTTTGACCTCATAGAATGCCTGCTCGAACTCGTTCCACTCGGTCTCCGGTTCGTTCCGCGTGACAATGCCATCCATACGCCGAATTGGTCACAGCCGTGGGTAAGTGGTTCGCTCTCCGGCGCTGTGAGGGCTAAAAACGCCCGACGGAGCGAGAGGGTTACTCGTCGACGTTGACTTCGACGGGTTCGGTATCGCCCGAGAAGAGGACGTATGCCAGTGCGATGACCACGAGAACGCCGAGCAGTTTTGCTTTCTTGGACATATCTGCTCTCAGTGTCGGGTGGGTAATAGGCTTTGCGTGGCCGGACGGCAGCGACCTACTCGGGGTCGATATGGGTGGCAAGCTCCTCGCGGATGATCGTCCCACAGTAGGCGCAGCGAACGCCCTCGTCGACGACATCGAACTTCGTTTCGACGGGCTCGTTGGCGTTGGTGATGCAGTTGCGGTTCGGACACGACAGGAGGCCGATGACAGTTTCCGGGCGGTCGACGCGGTTCTTTTCGACGACATCGAACTCGCGGATGATGTTGATCGTTGCCTCGGGGGCGATCAGCGAGATCACATCAACCTCGGATTGGCTGAGCTCACGGTCTTCGACCTTGACCACATCTTTCAGCCCCAACCGATCGCTGGGGACGTTCATCACGACAGAGACGCCCAACCCCGCCGAGCCATCGATGCCGAGAATCGACAGGACGTTGAGGGCTTGGCCGCCGGAAACGTGGTCGATGACGGTGCCGTTGCGGATCTTTGAGACGCGGAGTTCGCGGTCGCTCATAGCTCTTCCTCCGACAGCAAGGCATCAAGCAGTGCCATTCTGACCGGGACACCGTTGTGAGCTTGTTCGAAGTAGGTTGCTTGCGACAACGAATCGACGGCAGGATCGATCTCGTCGACGCGAGGCAGTGGGTGCATCACCGCGAGATCATCGTCGGCCAGCTCTAGGGTGTCGGCATCGATCTGGTATTCGCCGGCGATCTGTTCGTACTCGGTTTCGTCAGGGAATCGCTCGCGCTGGATGCGGGTCACGTAGAGCACATCAAGCTCAGGCAACACCTCCTCAAGAACAGTGTGTTCCCGAAGCTGTGCGCCGGAGTTGTGGAGATCGAATCGAACGCCACGCGGGAGTTTGAGGCTTTCAGGGCTGATAAAGTGTTGGCGCACGTCAAAGTTGGTGAGTGCCTCAGCCAGAGAGTGTACCGTTCGCCCGTATTTCAGATCGCCCATGATGCCGATCGAGAGATCATCAAGCCCGACGTTTTCGCGGATGGTGTAGAGATCAAGCAGCGTTTGACTCGGGTGTTGGCCCGCGCCGTCGCCGGCGTTGATCACGGGCACATCGACGAACTCGGCGGCCATCTTCGCCGCGCCCTCGCTGGGATGGCGGAGCACAAGCGCGTCGGCGTAGCCCTCGACGACGCGGACGGTGTCGGCGAGACTCTCGCCTTTCTTGACCGAGGAGGATTCGACCGTGCCCATGTCGGTAGTCGCCCCGCCGAGGCGTTTGATCGCGGTCTCGAAGCTCATCTTCGTGCGCGTGCTCGGCTCGAAAAAGCAGAGGGCGAGGACGGCCTCCCGGTACCGGTCGGCGACCGCCCCGGGGTCGGCGTCGATCTCCGCCGCTCGGTCGAGCACCGCCTCGATGTCGGCCCGCGAGAGTTGGGTCGCGGTGATGAGGTGGTCCTGACGCATTGTTGCAGGTGGGTCGCCGGACGCTCTTGAATCCCGCGGGTTGGGGGCGACCCGCCGAACGACCACAGCCGGATATTTTTGCTGTTCGACGCTAAAACACGTCCATGGCACACATCGATGTGGACACGCTGTTGCCGAACGGACACGTCAAGGAACTGGTTGCCGACGGCGAGATGACACAGCTAACCCGCGGGCAGGCCTACGCCGACGAGGGCGATACCTTCGAGATCGATGGTGATACCTACGCGGTCACGACCGTCGAGGAGCTCACGCTGGGGGAGTTGACCGACGAGGATGCCCAACGTGAGGGATCAGCAGATTTAGACGCGTACAAAAAGCGGCTTGTTAGAGCCCACGGTGGGGATTTTGAATGGGATGACGACGCGGATGTGGTGCGGCACCGATTCGAAGCGCAGTAGCGGCGTCGGCAGCGGCAGTTAGTCGTCGTCAGCGGGCGCGGCGTCTGCGGTTCCGCTTGGGGCGTCGGTTTCGATGCTTGGTGGATAAACGCCGCGCTCAATTTTGAGATCCGACTGCGGGCGCGCCATACAGGTGAGCGCGTAGTTTTCTTTCTCGTCTTCGGTGAAGCCGCGGGCGGCCGGTTGGGCGACATCGCCTTCGATGATCTCGGCTGAACAGGCCAGACACATCCCGACGCGACAGGAGTACTCCTGTGCGATACCCTCATCCAGACAGGCACTGAGGATGGTTTCCTTGTCGGAGACCGTGATCGTCTCGTCGGTTCCGACGAACTCGACGGTGTACTCAGTCATTTACCGAGGGTTCGGTGACTCCGCCCAAAACTCTTGTTATCGGTTTTGTCCTTGGCTCCCGGTCGGATTTGGCCGCGGTCGCTGATCCGGAACGCCTAACCCGCAACCGACCGCCATACCGATCTATGAGCATGAAGGCGACCGCACGAGCCCACCCGATCCAAGGGCTCGTCAAATATCACGGGATGCGCGATCCGGAGCTTCGGCTGCCGTACCATGATTCGATCAGCGTCTGCACCGCGCCAACGAACACGACGACGACCGTCAGGTGGCTCACCGACGTTGACGCGGAGGGCGGCGCACAAGACACCTACCGCATCGACGGCGAGGCGGTTGAGAGCCGGGCAGCCGAGCGGATCAACATGGTCGTTGAGCACGTCCGCGAGCTGGCTGATTTCGACCACGCTGTCCGCTTTGAGAGTGAGAACTCCTTCCCTTCAAACATCGGCTTCGGCTCGTCGTCGTCGGGCTTCGCGGCGGCCGCAATGGCACTCGTTGAAGCCGCAGGCCTCGACATGTCGTTGCCGGAGATATCGACGGTCGCGCGTCGCGGCTCGTCGTCGGCCGCCCGCGCGGTGACAGGTGCGTTCTCGCATCTCTACGCCGGGCTCAACGACGATGACTGTCGATCCTATCGCTTGGAGTCCGATCTCGAAGACGATCTCAAGATCGTTGCCGCCCACGTGCCCTCGTACAAGGAGACAGAGGAAGCTCACAGGGAGGCCGCCGAGAGCCACATGTTCCAAGCGCGGGTTGCTC
>CAYZJQ010000012.1:5392-30063 GCA_964478805.1 uncultured Halobacteriales archaeon | reverse complement strand
CTTTCCAACCCAATCGAAGAACTCCGTTCAGTTCAACCTCAATCTAGCAGTGCCGGAAAACATATAATATACTATGAATGACCACTCTCCCGAGAACCCCGGTCACGAACACCGACATACCGCACAGGGGGTATCGCGACGTAGGCTGTTGGCCGCGGGAGGCGTCCTCGTTGCGGGCGGTCTCGCCAGCTGCTCGGCGGTCGACGGGGTCGTCGACAGGGCGGCCAGCGAGGCGATCGGGACGAAGGCGGCATCGCCCGGCGGGCTCTACACCGGGGCCGTTCAGATCTCTACGAGTCCGTTGTACGAGTCGAGTGCAATCGACGTGCGGAACGTACCGCCGACGGTGACGGCTGCCGGGCAACGGATTGAGCTCGAAGGGTGGGCGACGACGAGCCGTCTCGACGCACAGAACCACAACGCTTCGCGGTCGAACCGGACGAGTCCCGTTCAATCGGATGATCCCGATCATATCGGGGCGTACAATTTCACAATTGAGATCGAAGGAGCATGGGCCGGGGACACGGATGGGGATGGACCGACGGACGCCGTGGTGTTGGCCGAGATACTGGATATGACGGAGGCCTGCTGGGTGTACGCGGAGGCGTGTCGGGCCGCGGCGACCGAGGAAGACGCCGGGGCGGTCGAGCGGTATGCCGGTGGGTTCGGCGATGTGCGTCGGCAGCTCCGACGGGCGCTCGAACGGTGCTCCGACGACCGGTGCCGGGCACTCGCCGAGAGCAACGAGAGCAGACTGTCGAGCGTCCCGAGAGCCGTCGAGGCCGCCGAGGCCGGCGAGTGGGACCGGTGTGTGTCCGTGTGCAGGGAACTGGCGGCATCATGTGACAGCGATGCCGATGGGCTGGGTGATGACCTCGACAGCGACGACGACGGGCTGCTCGATGCGACCGAGGAACTCTACGGGTACCTCGATGGGGACGCCACGATCGGTGAGGATTTCGTGGTATCCGTGCCGGATTCGGCGGTCCGGAACGGTGGGCCGTCGGTCGACGCGGAACTGACTCCACAGCGGGTCATGGAGTACTTCCTCGGTGAGAAGGACGCTGATGGGTGTTCGACGAGCGACCGCGCGGTGGAGATCCACCGGGACCTCGCGTGTCGTAACGTGCTGTCGGCGCGCCTCGAAGAGCGGAGAAAGAAGACTAGAGGCGTGGCGGGGTTCGTGAACGAGGACGGGAGTGTGGTGGTGACCGGTGGGGCGGTTGGTGCTGGTGCCGAGCAGATGCTCAAGCTAGACGATACGGAGGATGGGGTGCGGCTAACGAACGATCCGCCGATGGATCGTTGGGGGCAGGAGATCAGGATCGGAGCGGCGGGGGTTTCACCGACGCTCGTGTGTCCGGTCGCGGCAACTCCGGACGGTTGTCCGTGCCCGATGCCTGGGTTGTTCTACGTCTGCCGTGTTCGCCACGAGGACCAGCTGTTGTTCGTCGGTGGCTGGCGGCTGGACGAGGGGGGGCTCTACCGTGATGCGGCGACCTTATTGGTATACGAGGGTGTCCGTGAGGTCGGGCTGGTGTCTCCTGAGGCGGCACGCAGCGACTTCCAGGACGGGGATGACCTGGTGCTGCGGAAGCGTCCAGGCCGCACGAAGTACGGGAACATCACCTTGTCCGCGGGGGACTACGACGCGGACAACGACACCGACTCATTCCCGGAGGGGATGAGAGCCTCCTGCGGTGCGGGGGAGCCGTACTGCTGGGACGTCCAGTCACACGCGGCGCGGGCGCGCAAGGCGGTTGGTGCGCCCTGTCCGGAGAACGGGAACCGGTGTCTGATCTCGGCGCTCGACTCGCCGGTGCTTCACCTGGGTGGCGCAACGGAGCTGTCGAACGACGTGAAGTTCAAAGCGGGTGCTGAGCTCTCGAAAGCGGTGAACTAGACACCCAATCCAGCCACACGACGGCATCGCCACTGACGCCCGAGACTCGACGTAACTGAGGAAGCATCTGACCTCCTCGACCTCTAGTGGCCGGTCGGACCCTCGATCTAGCTTCGATAGTTGAATGATCGACAGGTGTGGCGTCCTCTGCACGGGGGACATACGACGTCTCCCTCGGGCGGTGCAGGTGACAACCGCCGCCCACGCGCGAGCGCCGCTAGCGTACCTTCGGACGACAGGAGCGTTCGACTGCAGTACACCCTCTGTGTTCAGCACACTACTCCTGTCGAGTCTAAAGTGTTTCCGCAGAAACTCCGAGTTAGCAACGGAGAGTCGTCTCTCGGATCCACCCACCTCAAGTCAGGTACCCCTCGGAGTGATGGGGGCTATGTGACGCCCCAGCGTGTACTCCATTCGCCTCCTGATTACGGCTGTCCTCTCTCAGGGGGTGACAGACGCGATTCTCCGACGTTCGTGCGCTTCTCCTCGCAAATGTATGGATAGAAAGCTGGCCTCGGCACTCATAGGGCTCGTCACCGCCGGGAGCCTATACCGACTCGGCCCGTGTGCTCGTCATCGGCAACCCTTACTACCCGCTCCCGGAACAAGAGTGTTGCCGGTCGGGGCAGAACTATGACGCTTCGGTCGCAGTCGGAAATATGGACAGTCGCGAGCGCCGCGCCCTGCTTGAGCGTGCATCCGACGACCGGATCGGCTTCCTCGCGCCTGATGGTACCCTCTCCAGCGGCTATGAGCCAACCCTTCCGCCCGCCGACCTGTTGTCGTTGTATGCGGACATGAAGCTCGGACGGCACTTCGACGACCGGATGGTGAGCCTCCAGCGGCAGGGCCGCATCGGGACATACTCACCGATGGCCGGGCAGGAGGGGTCCGGGTTCGGATCGATGTATGCGCTTGCGGACGCCGACTGGGTGTTCTACCAGTACCGGGAGCACGCGGTACCCATCGTCCGTGGCTTTCCCCCCAGGTACCTCCACTACTGGGCGGGCCACGAGTCCGGAACCCCGCCGCTTGTGGACGAGCAGGTCTTCCCGCTCAACATCTGCATTGGCGATCATATCCCGCATGCAACGGGGATGGCAATGGCCGCGCGCTATCGGGACGACGACACGGCGTTCGTCTGCCATTTCGGAGATGGCGCCACGTCGGAGGGTGATTTCCACGAGGGGCTCAATTTCGCCGGCGTTTTCGACACACCGACGGTGTTCTTCTGTCACAACAACGGGTGGGCGATCTCGGTGCCACGCGAGGAACAGACGCGTTCACACACGATCGCACAGAAGGCCGACGCCTATGGCTTCGAGGGCGTCCAAGTCGATGGAATGGACCCGCTCGCCGTCTACGAGGTGACGCGGGCGGCCCGGGAGAAGGCGCTTGATCCGCAGGGCGCGGCTCGACCGACGCTCATCGAGGCTGTCGAATACCGATACGGCGCACACACAACGGCGGATGATCCCTCCGCATACCGCGACGACGAAGAGGTCGAACGGTGGCGCCGCGTCGACCCCATCGACCGGCTGGAGACGTACCTCCGCCGCGAAGGGCACCTCGACGACGCCACGGTCGAGCGTATCGAGGCCGAAAACGAAGACCGGATGGCCGCAGCGGTCGACCACCTCGCCGCGGCCGAGGCGGACCCGGACGAGATGTTCGCCACCGCGTTCGCCGAGCCGACGCCACGGCAGGTCGAACAGCGCGGTTACCTCCGCGACCTGCGTGCACGCCACGGCGACGATGCGCTTGTCCGCGAGGAGTGACCGCGCCGATGCCGGCACCGCCACCGCTGAACTGCACCGAAGCTTCTTTTCCGGGCCGCCGTTCGGAGCAGCCGTGAC
Organism: uncultured Halobacteriales archaeon; assembly: GCA_964478805.1. Classification (GTDB taxonomy): domain Archaea; phylum Halobacteriota; class Halobacteria; order Halobacteriales; family Haloarculaceae; genus Halosegnis. The sequence continues at coordinate 26,304 of CAYZJQ010000012.1, read as the reverse complement.
CGCCACCAGTGGTAGCGGATGAGCAACAACAGCACAACGGAGCGACGGGAGTCCTCGCTCGCTTTCGAACTCGAGCTGTTTCGCTACGATCCCATCGAGTGGCTGCTGTTGACTGGTGACCGGGTACTCGTCACCGGGGTCGCGCTCGTCGGACTCTCGGCCGTGCTCGCAGCGCTTGTCGTTCTCGGCGGAATCCCGTTCCGCAAGGAGACGCCGATCCTGTTCCTGCTGTTCGCGCTCATTGCGGCGAACTTCACGCTTATCGCCATTGTCACCTCGCTGAGCCAGTTCGTGCTTGGCCGCCGACTCGAGTCTCCGGGAGAGATCCGGCGTAAAATCAACGAGACCATCGCCTACCGTGAAGACGTGGGGGGTGCCGTCGGCCAAAGCGTCATTCCGGTGCGGCCGGATGCCTTCTTTCTGATGCTGTACCGTGAAGTTGACCGCTCGCTGGAGTCACTCCGCGTCCAGCAGTTAGAGGGACGCACCCGGATGGCACGCGAAGAGCTCAATGAGTTGATCACGGATCTCCAGACCCACTGCTCGTACGTCATCGGGGTGTTGACACGCCCGTCGAGTGGCGTCAAGCACGCGCTGTTCGTGTCGCTGAACGCCGACTACGAGAACGCCGTCTACCGGGCGTGGCATCTGCAGTGGGACCACGGCGACGAGTTTGCCGAGGGGGCCGCCGAGCCGCTGGCGCGGCTCGCTGAAACCCTCCAACATATTGAAGTTGCTGGCCGGCTGTTCAAGACGGTGTTCATCGAGGCCGAGGTAGCGGAGCTGGCGCGGTTCCTGCTGTATCTCGGCATTCCGGTCCAGCTCGCAGCTGTCGGGCTGACTCTGGTGTATACGGCGCCAGGGACGGCGCCGCCGCTGCCCGTCTCGACGCTGCGGGTCCTCGTCCCAGCGGTCATTGCCGCCGGCTTCTCGCCGTTCCTCCTGTTGAGTGCGTACGTCGTCCGGTTCAGCATCGTCGCACGTCGGACCGCCGATAGCTTCCCGTTCAGCTCACGGCTCGTGAATTCCGTGACGGAGCGCGAGGACCCGACCGATCGGTGAGCGCCCCGCCCCGCCAGTTTTCGGCGACGAACGGTGGAGTTAGGCCGCCCGGCCCACGATTGACTCTCATGAAGCTTCCACCCATCGGGCTCGGCACCATGGGCATCGACGACTCGGCCGTCGTCGAACGCGCCATCGAGCTCGGCTACCGCCACCTCGACACTGCGCAGATTTACGAAAACGAGGAGGTAGTCGGGACCGCGGCCGCTGCCAGCGACGTCGCCCGCGAGGACCTACTCGTCGCAACGAAGGTGTGGGCGACGAACCTCGCACCCGATGACGTAGTGGCAACCACTCGCAAAAGCCTCGACCGCCTCGGGCTCGACGTGATCGACCTGCTGTACGTCCACCGGCCGATTGAGGCGTACGACCCCGCTGAAACCCTGCCGGCGTTCGACCGACTGCGCGAGGCCGGACTGATTGAACACGTCGGGGTCTCGAACTTCGAGCCGGCGGATATCGCGGTGGCATGCGACCACCTCGACGCACCGATCGTTGCGAACCAGGTCGAGTTCCATCCACTCCACCGTCCGACAGACGCGCTTGCCGACGCCCGCGAGCGTGGCCACGAACTGGTAGCGTACTCGCCGCTGGCCGCCGGCCGGGCGCTTGACCTCGCGCCCGTCCGCGAGGTCGCTGCTGCCCACGAGACCAGCCCGGCGGCTGTCGCCCTGGCATGGTTACATGCAAAGGGCGTGCGGACAGTGCCGAAAGCCACCTCACGCGAGCACCTCCGCGCGAACCTCGCGGCGCGGGCACTGTCGCTCAGCGGCACGGAGGTGGCGCGCATCGATGCAATCGAGGCGCGCGAGGAGTTGTTCCCCGATTAGCCTTCGAGACGCTCGCGCGCCGTCGCGACCAACAGTGGAAGGAAGACGGTCGCGTCGCCAACGATGGTGGCGTTGCGCGCCTCCTTCTCGAGTTTCCCCCACGACCGTGCCTCATCCAGCGTCGCCCCCGAGAGCCCGCCAGTGTGGTCCGGGTCGGTCGTGATCTGTACGGCATAATCGTAGGCGGTCGGCGTCACGAGCATCGTCTGGAGCGTGAAGTTCTTCGGGACGCCGCCGCCGATGAGCAGGCAGCCGGCTCGTTCGGCGTCGTACGCGAGGTCTGTGAGCGGCGTCATATCTGCGAGGGCGTCGAGCGCGAACTCGGATGTCTGCGCATACATCCATGCTTGGAGGCCGAGCACGGAATCGGCGACCGCGGGACAGTAGATCGGTACGTCCGATTGGTAAGCGGCCGCTGCGACGCCCGGCCGCTCTTTGATCTCTTCACGCTCGTTGACCGCGGCGTTTGCACGGCCGAGTTCCCGCGTCAGGTCGGCGATGCTCACCGTTCCTTCGGCCTCCAGCGGCGGAAACACCGCCTCGCGGAGATGTTTCTCGAACAGTGAGAAGTGCTCCTGTGGGAGGTAGACATTGTAGACGCGATCAACCGCCTCATCGCGGAGCTGTTCGTCGTGTTCGCGGGGAGTCTTTCCGGCGGCTTCGGGGCGGCCGTGGTGGTGTTTGCCGCCGATGGCTTCGATGGTATCGTGAGTGAGATTAGCTCCCGTGGTCACCAGCGCATCGACGTGGCCGTCTCTGATCAGGTCGGCGATAATCCGACGCATCCCAGCCGGCACCATCGCACCCGCAAGCGAGAGGAATACAGTACATTCGTCGTCCGCGAGCATCTCGGTGTAGATGTCGGCAGCCGCGTTAACGTCTGCCGCGCCGATCCCCGCCTCACCGTAGCCATCGACGAGTTCGCCCACGGTCATACCCGCTCGTACGTGGGTGTGTTTGAGGGGGTCGTGGCTGAACTCCTCGCGATCCGGCTCTTGCCATCCGTCCTTGTCGTCGCGGTCGCCTGCGTCTTCCGCATCGTCACTCATTAGCGGTGTTTCCCCACCAAAGGGTTTGAACGCGCTGGTCTGATGGAGCCGAACGGCTGGACCGTAGTCGCCACGAGTTACCGGCGCCGAAACCGGCAACACCGCGGCGCAGAATATCCAGATGTGACACGCGTTTCGGCGGGGGGCCGGCTCCACTTCGGCTTCCTGAATCTTTCGCTCGCCCGCGAACGGCTCTACGGTGGTGTCGGGCTCGGGCTCGCAGAGCCGCGGGTGACCCTGACCGCGGCGCGGGCGGACCGCGTCGTCTGTGACGACCCGCTCGTCGCCGAGTACGCCGCGCGGGTCTGTGACCTGCTTGGGGTCCCTGGCGCCGACCTCGATGTCGAGGCGACGCTCCCGCGCCACGTCGGGCTCGGCTCCGGGACGCAGATCGCGCTTGCGACTCTGGCAGCCGTGGCGGGCGCGTACGACCGCACACCACGGGTCCGCGAACGGGCGCCAACACTCGGGCGGGGTGGGCGGTCCGGTGTCGGCGTCGCGACGTTCGAGAAAGGCGGCTTCGTCGTCGATGCTGGGCATCCAACCGAGCGGTTCACCACGGCGCCGCCTTCAGACGGCGCGTGGACGGTGCCGCCGGTCGCCGCGCACCACGACCTTCCGGACGAGTGGCGCGCACTGCTGGTGCTTCCCAACGTTGAGACGGGCCGATCGGGTGAACAGGAGGACGCGTCCATGCGAACCGTTGTTGAGCGTGCCGACCCGAACGTCGCCGACGACCTTGCGGCGCTGTTGAGCCGGCGACTGCTCCCGGCGGCCGCGACGGATGATCTCGCCGCGTTCGGGCGTGCGGTGGCCGAGTTCGGCCGGCTCAACGGTGCGTGGTACGCCGACGTCCAAGGTGGGGTGTACCGGCCACCAGCAGGCGACATAGTCGAGGCACTCGACGGTGCGACCGCGCTGTCGGGAGTCGGCCAGTCCTCGTGGGGGCCGGCGGTGTATGCACTGACTGATGCCGCGCGGGCGAGTGCGGCCCGCGAACGCGGCGCGGCAGCGCTTGACGCGGCAGACGTCGAGGGGACCGTCCGTGTCGTTGACATTTCGACGACCGGTGCGCGCATCGAGTGACCATGGCCGGTAACCCACAAGCCTGCGGCTCTGTACGTGTGCCTGACCGGGTTTTTAAGTTATGGCCGGCGGAGTCACGCGTATGGATCGAATCCCGTTCGGTATCCGGCGGCTCGACACCACGCTCGGTGGCGGCGCCCCGCCGGGAAGTCTTGTCGTACTCTCCGGCGAGGCCGGCGCCGGTGCGCGGGAGTTCATGTACACGGCGGCGGTGATGAATGCACTCGCGCGAGCCGACCGGGAGTTGTTTGACCTCTACTACGGTGGGAGCGGGGACGTGACGCCTGCCCCGGCAGTCCACTATGTGTCCTTTACCGACGGCGAGGCGCGGCTGACCCGCGAGATCGACTTCCTCATGGACGAGGAGATCGTCGCTGGCGTCGGCGATGCCCTGTCATATCACGATCTTTCGCCGGAGTACTTCCGCCTCTCGCCAGTTCCCCGCGAGTGGTACGCCGCACGGACCGCCTCGATAGCGGACCTGGGTGGCGACGATGACCGCACGACCGTTCCCGAAGCGCTTGGCGACGTCCTCTCCGACCATGCCGACGATAGCCTCGTAGTTATCGACTCGCTCACCGACCTCATCAGCGCGATCGGCGCGGAGCTGTCGTGGGCGGATATCCCGAAGCTGATGAAAGGCCTCTCGCGAGCCGCATACGAGTGGGGCGGATTAGTGCTTGTCCTGCTCAATCATGAGACGCTCGACAACCAGCGTCACGGCCAACTCATCGATGCCGCCGACGGAACATTCATGTTCCAATGGGAGTCGGGCGGGTCGACGCGAGCGCGGACGCTCGTCGTCCGCCAGTTCCGAGGCATCCTCTCGCGGCTTGAGGCCGACGACATCGTTCAGTTCGAAACGGAAATCGGCGACGCAGGGTTCGATATCAGCGACGTGCGAAAAATCCGCTGAACGGTTGATGGCCGTTTCAACCTCCGAGTCAGGCCAACGTTTAACAGCCAACTAGCGGCTAGGTCGGGTATAATGGCCACTGAGCAGTCCGACGGCGAGGCACTGTCCGTCGACCTCCCGCCGGACCTCAAGGCGTGGCTTGCTGAGCGCGCGACGGCACAAGACACCGAGCCTGAAGCACTGCTCATACGCCTGCTTGAGAGTACGCGGCTCGTTCTAAACGCCGAGGCTGACCCTGCCGAGCTTGAGACACGCGTCGCTGCTTTGGAAACAGAACTCGACGAGAAAATCGATGACGTCCGGTCACGGGTCATTCAAGTAAAACGAGAGACAGACCGCAAGGCCTCCGCCGATCACGAGGCTTTCGAACGAGTCGACGATCTTGAGGCCCGCCTCACCGCGCTGGAGGATGACCTCGCGGCGCTCGAATCGCAGGTTACGGCCGTTGAGACAACGACAGAGTCCCACGACGACCGGCTAGAGACGCTTGCCGACCGGCTCCGCCGCGCCGCAACCGCTGTCATCCGCCTTCGTGACTCGACCGGTGCGAACACGGCTGGTGGCCGGTTGGCAGAGCTAAAACGACTCGCTGCCACCCGTGGCTTCGAACGAGCCGACTGTGGCGCCTGCGGCGAATCCGTCCACCTCGGTCTGTTGACCGAGCCGCGGTGTCCGCACTGCGACGCCAGCTTTGCTGACGTGACTGGGCGCAGTGGCTTCCTATCGACGCCGACGTTGGTCGGGGAGGACGAGTCGTGAACGACGACCACCCGGATGAGTCCAGCGACCCAAACGACCAACCCGTGACCGTCGAGACGGATCCAGAGCCACGACGACCGGAATCATCGGCCGACGGCGACCTCTTTGACGAGTATCCGTTTGACGAGGAGCCCCCTGACGAGGATCCGTTTGCGGAGATGGATGTCGACACCGACGCCGTCGACGACAGCGTATTCGCGGCACTTGACGGCGATGACGTCACGCCAGCCCCCGAGGACACACCGGACGTTGAATCGGCCGACGAAGGAGTCGTTGTCCCGAAGCGGAGCTACTGCGAGGGGTGTTCACACTTCGCTGCGCCCCCCGTAGTCGAGTGTACGAACCCCGGGACAACCATTCAGGAACTCGTTGACACGGACCACTTTCGGGTGTCGAACTGCCCCGTCGTTGCTGACCGTGGCCCCGCCGACGCGCCTGCCGAAGAGTAGGAGGAACGCGCTTTTTGCCTTAGCTCTGCGAGTTCAGCTATGCAGTTTTGCGACGACTGTGGATCGATGATGCACGCCGACGGCGACCGAATGGTCTGTTCTTCGTGCGGAACGACTGTGGCGAAAGACGCAGACCTCGCGGCTCAGTACACCTCAACAGAACAACAGGGTGACAGTGGGGTCATCGAGTCCGACGAGGACGCCAATTTCGAGGGGAAGCCGACCGACGACGACGTGACCTGTGACGACTGTGGGAACGGCCGTGCGTGGTACACGCTGAAGCAGACCGCGAGCGCCGACGAGCCGCCAACGCGGTTTTTTAAGTGTACCGAATGTGGCTACCGGTGGCGCGAGTACAACTAGCTCTGTGGACGAATGTGGCTACCGGTGGCGCGAGTACAACTAGCTCTGTGGACGATTGTGGCCTTTGGCCGCCTGGCCGCCGGCTGTGAACTGTGCCTGCTTCCTTCGGCAAGTCTCCGTTTCTCGATCACGACCGCTGAAAGAGCTATTGTCAATCGGTACCATATCACTCTGTGCGCGTTGAAGTGTACCCTGGGCGAGAGGCCGTGGTCGACTTCGACACGACCCTCACCTTCGAGTGTGTCGATGGCTGTACGTGGTGTTGTCACCGTGGGGTCTTTCTCGCCGAGTCCGAACTCGCCGGCCTCACCCAATATGTCGACCCCGAGCCGGTGACAACGACCGTCGACGGGCGACCGAAAATCGGTCGTGAGCCCAAAGCAAGAGCAGTGCACGTCGATATCGACGGTCGCCCATGTCACTTCCTGAACGACGACGGGCAGTGTGCGCTCCAAGCCGAACACGACTGGAAACCGGCAGCGTGTTCGGTGTTCCCGCTTGAGGTAACCGTCAAGCCGGACGGACTCCACGTCAGTGTCCGCGGGGACGCCGAACGCAACTGCGAGGGACTCAACACGAGCGAGCACCGCCTGATGGACCATCTCGACGCGTTTCTCCCGGAATCCCTGTGGGAGTCCATCATCGGGACAGAGGGCTAGTCGGCCCGCCGGAGGGCGTGCGGGAGCTCGTCGACGAGATCGCTCGCTACAAGCCCGTACCCCTGCTCATCGACGACGCGGTCACCGGCTCGGCCGTTCGCGTATGCCCCGACCGCGGCAGCGTCGCGGGGTCGGAGTCGGCAGGCTAGCGCCCCGACCGCGCCCGCCAGCACGTCGCCAGTCCCGCCAACGGTCATGCCGGGGTTGCCGGTTCGGTTGCGTCGGGTCACCGTGCCGTCCGAGACGACATCGACGGCCCCCTTGACGAGTAGGGTGTGCCCGAGTTCGGCGGCGAATGCCTCGATGAGGCCTGCGCGCTCCACCGGGTCGCTCGCGGTCTCGCCACCCATCGTCTCCAGTTCGCCCTGGTGGGGCGTGCAGATGAGCGTCGCAGCCGTGTCGACCTCAGGGATGACTTGGAGCGCGTCGGCGTCAACGACAGCTATCCCGCCGAACGATTCGAAGAAGTCGCCGACGGCCTCCAGTGTCCCACCGACGTCGCCGAGTCCAGGACCGAACACGACGACGTCCTGATCGGCTGCACGCGCCAGCAGGTCCTCGACGTGGTCAGGTTCGAGGTAGTCCCCGTCGAAACCGTCGACGATGAGGTCTGGGCTGTATCCCTGTATCTCGGGGGCGACGCCGTCCGGGCATGCAACGCGGACGAGGTCGGCGCCGGCGCGCAGGGCGGCCGAGGCGGCAAGGGCCGGCGCGCCGGTGTATGGTCCTCCGCCAACGACGAGCACGCGCCCATGATCGCCTTTATGCGAGTCGCTCACTCGGCCCAGTCGGAGAAGATCTCCTTGCTCGACGAGCGTCTCCGCCGCCGCTGGAATACCGATATCTGCGACGGTCACCGACGCGTTGAGACCGGCAAGTCCGGGTTTTTGATCGTGAAACGTGACGACGTGGTCGGCTTCGACCGCGCTGCCGGCAGCCTCTCCGGTGTCGGCGTCGACACCGGAAGGAACGTCTACAGCCACCACGGTCGCGTCTGTTGCGTTGATTCGCTTTGCAGCAGTCGCCTCCGGCTCGCGCAACGCCCCAGTGACGCCCGTTCCGAGCATCGCGTCGACAACGAGCTTTGGCGTCCCGAGATCGAGTGCCGTCGAGTCACGCACGACCTCGGCCCTGAGTTCAGCCTGCTCCAGCGCCGCCCAGTTCTCTTGGGCGATGTCGGTCGCGATCGTCTCGGGCCGGCCGAGCAGGTAGACCGTCACCTGGCGGTCTTTCAGAAACCGCGCTGCGACGAAGGCGTCGCCACCATTGTTGCCGCGGCCACAGACAAGCGCGACGGCGTCGCCGGAGTCAGTGTACTCGCGGACGACCCGCGCGACCGCGTTGCCCGACGACTCCATCAGCTGTTTGCGAGGGACGCCGAGCGCCTCGCTGTTCGCGTCGACGACCGCCATCTCGTCGCTGGATAGCATAACTCGCGGTTCGCGGCGTCGGGTAAAAAACTCAGTCCCGTGGCTCGCCGCCCGCAAGTTCTTGATTGTCGGCGACCGTGTAGGCGTCCCAGACAGCGTAGAGCCAGACGAGCGGAAACAGTAGGAGGCCGATGAAGGCAAGTACCAGCACTCCCGAGACGAACGAGGCGACGATGACGAGCAGCCCCTTCTTCAGTTCACGGTTGTAGATCTGTCCGAGTCCGGGGAAGACGGCCGAGCACAGCGCGGCGAGGAACGGGTTGCCGCCCTCGAGTGCGGCGTCTAATCCCGACTTCGGCGGGTCACGCTGGCGGACGCCACAGTCCGGACAGATCTCGGCTTTGACGGCAATGACGCTCCCACAGTTTCGACAGAACGCCTCGTCCGGGCCACGCTCGCGGTCGTGGTCGCCCAGCGGTGACTCCGTGGAGGGCTCGGTCATGCAGGCGGCTCGCCGTCGACGGACCTGAACGTTTCGGCCAAGCCCTTTCACGCTCGCGGTGCTGCCTCCGGCATGCAGCCGTTCCCCGAAACCCCTCTCGTCGCCGACGCTCCCGACTCGCTGCTCGACGGTGGGCATCTCTGGCTTCAAGAGCACGTCTCCGGAGGGTCGCTCCGGTTCCGCGTCACCACTCAGGGGATCGAGTTCGGCGACGACAGCCAGTGGTTCGAGCCGTGGAGCGAACCGCTCGGTGTCGGCGCAGCGGTCCGATGGGTGCGTGAGCGGTTCGACCGTACCACATTCGAGACCGCTATCGCGTCGCCGACCGACTACGAGTTTCTCGGCGTGGCGACCCGTCACGAGGGCATCGATTACGACTGGGACCGTCTTCCGACGTTTCTCGGGCTCGACGTGTGTGGTCCCGATGGACGCCTGTCGGTCGACCGCGCGACGACCGCTTTTGACCGGCTCGGTCTTGACCCAGTCAACAGTTTCGACCGCGAGGTGCCGGCTCGTCACTTCCAACCGGCTCGCCACGAGGTGCCCACGTCGGCCTGGTACGACGGCCCGGCAGCGGGGACGCTCGTCCGTCGGAAGGACGGCGGCCAGGCGCTCATCCGCGACGCGGAGTCGTCCGCTCCGCCCGCCCAGCTCACCCCCGAAGCGTTCGTCAACCGATACGCGACACCCGACGCGGTCGCGGCCGCGACTGCAGCGCTCGGACCGGATCCGAGCGTCGACGCGATCGTCGACCAGCTGCTCGCCACGCTCGTCCGGGAACATTATACTGAGCTGGCCCGCGTCGACGGAGCGGCGCTCCGTGACGCGGCCGTCGAGCGGGTCGTCCACCCCTAACGTCGGATTTCGAACCCCTCGACGCCCTGCGTGTCGCCGTACTCCAACTTGACGTCGTTGACGGCTGCGCGCGGACTGCCATCGTGACACCACGCGACCAGTGACTCGACTGCATCCCGCTCTCCCTCAAAGACCGCCTCGACGCGGCCGTCGTCGAGGTTGCGAACCCAGCCGTCGACGCCGTGGTCGCGCGCTGTGTCGCGCGTGTTCGCCCGGTAGTAGACGCCCTGGACGCGCCCAGAGACAAAGACGTGTGCACGGACTCGCTCGTCATCGCTCATGACTCAGGATCGCGTCTCCAGCGGAAAGAAACTAATCGACGGCGCCGCCGAGTGTGGCCTCGACCTCGTCAAACAGCGAGACCACCCGCTCCTCGATCTCATCGCGGATGCGGGCGACCGCCTCCGGCGACTTCCCATCGGGATCGTCAAGCGCCCAGTCGCGTGCCTCAACAGTATCAGGCAGCGAGAGCGTCGAACAGCCCATCGTCGCCACGTAGTCGCAGTCCGCGAGTTCGGCGTCGTTCACCTCACGCGGGGTCCGGTCCGCGAGGTTGATTCCGACCTCGCGCATCGCGGCGACGACCTCGTGGTGGACCGCGTCTGCGGGACGTGTACCACCAGTGATGAGCTCCCAGTCCAGTTCCCGCCGCTCGCGCTCGCGCTCAGCAAAGGCCTTTGCCATCTGCGAGCGCCCGGCGTTCTGCACACAGACGAACCCGAGTTTCATTTCGTCCCCTCCAGCGCGATAATGAGCGCCGTAGCACGGTCGGTCGTCTGGTAGTACTTCCATCGGCCCTCCTTGCGGGCGGTGACGAGACCGGCTTCGCGGAGCTTGCGGAGCGCGTGGCTCACGCCGCTGTCGCTCACCTCGGCGACGGCGGTTAGTTCACAGACACACAGCTCCTCACCCGCGATATGAAGGAGCCGGACGAGCTCATAACGTGTCTCGTTGGCCAGCGCAGCAAGTGCTGCCACGTCACCCTCCGGGGCCGTTGCCTCGGCCGCAGCGGCCGAGAGCTGCGCCTCACACTCCGCCAGGGTCGTTCCACAACCGCTCGCGCCGTCCTCAACGAGTCGCTCCAGCCGCTCAGTCGAAACCGTCATAGGTATGATTGAATGAACGCTCATATAACTCCACCGCTCACGGGGTCGGCACCCACACTGCTCCCGGGAAGACGCCGGCGACGGCGAGCACGGCGACGACGAACGCGGTGACGACGATGCTTGCCGCTGGCGGATCGAGGTGCGTCTCTGCATGAGCATAGAGGACGCGTTGGGCGAGTTCGCCGACGACCGCGCCGAGGAGCCCGAATCCCGCGCCGAGAGCGATGGCCTGCCACAGCGGTATTGCTGCCGCGACGACCGCGGGCGTGAGCGTCCCGATGGAGCCCGGAATCGCCGCCAGGACCGCTGTGCTCGCCGGTAGGGTAATGTGGTGGGTCACTGGGATCCGCTCGACGCCGCTGTTGACGAAAACAAGGATTGCGACCGACAACCCAAACGCGAGAAACGGACTTGCCGTCCGGTAGGCGACGAACCCGCCGAGCGCGCCGACGGCGAGCCCCAGCCCCATCACGTTTGGCCACGCGGACATATAGGGGAGCCACGGCTCGACCCGACGGCCGCCGTCCGTCGCCACGCCCATATCGAGGAGATCGCTGCGCGCGCCCACCAGACTGTAGCCGAAGACGGCTCGGTGAGCGAGCGCCGAGACAACGACGCCCAGCGCGACCGGATCCGTTGGGAGTAACAGTGTCTCCGACGCCGTGGCGACAAGATGCCCGAATGCCCCGAATGCCGCGCCCACGGCAAGAACATCGGGACGGGTACCGAGACCAGTGGTCACGCGCTTGGCAGGATGGTAGCCGAACCCCTCGACGGGCATCTCGCCGCGCTTTGCAAGATACGCCGCCGCGGCCGCGCCGCCGCCGAAAGCGACGTGTGGACCGAAGAGCGGCCCGAAAGCGAGCGAGTCGACGAGGCCGATTCCCATAGCGGGTGCATCGGCTACGAGGGTCCGCGCCGCAAGTTTGTATGTCTCGCCAACAACCACGAGGAAGCCGACAAAAGTAAACGACGGAAGCGCGCCCAGCGCCGCGCCGAACGCGCCCCCTGCAGCGGCGACGATGACTAGGGCTAACGCGTCGATGACCGCTGCTTCGACCATGCATTTGATTGCAGAAACGTTCAGATATAGCTGCCGGATTCGCCGTAACCTCGTCGATGGGGACTACTCTCCGCCTGTCCGGAGATGAAAGAACGTGTACGTCTGCGCGTAGCCTGCGTACTGGCCGCCGAACTGTTCTCGAATCGCCCGTGACGTTTCTGCGTAGCCCCCTCGGTCGCAGTCAGGGTAATAGTCGGCGATGGCCGTCCGGATCCAGGTGTCGAGCGGGACGGCCTCCAGAAAGCCCAGCGAGAAAAGGAGCACGCAGTCGGCCACCTTCTCGCCGACGCCGACGAACCGGGTGAGGTACTCGCGAGCGGCCTCGTACTCTAACTCGCGCGCGGCGTCGGGATGGCCTTCGCCGCCGGCGACCATCTCGGCGGTTCGTTGGACGTACGGCGCCCGGTAGCCCAGCGCGAGGTCGCGCAGGTCTGCCTCTGTTGCCGCCGCGAGCGCCGTTGGCGTCGGGAAGGCATGGTAGGTCCCGCCGTCGAAGGTGACCGGCTCGCCGTACTCGCGAGCGAGCCGGGTACACATCCCGTGGATTCGCTCGACACGCATCTGTGCCGAGCAGATGAACGAGATCAGACAGGCGAATCCGGGGTCGCGGACAAGCCGCATCCCTCGGTACTCATCGAACGCACGCGTGAGCAGCGGGAGATTCGGACACGCGCCCATCACCGCGTCGAGGTCATCGTCAAGCCGCAAGAGGTGGGTGAGCAGCTCCGGCGCGTTCGGGGTCGATGACTGCCATTCGAGAGCCTCTGCAGCCTGGCGTGCCCGGAGCACCTCCGGTTCGCCCGACGGAGTGAATGATTCTGGTAGGACAGTCTGGTACCAGCCGTCGCCGCCCCAGGCGTGGTCGTCCTCGAACATGTCGCCGTCGAGGCGGTCCCACAGGTACGTTTGTCCGGACTCGACAGTCGCTTGCATGTCGAACCCGCCCGTCAGTTCGGCGAGCGGGATCCGCCCCTCGTGCATGGTCCGGGTTCGGGGGTCGCGTGCTTGCGGGTTTCGGTCGCGGTGTGTGTCCCCCGCGACAGACGGCGCAAGCTAGATAGGCCACGGCAGGCTACCAAAAAGTATGACCGAATACTCTCATCGGAGACTCATCGTCGCCGGTACGGGGATCGCTGGCCTCAGCGCCGCCATCTACGCAGCCCGTTCAAACAACGATCCGCTCGTTCTTGAGGGGGTCGAACCAGGTGGCCAACTCACGCTCACGACTGACGTGGCGAACTACCCTGGGTTTCCCGAGGGCATCTCCGGGCCGGACCTCGTGAATAATATGAAAGAACAAGCGAAGCGATTCGGGGCCGAAATCGATCACGGGGTCGTCGTTGACGTGGACCGTGTCGAGCCACGCTCGACGGGGGAGCCGAGCGGAGAGCGGCACGACGACGCCACGCGCCCCTTCCGCGTTGAGCTCCGCGACGGCACTGTCTACACCTGTGACGCCTTCATCGCTGCCTCGGGAGCGAGCGCGCGAACCCTGGGCGTCCCCGGCGAGGACGAACTAATGGGCTACGGCCTGTCGACGTGTGCGACCTGCGACGGCGCGTTCTTCCGTGACGAGGAGATGCTTGTAGTGGGCGGCGGCGATGCAGCGATGGAAGAGGCGACTTTCCTCACCAAGTTCGCCTCGACGGTCCACATCATCCACCGACGCGAGGGGTTCCGTGCCGAGGACTACTGGATCGACCGCGTTCAAGAGAAAGTCGACGCCGGCACGATCGAAATCCACCGTAACACCGAACTGCTCGAAATCCACGGCTCGCCAGAGGACGGCGTCGACCACGTTACCCTCGCTGAGCATCCCGAGGGGTACCCCTCTGAGAGGCTCGACGACCCTGAGACCCGGACGTACGATTTCGACGTCGGCGCGGTGTTCTACGCCATCGGACACACGCCGAACACCGACTATCTTGAAGAGACGGGCGTCGAGACGGACGAGGAGGGGTATATCCTCACCAAGGGCGGCCGCGGCGGCGGCCAGACCCAGACAGACGTGCCGGGCATCTTTGGCGCCGGCGATGTGGTCGACTTCCACTACCAGCAGGCCGTCACCGCCGGCGGAATGGGCGCGAAGGCGGCTATCGACGCTGACGAGTACCTCGAAGACGTGGCCCACACTGCCGCGACTGGTGAGGCTGAAGCGGCGGCCGACGACTGACCGGCGTCCTCGGATTCACCGCCCAGATGCAGAGTCGAGTCTCACGCTGTTGATTAGGGGACCAGACCAGTTCACACGCCGGAGGTGAACAACGAACGCGACGTTGTATTGTGCCTAAGCGAAGGTCTTCGAGACCTCTTCGTCCTCGTCGTCGCCCTGCTGGATCTTCGCCCAGGCGTTCTCGAAGTCGGCCATCCGGATCTCTGTGCGATCCTCACGGATAGCGAACATTCCCGCCTCAGTGCAGACGGCCTTGATATCTGCCCCAGAGGCGTCGTCAGCCATCTCGGCGAGCGCCGCGAAGTCGACGTCCTCGGAAATGTTCATATCGCGGGTGTGGATCTGGAAGATGAGCTCGCGCCCCTCGGCGTCCGGCTTGGGCACCTCGATGAGGCGGTCAAACCGACCAGGCCTGAGGATGGCACGGTCGAGCATGTCGAACCGGTTGGTCGCGGCGATGATGGAGATGTCGCCGCGCTCCTCGAAGCCGTCCATTTCGGAGAGTAGCTGCATCATCGTGCGCTGGACCTCTGCATCTCCGGAGGTCTTCGAATCGGTCCGCTTTGAGGCGATAGCGTCGATCTCGTCGATAAAGATGACCGCCGGCTGGTGTTGCCGCGCGAGTTCAAACAGGTCTCGCACGAGTTTCGCGCCCTCCCCAATGAACTTGTGGACGAGCTCGGAGCCGGCCATCTTGATAAACGTCGCGTCCGTTTGGTTGGCAACTGCCTTCGCGAGCATCGTCTTTCCGGTCCCCGGCGGGCCGTACAGGAGGACGCCGCTTGGGGGCTGGATGCCGACCTCATCGAACATCTCCGGATGCTTCAACGGGAGTTCGACGGTCTCGCGGACCTCCTCCATCTGTTCGTCGATGCCACCGATATCCTCGTAGTTGACGTCCGGTTTCGTCTCGACCTGCATTACGCGAGCCCGAACGTCGGTCTCGTCATCGAGTACTTTAACGATTGACAACGAGTTGTTGACGGCGACCCGCGAGTCCGGTTCGATCTCGGCGCGCATCTCTGCGGTGACCTCGGTGAGTGCCTCCTGATTGTTGCCGTGCTGTTTGATGATGACGCCGTTGTCGGTCACCTCTTGGACGGTGGCGACGAACAGCGGTGATTGCTTGAGCTTCTGGTTTTCGTGGGTGAGCCGCTCGAGCTTCTGCTGGTACTTATTATTCTCCGCGTTGGCGTCGAGTAGTTTGTCACGCATTTCCTCGTTCTGTGCCTCGAGGATGTCCAGCCGCTCGCGCAACGACTCGATTTTGTCCTGCTGAGAGGCCTCCTCCTCATAGGGGAGATCGACGTCGTCGACGGTATCGGTCATTACCATTTCGTAGTGCGCCGGCTCACAAGAGGCTTCGGGTCGTTCCAACTCTCGTAGGGGCCAAAATACCTGCCGAGAGACGCTCTCCCGCCCGTTTCTCTTTGTGTGTAAGTAATGCGTGCGAGTAATCATACACGATAGTAAATATTATTACCTGGCATCCCTCACGACGTTCCAATGAGTACTACAGAGACCGACGCCGACTGTGACGCTGAGGGGTGGGATGCGGTCCGCGAGCTTCCCCCAAGCGCGAAACTCGTCGCGAAAGCGCTTGAGTACAACGACCGACTGACTCAGTCTCAACTCGCTGAGGAGACGCTTCTCCCCGCCCGAACTGTCCGCTATGCCCTTTCCCGGCTCGAGGAGTGCGAGGTCGTCAACTCACGCTTCTCATTTACCGACGCCCGCAAGCGCGTCTACACCCTCGCCATTGAGTAACTCTGCAACGCCTCACAGATCCAGGGGCGACAGTCTAGAGACCGCCCTTCCTCGGGCATGTCCACTCGCTGCTCATTTCCGTTGACCCAGCCGCTCGTGGCGAGCATGGGATCAGCTTGCCCGGAAGCGCCGGCTATTCAGGTCGATGCAAGGAGGAAGTCCACGAGTCTCCATGGCGGCGAACAGTTTGCTCTGTGGACGGCCACCGCTGTGGGGACGGGGTGCCGTACCCGATGTGTCGCTCTCCTCCCCGCGGCATTCGAACGGAGACCGCACGACGGCCTGCGGCGAAGCTAGCGACCAGTTTCACCCCGGTCGCGACACGTCTTTACTGTCCCCCGGACAATCCCAGGGAAATGACACGGGTGATCCACACCGGTGACACCCACCTCGGGTACCAGCAGTACCACCTGTCCGAACGACGGCAGGACTTTCTCGACGCGTTTCGGCGGGTAATCGACGATGCGATCGAAGACGGGGTGGACGCAGTCGTGCACGCGGGCGACCTCTTTCACGACCGCCGCCCTGGCCTTCCCGATCTCCTCGGGACCCTGTCCGTCCTCCGTGAGCTAAACGAAGCGAACATTCCCTTCCTCGCGGTCGTCGGCAACCACGAGACGACCCGTCACGGCCAGTGGTTGGACCTCTTCGAATCGATGGGGCTGGCGACTCGGCTCAGCAGCGAGCCCGTGGTAGTCGGTGACACCGCCTTCTACGGCCTCGACTTCGTGCCCCGCTCGCGTCGCGATGAGCTTGACTACGAGTTCGCCCCCCATGACGCCACGCATGCGGCACTGGTCTCACATGGGCTTTTTGAGCCGCTCGTTCCTGACTATGACAACGTTGAGTGGGACGCACGCGAGGTTCTCTCCGAGGCGACTGTCGACTTCGACGCGATGCTGCTCGGCGACGAGCACGCCCCCGAGCGCGCCGAGGTCGACGGCACTTGGGTCGCCTACTCCGGCTCGACGGAACGTGCTTCCGCGGGCGAGCGCGACGGCCGCGGCTACAATCTGGTTGAGTTTTCCGACGGCGCCGCGCACCTCTCTCGGCGCGGTATCCCCACCCGCGAGTTCGTGTTCGTCTCCATCGATCTCGCCGAGGGAGAAGGGGTCGACCGCGTACGCGAGCAGGTCGGCCAGTACGACCTCGTGGACGCTGTCGTTGTCGTCGAGATCACGGGCGAGGGGGAGCCGGTCGCCCCTGCACAGATCGAGGAGTTCGCCGCCGAGCGTGGAGCCTTGGTCGCACGCGTCTCGGACCGCCGAGAGCTCGCCGAAGAGGCGGCAGAACTGGACGTCTCGTTCGCTGATCCCGACGACGCCGTTCGCGAGCGACTCTCGGAGATGGGGTTGTCCAAGGCAGCTCGCGACCTCGATGAGACGGTTCGTGCCTCCAAAATTGCGGACGGGAACGTCGCCGACACGGTTGAGCAGCGGGTCCGCGAGCTCGTTGACGACGAGAATCTCAAGGCCTTCGAGCCTGCCATACAGGAGGCCAACCCTGAAGTCGAAGCCGAGCCGGACAGCGTAGACGCGGATGCGGCCGAATCGGCCGGCACCGCCGGAGCGGTCGAGACCACGGATGAAGGCGAGTCGGAGGCCGACGACGCGACGGAGGCGACAGCCGAGGACCCGGCCACAACTGGTGGCGATGGCCAGGCCTCCATGGGTGACTTCTCGTGAGGTTCGAGCGTCTGCGGCTTAAGAACTTCAAATGCTACGCCGAGACGGACCTCCGGCTCACCGACGGCGTAACGGTCATTCACGGGCTCAACGGCTCGGGGAAGTCCTCGCTGCTGGAGGCGTGTTTCTTCGCGCTGTACGGCGCCCGCGCGCTCGATCAGACGCTCGATGAGGTCGTGACCATCGGTGCGGAGTCGGCTCGCGTCGAATTGTGGTTCACTCACGCCGGCGCGGAATACCGAATCGAACGCGAACTGAAAACGCGCGGCGAGTCGGTCGCGACGACGACCTGCGTGCTTGAAGAGGCCGAGGAGACAATCGAGGGGGCCCGCGACGTGCGGAGCGCGGTCGTCGACCTGTTGCGGATGGATGCCGGCGCGTTCGTCAACTGTGCATACGTTCGACAAGGCGAGGTAAACAAGCTCATCAACGCCTCCCCCGGGGACCGACAGGACATGATCGACGACCTCCTGCAGTTGGGGAAACTCGAGGACTATCGTGAGCGTGCCTCCGCCGCGCGAGTGGGGGTGGGTCGCGTCCGGGATAACAAGCACGGGGCGCTCGAGGACGTCGAGTCACAGATTGCCGAGAAAGAGCAAACGGACCTCCACGACCGCCTCAACGCGCTCCAGTCGGAACTCGGCGACGTGCAAGCCGACATCGAACGGTTCGAAAAGAACCGCGAGAAAGCCCGGCGACAGCGCGACGAGGCTGTCGCGACACTCGAGGAATACGAGGAGCGCAAGGCTGAACTCGCCGAGATAACTGCCGACATCGAGGAGTTGACCGACGAGATCGCCGAGGCAGAGCGCGAGCGTTCTCAAAAGGCCGACCGGGTTTCCGAGCTTCGAGAGCGCGCTGAGCATCTCCGCGGGGAAGCGGCCGAACTGCTCGCCGAGACCGATCTCGAGGCCGACCGCATCGCCGCGCTCGACGACGGGTCGCTCGACACCCGGCTTGAAACCCTCCGCAAGGACCGCGAAGCAGTCCGTGACCGCATCAGCGAGCTCCGCGTCGAGATACAGAAACATGAGGGGGAGGCCGAAACGGCTCGCGACCGCGCCGCCGAGCTTGAAGAGACGGCCGAGTCGAAACGCGAGGAGGCGGCTGCCCTTGAGCGCGACCTCGCGGAGGCCCGTAGGGAGCTCGCCGAACGCCGCGACCGAATCGAGGCTCTCGGCGAGGAAATCGAGGCAACGCGTGAGACCTTTGAGGCCGCGCCAGTCGGCCCTGACGCCGCCGAAGCACACCGCGATGACGTGGCCGAGCGCTTACGCGAGACACGGGAAGAACTCGCCGGCCTCGAGGCGGACCTCTCGAACGCCCGCGACGCCGTCGCCGAGGCCGAGCGTTTGCTCGAGGCTGGCAAATGTCCCGAGTGCGGCCAACCCGTAGATGACTCCCCGCACGTCAACTCTATCGCGGCGGACCGCGACCGCGTCGCTGACCTCGAAGCCGAGGTCGAGTCGCTGGAGACCCACCGCGAGACTCTACAAGCGCAACTCGAGCGGGCCGAGGAGCTGGTTGCTGCAGCGGACGATCTCGAGTCTCTGCGAGACGAGCGCAATCGGCTTCGTGAGCGCGTTGAGGAGCAGGAGTCCTTGCGAGCCGAGCGCGAGGAGCGTATCGCGACGCTACGCGGCGAGGCTGAGGACCTCGAACAGGAAGCCGAGACGAAGCGAGAGACGGCCGAGACGGCAGCGGCGGCGGCCGACGCGACCCGCGAGCAAATGGGTAAACGCAACGGTGAGTCGGCCGACCTGAAGACGGCCATCGAGCGCGTTGAGACGCTGGCTGACCGGTTGGATGCTGCCACGGAACTGGAAACCGAAGTTGAGTCACTGCGCGAGGCGCGCGCCAACCTCGCCGACCGCGCTGATCTGTTGCGCGACCGACTGGCCGAGAAACGCGAGCGGAAGGCCGACCTCGCTGACGCACTCGACGAGGACGCGCTGACGGCGGCCCAACAGAAGCAGGAGCGGGCCGAGGAGTATCTGTCTAAGGTGGAACCGAAGCTTGAGGAGCTGACTGCCGAGCGCGATACGCTTCAGGCAAAGATCGGCGGCGTAAAGCGCGAACTCTCCGAACTCGAGGAGCTTCGCGAGCGGCGTGAGGAACTCGCAGCGACAGTCGAACGGCTTGAGTCGTTGTACGCGGAGGCCCAGACGCTACAGGACACTTACGCCGACCTGCGAAGCGATCTCCGTCAGCGTAACGTCCGCAAGCTCGAGCGGTTGCTGAACGAGACGTTCGAGCTTGTCTACGGCAACGACGCCTACTCGCACATCGAGCTCGATGGCGAGTACGCCCTGACGGTCTACCAGAAGGACGGCGACCCGCTCGACCCCGAGCAGTTGTCGGGCGGCGAGCGGGCGGTATTCAACCTTTCCTTGCGGTGTGCTATCTACCGCCTGCTCGCGGAGGGAATCGAGGGAGCCGCGCCGATGCCCCCGCTCATTCTCGACGAGCCGACAACGTTCCTCGATGCAGGTCACGTCGCCAAGTTGGTCGAGCTCATCGAATCGATGACGGCGCTCGGCGTCGATCAAATCCTTGTCGTCAGCCACGATGACGAACTCGTGGGCGCAGCGGACGAGCTCGTAACGGTACGGAAAGACCCAACCTCAAACCGGTCGTCCGTCGAGCGAGCCGACGCTGTTGACGCCGCCGCGATTGCGGCGCTGGACTGATACGAGGCGTCGACCCGTCGTACGATACTGTCGGGGGGTCTTACTCGCCGTCCCCGACACCAAGGGCTGCCAGCGCTCTGTTCCCGTCCTCGGTCAGTTCGTAGCCGTGCTGCCCCGCAACGGTCGTTTCGGCCACGAGCCCTGCGGCCCGGAACTCCGTGACCAGTCCTAGCGCGTCCGACTCACAGAGGTCGTACCGGTCAAGTAGCGTGTCGACGGCCAGTGGGCCCTGCGCAAGTTCGACTAATAGGCCGAGCCCGCGATCGTCGTGGGTCGCACGGAGGAGCTTGCGGACGGCGTCAGGCACGGCCGTTGCGGCCGTCTCGAGCGGGCCGTCGTCGAGCGGCATCAGTTCGTCGTTCGGCAGGTACCACTCGTCGCCCGTCTCGGGGTCGCGAACGCGAGAGGATTCGCCCGACCGCTTGACGAGGAGATAGCGGTCGCCGTCGTGGTCGACGGTCCTCACGGCGCTGTTCCCCTGTGGCGGATGCCCTTGTGTGGTTCAAGCTGCTTGCCGGTGTCGTCCTT
>CAYZJQ010000012.1:0-5292 GCA_964478805.1 uncultured Halobacteriales archaeon | reverse complement strand
CCGCTGTTTCACTGCACAGCGCATGTCAATCACTATCGTCCGCACGCGCCGCGCGTCAAAAAGGATGTCCGTCGTCCATTGACCTCCACCCGCCGCTGAAGACGAGAGTGTGCGCTCGCAACTGTATCAGGCCATCTCCTCGAGGGAGAACACCTCGACGGCCTGGAGCCAAGCGGTCGGTTCGGCGGCGTCGTAGAACACGACACCCTCGTCTGTCTCGTACGCCTCGACGGTCAGCTCGGCCGTTTCGGGGGGCACTCCGGCGCCGTCCTTCGTTGGGGTAGGAGACTCAGGCATGTCATGTGTCACCAGAGTCTGGTACTCCATACCACAGTATAGGCCTTGTGTCGGCGGGGATATCCGCCGTCGGGGGAGCGACGGTTCACCGATGTCTTTACCGGGCGGCGGCGGGAAAGAGCGACAATGACCGACGGGAATGCGACGCTCGCCGACTTCGGCGAGGGTGGCACGGACGCGGAGGATGCAGCGGCCGAGGCGCGACACGTGACGGAGGGCGACGAGGTCGCGGAGCTGGTCGACCTCTCGGAACACCGGTTCCCCGACGCGGACGGGACGGTCGAGCTGGCCGTCACGCAGGTCGACTACACCGTCGAGGGGTTCGGCGACGAGGAGTACCCCGTCCTCCACGTCTTCGGGCGCACGCCCGACCGCGAACCCGAGCACGTCCGCGTCTTCGACTTCAAGCCGTACTTCTACACGCCGGTCGACGATCTTGACCACGACGACCCCGGCGACCGTCCGCTCCGCGAGTCGGACTTCACCGACGACCGGCTGATGGAGGAGCGCATCACCGGCGTCGAGACCCACGGCGAGCGTGACCCGTCGCTTGACGACGCGGAGGCCGACGAGGTCGTCGTCTACGAGTCTATCCGCGGCGACGACCTGGTGAAGGTGTTCGGGCAGACGCCGCGCGACGTGGGCCAGCTGCGCGACCGGTTCGACCACTACGAGGCGGATATCCTCTTCCCGAACCGCCTGCTTATCGACAAGGACGTCACCTCCGGCGTCCGCGTGCCCGACCAGCGCGACGACGACACGATCAAGATCCACCACGAACAGCTCGAGGCGGTCGACCTCGACGTCGAGCCGCGGGTCCACACCTTCGACATCGAGGTCGACGACCGCTCCGGCTTCCCCGAGGACGGCGAAGAGACCGTCATCTGCATGACGAGCCACGACTCCTACCGCGACGAGTACGTCGCCTGGCTCTACGACGCGCCCGACGCCGAGGTGCCCGCGCCCGACGACCTCGCCGCCTTCGACTTCTTCGACGCCGACGGCGACGCGACGGTCGACCTCCGGGTGTTCGACACCGAGGCGGCGATGCACGAGGACTACCTCGACTACCTCTCGGAGACGGACCCCGACGTGCTCACCGGCTGGAACTTCGACGACTTCGACGCGCCGTACTACGTCGCACGCCTCAATGAGGTGGGGCTCGACTCCGACCGCCACTCTCGGGTCGACGAGGTGTGGGACTCCGGGTGGGGCGGCCCGAACATCAAGGGGCGCGTCGTCTTCGACCTGCTGTACGCCTACGAGCGCAGACAGTACTCCGAGCTCGACTCCTACCGGCTCGACGCCGTCGCGGAACAGGAACTCGGCGTCGGCAAGGAGCGGTACACCGGCGACCTGGGCGACCTCTGGGAGCAGGACCCCGCGACGCTTTTGGAGTACAACCTCCGCGACGTGGAGCTCTGTGTGGAGATCGACCGCAAGGTCGACCTCGTCTCCTTCTGGGGAGAGGTCGCCTCCTTCGTCGGCTGTAAGCTCGAGGACGCGACGACGCCCGGCGACGCCGTCGACCTCTACGTGCTCCACAAGGTCCACGGCGACTTCGCGCTCCCCTCGAAGGGGAGCGTCGACGCCGAGGAGTACGAGGGCGGCGCCGTGTTCGACCCCGTCTCCGGGGTGCGCGAGAACGTCACCGTGCTCGACCTGAAGAGCCTCTACCCGATGTGTATGGTGACGACGAACGCGAGCCCGGAGACGAAGGTCGACCCCGACGAGTACGACGGCGAGACCTACCGCGCCCCCAACGGGACCCACTTCCGCAAGGAGCCGGACGGCATCATCCGGGAGATGGTCGACGAGCTGCTCACCGAACGCGAGAACAAGAAGGCCGCCCGCGACGAGCACGACCCCGGCTCGACGGCCTACGAGCGGTTCGACAGCCAGCAGGCCGCGGTGAAGGTCATCATGAACTCGCTGTACGGCGTCCTCGGATGGGACCGCTTCCGCCTGTACGACAAGGAGATGGGTGCGGCCGTCACCGCGACCGGGCGGCGGGTCATCGAGTTCACCGAGCAGTCGGCCAACGAAATCGGCTACAACGTGGCGTACGGCGACAGCGTTACCGGTGATCGGCCAGTCGTCGTTCGCGATCCGGACGAGACAGTGCGGATCGTGCCCATCGAGACGCTGTTCTCGGTAACCGATACCGCTCTCGATTCGGAACTCCTCATCACTGCGGACGGCGGGAGCGAGACGAGCGTCGCCGTCGGAAAGGAACGTGGTCGCCTCGACGGCTGGAACGCGCTGTCGGTGAACGGCGACGGCGATCCGGAATGGCAACCGATTAAGGAGGTCGTTCGCCACGAGACGGACGAAGCGGTCGTCCGTCTACGGCACAAGTTCGGCGAGTCCGTCACAACCCGGGATCACTCGTACGTCGTCGCAAACGGGGACGAGTTGGTCGAGGCCACGCCACGGGAGGTCGACGAACCGCTCCGCGTCCCGGGTATGCCAGCGGTCGATTCGATCGAGACGATCGACGTGTACGAGGTGCTCGACGGGTACACGCGGACGTACGATGACGGCCGGTGCGTCGGGAGCGAGAACGCGAGAACAAGGACGAAACGCGTCCACGCCGACGACGAGTACGTCTGGTTCGGACACGAGCACTACGGCCGCCTCGATTCCACGGTGAAGATCCGACGGTATATCGACCTAGACAGCGAGGACGGTCGGGCCCTCGTTCGGCTGCTCGCGGCGTACGTTACCGAAGGTAGTGCATCCACTATCGAGACGACCGACGCGAAGTTCGGCGCGTCCATCGCAGAGTCGCGGCGGGCGTGGCTCGAGGGGTTGCGAGACGACTATCACCGGTTGTTCGAGAACACCGACGCGGGGATCACTGCGAGCGATACTAAGAGCGAACGAACCGTCGAATACGATACCGCGGAGGGGACCGGACGGACGAGCTACGACGACGAGAGGCTGAAGCTCCAGATGATGAACGAACTCGCGGCGGTGTTCTTCCGCGAGTTCGCGGGACAGACCTCCCGCGGGAAGCGTATCCCGTCGTTCGCCTTTCATCTCGAGGAGCGTCTGCAAACGCTGTTCCTCGATACGCTCGTTGAGGGGGACGGGTCGCGGGAGTTCCCGCGGTACTCCGACGAGTACGCGGAGCGGAACTTCGATTTCGAGACGACAAGTCGGGAACTGGCTGCCGGGCTCTCGATGCTGCTCACCCAGCGCGGAACGAAGCACTCGCTCAAATACCGGGAGTCGAAGGACTCGTACACCATCCGTACGTGTGACTTCTATCGCTCCGGTCGCGACCCGGTACTCGACGAAGTGGAGCACGACGGCTATGTATACGACCTCTCTGTGGCGGAAAACGAGAACTTCGTTGACGCGGTCGGCGGTCTCGTGCTCCACAACACCGACTCCGTCATGCTGGCGCTCGGCACCGACTACTCGAAGGCGGACGCCATCGACGCGTCCTTCGAGATCGAGGAGCACATCAACGCCTCCTACGACGCGTTCGCCCGCGAGGAGCTGAACGCCGGGAGCCACCGCTTCCAGATCGAGTTCGAGAAGCTCTACCGCCGGTTCTTCCAGGCGGGCAAGAAGAAGCGGTACGCCGGCCACATCGTCTGGAAGGAGGGGAAAGACGTCGACGACATCGACATCACCGGCTTCGAGTACAAGCGCTCGGACATCGCGCCGGTCACCAAGGAGGTCCAGAAGACCGTCCTCGAGATGATCGTCAAGGAGGGCGATGTCGAAGGTGTGAAGACCTACGTTCACGACGTCATTGAGGAGTTCCAGACCGGCGAGCGCCCGCTCGACGAGATCGCGATCCCCGGCGGTATCGGGAAGAAACTCGACTCGTATGACACGGACACCGCCCACGTCCGGGGCGCGAAGTACGCGAACCTCCTCCTGGGGACGAACTTCCAGCGCGGTTCGAAGCCGAAGCGGCTCTATCTCGAGAAGGTCCATCCCTCCTTCTTCGAGCGGATGGAGGCCGAACGCGGCCTCGACCCGCGGAGCGACCCGCTGTACGGGGAGTTCAAGCGCGACCCGGACGTCATCTGCTTCGAGTACGCCGACGAGGTGCCCGAGGAGTTCGAGGTCGACTGGGACAAGATGCTCGAGAAGACGCTGCGTGGCCCCATCGCGCGCATCCTGGAGGCGCTGGACGTCTCGTGGGAGGAGGTTCGCGATGGGCAGGAGCAGACTGGGCTCGGCAGCTTTATGTAATCCGGCCGGAGGCCACGCCGCCCCGGTCTACGCTCTCTCGGCTCCGGGACCTGACCGTGGGAACCGTCGGGTGCCACCGGGCCGGACGCAGCCGTGCGGTTTCGTCACACGCAAAATTATTTTTCGGAACGCGAACTCGTCGCGGTGGACCCGTAAGGATTAATGCCGAGTCACCCTAGTCTTCGGTTGTCCTAAATATGGCGACACTCGAAATCAAGAACTTGCACGCGAAGGTGGCCGAGGAGGACGGCGAGGTTATCCTCCGCGGTGTCGACTTAGAGGTCGACTCTGGTGAGATCCACGCGCTGATGGGTCCGAACGGCTCGGGCAAGTCCACGATGGCGAAAATCATCGCCGGCCATCCCGCCTACGAGGTCACCGATGGCGAGGTACTGCTCCACCTCGAGGAGGGGGAGTTCGGCGACGACATCGAGATCGACGAGGACCACCGGACGTGGAACCTCCTTGACCTCGAGCCAAACGAGCGTGCCGCACTCGGCATTTTCCTCGGCTTCCAGTATCCGGCGGAGATCGAGGGTGTCACGATGGTGAACTTCCTCCGCACGGCGCTCAATGCCAAGCTCGAGGAGCGCGAGGAGCTCTTCGAGGACGATGACGCCGACGACGAGGATCAGGAGGAAGACGTTGGCTACGACACCTCCCCGATGGAGGGGAACGTCGACGAGGGTGAGGTCGGCGTCGCCGAGTTCCAGGGGCTGCTCCAAGAGAAGATGGAGCTGCTCGACATGGACGAGCGGTTCGCCCAGCGGTATCTGAACG
>CAYZJQ010000011.1:0-30437 GCA_964478805.1 uncultured Halobacteriales archaeon | reverse complement strand
ATTGGCCGCGAGCGGGCCGCGTCCTACCGCTGGGAGCCGCGGAGGATGAGCGGGCCGATGGCGAGGGTCCGCTTCGCAACCGTCGCGACCCGAGCGATGTAGGAAAGGAGGAGGAGGAAGGGAAAGATACAGACCGTGAATGCGGCGGCGACGACCCACAGCACGTTCGCAACGCCGAGCGTACTCCCAGGGATGGGACTGCTTCCAAAGAAGGCGAGCATACTGCCGGCGACGACAAGCGCCGGGACCGCCGCGTAGAGAATGAGCTGTGAGAGGTCGATGAGCGCCCACTGGAAGTAGAGCGTCTTGATATGCTCGCGGGCCGGTCCGAACATCGATAAGACGGTACGCAGCTCCGAGAGTAGCTGGTCTGTATCCTCGTCCACCGCGTCGGCGTGCTCATGTGCAAGCCGCTCCACCTGGAATATTTTCCAACCATAATTGAAATCGAGCGCGGCAAAGAGCACGTCGAAGGAGCCAAAGCGCGCGCCGTCGAGGCGGTCCCCGACGGCGTCGGCGTTGCCGGTGACACTGTTGGTGAACTCGTCGACCTCCTCGCGCAGATCGGCGTTGTCGCTACCCGACACCGAGTCGCGCAACGCCTCTGCCCGCTCGTGGGTCTCGTTGACGAGCATCCGGAGGAACGCGGAGGGATCGACCGGCGTTGGCTCGTCGGCGAACTCGCCCGCGTAGTCGCGGAAGTCCATCGTATTGCTCATCCGCTCGTGCTGGTCGCCGAGCGGCCCGTTCTCCTGTGAGATGACGAGCTGGCTGATAGTGACAACAAGCGTCGTCCCGGTAATGATCGCCCCGAGGAGCGTCGAGAACACCGTCGCCTTCGTGTCACCCGTCTGGAGGCTAGCCTGGAGGTCGACGGCACCGAGGACGCCAACCGCCACGAGCGCGGCGAACACAAAGACCGCGAGCGTGGCGGAGACAGCCAGCCGGTTCGCGCTGAGCAGCACCCATAATTTAATCCGGCTCTCCTCGGCGCGCTCGCGCATCGTGTTGGCCGTCGAGATGTCGACGTTGCCGGAACTGTGGAGCTCCGTGTCGGCGTCGGCGCTGGCGTCGACATCGGTGTCGGGATCGACGCTCATGACTCGACCGGCCGTTTAAAAACGAGGTATTTCGTCCCCCCGCCGACGTACTCGACGGTCTCGACCAGCTCCCATCCCTCGGCGCCGAGGCGGTTCAGTTCCGTCTTCGGGTCGACCGCCTCTTTCTTCGTCGAGCCGCGCGGCGGCTGCAAGGTCTCGTACTCCCAGTCGGGTGCCATACATGTCCCTCAACGGAGCGGCGCAAAAATCCCCGTCAGAAGCTTGAGCACCCCGCACCCCGAAACGACGGTATGGACGAGATGGCGGAGCTCGACCCCAAACTGGCACGGGAGGTCGCGGCGGTCGAGGGCGTCCCCGAGTGGCACACGCTCTCCATCGAAAGTGCTCGCCGGCTGGAGGACGACCTGTTCGGTGCAGACCGGACGATGCCGGTCGCGTACACTCGCGACGTCGCGGTCGACGGGCCGAACGGGACAGTGCCGATCCGGGCGGTTCGACCCGACACCGAAGGAGAACTACCGACGGTCGTCTTCTACCACGGCGGGCTGTGGGCGCTTGGCACGCTGGACTCCGTCGAGGATATCTGCCGCGAGCTCGCCGACCGCGTGCCCGCCGTGGTCATCGCAGTCGACTACCGACTCGCGCCCGACTACCCGTTCCCGCAGGGACTCGAAGACTGCGTCGCCGCGTACGCCTGGGCTCGCGAGCACGCGGACGCCTTCGGCGGCGACCCCGACCGCGTGAGCGTCGCCGGGACGAGCGCCGGCGGAAACCTCGCGACCGGCGTCGCCCGCTACTGTCGCGATGTCGCCTACGAGCCGCCGGACCGACAGGTACTGCTGTACCCGATGGTCGACGACGACGTCGACCGAGACTCGTACCGCGAGCACGCCGACGGGCCGCTCCTCACACGCGCCGCAGTCGAACATTTTTGGGGCGAGTACGTCCGGTCGCCCGTAGACCGGGCGAACCCGTACGTCGCGCCGTTGCGCGGCGACGCGTCGGGGCTCGTACCGGCGACCGTCATCACCGCCGGCCACGACCCACTGCGCGAGGAAGGCGACGCCTACGCCGAGGCGCTCGAATCAGCAGGCGTCGCCGTTAAGCATCGCCGCTACCCCTCTGCCTGTCACGGCTTCTTGTCATTCGTCGGTGAGGCGACGGTCGCAGACGACGCGCTCAACGCCGTCGCAGCCGACCTTCGCTAACAGCAGCCCGGCGGGCAGACCGTGGGACAGTCCTCGCCCGACAACACCGCGGCGACACGGGCAAGCGTTTCGGCGTCGATACACTTCGTTCGGCAGGTCGTATCTGACATGCACATGTGACGAGGAACTCGAGTCACAAATACGCGGGAGTGGCCGTCTCGACAGGGAGTTTCCTCGCGGAAAGCCGGCGATGCGGTTTTATCTCCGGCCCGGATCCTGTGGACATGGACGAGGAGCTGTGGCATGGTCTCCATGATCTGCTCGGGCGCAAGTGGACGGCCCACGTACTCCTAACCCTTCACGAGTCGCCACGCGGGTTCAACGAACTCAAGCGGTCGCTTCCAGGGCTCACGTCGAAAGTGCTCTCAACCCGACTCAACGACCTCCAGGCCCGTGGCTTCGTCAAGCGGAAGTTACACCCAACGACGCCGCCGCGGACTACCTACCGGCTGACCACAGCCGGTGAGCGGTTCGCGGACCGCCTCACAGCGCTCGAGACGGGCGTCGAAGCGTGTCCGTGCGACCGGCCGTGCGTCGCCGTCGCCGAATGCTGCTGATTTCGTATCCCGGCATAGACTTTATCATATAAACAGCCGCGCGCACGGGGCGTTTTTGCGTCTCCGCGTGCTCTCGACCGTATGGTTCAGAACGTCGCTCCGCTGATGACGGAGTTGGAGTCCGAGGATTTCTATCTCCTTTCGGGGCTCGAACAGGGGATGCGGTTTTCCCGGTGGGTCGCCCGGGGGAAGCTCACGGAGTTCTCGCGGCTCGACGGCGACGAGGTGGATTACCGGCTTGACCGGTGTGAACGGCGCGGCCTCGTCGAGCGTAAAACCATCCAATATACTGGGTTCCGACTTACGTTCGAAGGGTACGATGCGCTCGCACTGCGGACCTTCTCCGAGCGGGACACCATCGAAGGAGTGGGCGCGCCGCTGGGCGTCGGCAAGGAGTCAGACGTGATCGAAGCGCGCTCGTACAAGCCGCTCGCGCTGAAGTTCCACCGCGAGGGGTACACGAACTTCCGGGAGGTCCGCAAGGAGCGAGAGTACACCGCCGACAAGAACCACATCTCGTGGTTTTACACCGCGCGAAAGGCAGCTGAGCGCGAGTACGAGGCGCTCCGGACCGTCTATCCGGACGTGTCGGTTCCTCAGCCCGTCGATCACAACCGCCATGCCGTTGTAATGGAGAAGCTGGAGGGTGTAGAGCTGTCGAAGGCGAGACTTGAGCCCGCACAGGCGGTCGGCGTGCTCAACCTCGTGCTTGACGAGGTGGCTGAGGCCTACCGACAGGGGTACGTCCACGCTGACATGTCCGAGTACAACGTCTTTGTCGACAGCGACGGTGTCACAGTGTTCGACTGGCCGCAGGCTGTCCCGACCGACCATGAGAACGCCGAAGAGTTCCTCGAACGGGACTGCGAGAACCTCGTCGGCTACTTTCGTCGGAAGTACCCGGCAGAGGTGCCCGAGACCGATGTTTCGGCACTCGCAACGACCGTTCGGACGAATAAGTTCGAGGACATCCGCGAACTCCAGTAAACCAGATACCGCGATACTAAACCACGACACGGTTCGACAGGAACGGACATTCTCGCCCGGGCATGCGAGCGCCAGGGTATATACCGGGCCGGGCACGAACAACGCATGTGTGGAGTCGACTACTTGCAGTGCTGGTTATCGTTGCGCTCGCCGGCTGTGGCGCGACCGCACAGGTCGACGCGCCGGCACGCAACGCCACGCTATCGGCACCCGACTACGAACGGATGGGTGCCGTCTCCTCGGTCGAGACGCGGGTGTTCTGGGACCGATCGAAGAGCTGGGAGGATCCCGGGAACCGGACCGGACAGGTCGCCAGCCGCACGGAGGCGTACCGGAACGCGAGCGGGGCCGATACCGTCGTTATTTACACGACCCCGAAGAAACCGTACGTCGGAGACGACCGGATTCGGTCGCTGTCGGCACTCGAGACCGCAGCGCTGGCGACCGAGTCGGTCGGGGTCGAGATCCGCGGCAGCGCCGAGGGGTCGTCGTACCGTGCGTCGCTACTCGAGACTGAGGTGATGGTTCGGACGCTTACCAATCCTGAAGGGACCACGACCGAGCACGTCGTCCGGGTCGCCCGCCGGGGCGTGGTCGTCCTCGTGGTCGTGTCGGGCGCCGACCGCTCGACCGTCGAACGGGTTCTCGACGGCGTGGCGCTCTGACGTTCTCCCACGACTGAAGTCGGGTGCTTTCGGCTCGCAACCCTGTAACTGGACCGTCACGGCGAATCCGACGCCCTTTTGCCTGCGAACATGGGAAAGTACACAAGCACGTCGGCAGGGCGGGCAGCCGACGGGCACCTGCTACGGCAGGACGGGATGTGACGCGCCCCGAGCGCGTTGAACCACGCAACGCCCGCGGTGAACATATGGCACGAAGCTTCTACTCGCACATCGGCGAGGCATGGCAGACTCCGAAAGAAGGGAAACTCGCAGAACTCCAGTGGCAGCGCCAGCAGGAGTGGCGCAAGCAAGGCGCTATTGAGCGCGTGGAGCGTCCCACTCGCTTGGATCGCGCTCGATCGCTTGGTTACAAAGCGAAGCAAGGCATCGTCGTCGCCCGCGTCGCTGTTCGAAAAGGGAGCGCGCGCAAGCAGCGCTTCAAAGCTGGCCGCCGCTCGAAGCGCCAAGGCGTGAATAAAATCACCCGACGCAAGAGTATTCAGCGTATCGCCGAGGAGCGCGCCGCGCGGAAGTTCCGCAACCTCCGGACGCTGAATAGCTACTGGGTCGGCGAGGACGGCTCGCAGAAGTGGTTCGAGGTCATCCTCGTTGACCCAGAGCACGGCGCTATCCGGAACGATGACGATCTGAACTGGATCTGCGCGGACAACCAGCGCGGACGAGCCTTCCGCGGCAAGACCAGCGCCGGACAGAAAGGCCGTGGCCTGAACGAGCGGGGCACCGGCAGCGAACACACCCGGCCGTCGATCCGCTCGAATGACGGGCGTGGGAAGTAATCCTCAACTCCACAGCTGAGGGTTTCGGTCGCGAGCCACGACGTCTACCGCTGAGTTGAACGGTCGCGAGCGACTAGCTCAGCCGAAACGGCCGAGCAGCGGGGGGACGATGCCGACCGCAACGGCGACGTGCGTGATGGCAAGCACGACGAGTCCGAGCGTCGACATGCCCGGAATGGTCGGGGCGACAGTCACGAGCGGGACGAACGAGACAACGAGCACCGCGGCTGCGGCGGCGAGGAAGTTGCGAGTTGCATTGGGGCGCCCAGAGAGTAAGGCGTAGACGAGCGTGGCGCCAACTGCGGCGATGAGCGTTGAGGCAGCGAGCGGCCCCCATCCGAGCGGCGCGAGCGTTGCGAGTCCAGGCACAAGCCAGACGGCAATGACCCGGACGAGCGCGACGGCGAGCAGCGCGAGTCCCGCAGCGGTCAGCCCGCGGCGGACCAGAGTATTCCGGTCGATCCGAGCCGCACGAGGAACGGAGCTAACGGTAGACATGATTGAGATAGGCAATGAGCGGTATTAACTGCTCCTGCGCGCCCGGGATCCTATCGGGTAGGTTTATCGGGTCGCCCTCCGACGCACTCGCTTATGGGAGACGATATCGACCGTGTGGACACTGGTAAAAAACCGATGGGCGCGCCGTCGCGGATCGGCCGCCTGTTGTTCGGGTTGGGGCTCGCACTGCAGGCCTTGGAAGACTTCCGGGATATGGAAGACACCGTCGAGTACGCGGAATCGGCCGGCGTGCCCGCGCCGGATCTCGCAGCGCCGTTCGCATCGGGCATGATGCTTACCAGCGGCCTCGGCGTTGCCTTCTGGAAGCTCCCGAAGGTCGCAACGGGTGCGGTGGTGACGTTCCTTGCAGTGGTAACGCCAACGATGCACGACTTCTGGAATGAGGAGGGCGACGCGAGCGGCGAGCGGCTCGCGTTCTACGGCAACCTCGCGATGTTTGGCGCGGCGCTCGCCTTCTTGCGAGAGGCTTACCGGTAGAGCTCTGCGGCAAGGTATTCGTCGAGTACCGCGCGAATCTGCGTCCCAAGCGCCGGGTCCACGGTGATGGACCAAACCAGTCCACCGGAGGCGATGGCGACGAGTAGCGTCGCTGTCTCGTCGGGGTCGATCGGTTCAAACGCTCCCGTGTCGATGCCAGCCTCAACGACGGCCGCGAAGCCGTCGTGGATGGCGGCGTGAAGGTCGGCAAAGCGGTCGGCGTACCCCTTGTCGTGGGGTGCGTAGACGAGCAATTCGAGCACAGCAAGCCGAAAAGCCCGGCGCTCGGCGTCCAACTCGCGGGGGAGCAGTTCGTCGAGGAGCGTGTCGAGCGTCTCCGCGGGCGCGGCCTCGTCGTCGAATTCGAAGGCGGCCCGGAAGGCATCAACGAGGTAGTCGAGAAAGTCACGCAGGATAGCGGCTTTGTCGTCGTAGTGGTAGTAGAGCAGCGACTTCGACTTCGGGAAGGCGTCAGCGATGGTCTGGATGGTGAGGTCTGCGTAGCCGTGGTCGGCAAGTGCGGCGTACGTCGCTTCCATGATCTCCCGCTCGGTGTCGCCGCGGTCGGCCGCGTCCATACCACCCCCGCGGCGAGGACGAGTAAAGCCGCTTCGGTAGTTCGGATCCACTTCAGTTCTCGAAGCTACCTGACTACCAAACCGTATTTGCCCGCCGCTCCGTGCAGAGGGTACATGAACGACGCGGACGGTGACGCGCTCGGCGCGCCCGCAAAGATGGCCGGCCGGCGCGAGGAATTGACGCCGATGCTATCGCAGTATCTCGACCTTTGTGAGCGGTACCCCGACTCGCTCGTCCTCTTTCAAGTCGGGGACTTCTACGAGACGTTCTGCGAGGCCGCGGAACGCACCGCCCGACTACTGGAAATCACGCTTACGAAGCGGGAAGACTCCACAGGACGGTATCCAATGGCGGGCATCCCAGTCGACAGCGCCGAGAGCTACATCGAGACGCTGTTGGACGCGGGCTATCGCGTCGCCGTCGCCGACCAGGTACAAGACCCCTCGGAGACGACCGGCGTGGTCGACCGCGCGGTCACGCGGATCGTCACCCCGGGCACGCTCACTGAGGACGAGTTCTTGGACGAGTCGAACACGTTTGTCGCAGCACTGGCACCCGACAGCGCTATGGAGGCGGCCAGCGCCCGCGGCTTCGCCGTCCTCGATGTGTCGACAGGCGACTTCTACGCCACGGGCGGCGACGCCGACGCCGTCGCCGACGAGATTGACCGCTTCGGGCCGGCAGAGGCGATCGTCGCCCCGGGCGTCGGCACCGAGGCATTTGCCGACGACACGATGGTCTCGCCGTTCCGCCCGGATGCGTTCGACCTCAATCGTGCCAGCCAGAAGGTCGAGGCGTACTTTGGCGACCCTGACGCCCTGCTCGCGACCGACGCAGAGGTGCGCGCCTGCGGCGCTCTCCTCGCATACGCCGAGTACACCCGGGCCGGCGAGTCCGACCGGCTCGACTACCTCAACCACCTGACACGGTACGACCCCCGCGAGTATCTCGTACTCGACGCCGTCGCGCTGCGCTCATTAGAACTGTTCGAGCGACGCGCGCTCGGCGTCGAGACCGACGCGACGCTGTTCGGCACCGTCGACGAGACGGCTTGCGCGCTCGGGCGGCGTCGGCTCACTGATTGGCTTCGCCGCCCACTGTTGGACCCCGACAGGATGGCGGCTCGACACGACGCCGTTGAGGAACTCGTCAGCGACGTGGTGGCCCGGGAGCGGCTTCACGAGGAGCTCCGGGATGTGTACGACCTCGAGCGGCTAGTTTCGCGAGTCTCGCGAGGGCGAGCGAACGCCCGCGACCTCCGGTCGCTGGGGTCAACGCTCGATGTCGTCCCACGTCTGCGCGACGCGCTCGCCGACGCTGAGAGCAACCTCCTCGCCGAACTGCACAATCGGCTCGACCCCTGCACGGACGTGCGCGCGGAGGTCGACGCCGCATTGGTCGACGAGCCGCCTATTGAACTCACCGAGGGTGGGCTCATCTCGGAAGGATACAACGACGGCCTCGACGACCTACGTGCGACCGAGCGCGAGGGAAAGCGCTGGGTGGACGAGTTAGAGGCGTCCGAGCGCGAGCGCACAGGTATCGACTCGCTGAAAGTTGACTCTAACCAGGTCCACGGCTACTACATCGAAGTGACGAACCCGAACCTCGATTCAGTGCCCGACGACTACCAGCGCCGGCAGACGCTGAAGAACAGCGAGCGATTCGTCACCCCCGAACTGAAAGAACGTGAAGAAGAGATCGTCGCGGCCGAGGAACGTGCCCACGATCTCGAGTACGCGCTCTTCACCGACCTGCGCGAGTCGGTTGCCGCCGAAACCGAGCGGATCCAGCGGGTGGCCGACGCTGTCGCCCGGCTTGACGCCCTGCAGTCGCTCGCCACCGTCGCAGCCGAACGCGACTATTGTCGGCCGGAACTGGGTGGCGACCACTTCGAAATCGAGGCTGGGCGCCACCCCGTTGTCGAGCGCACTCAACCGTCGTTCGTCCCGAACCCGACCGAACTCGCGCGTGGCGACCTCGCGGTCATCACCGGCCCGAACATGGCCGGCAAGTCCACCTACATGCGCCAGGTGGCGCTGATCCAGGTGCTCGCGCAGGCGGGAGGGTTCGTCCCCGCCGATTCAGCGGTGCTCCCGGTCGTCGACCGCGTGTTCACCCGCGTCGGCGCGTCGGACGACATCGCCGGCGGCCGGTCGACGTTCATGATCGAGATGACCGAGCTTGCGACGGTGCTCCGAGCCGCGAGCGAGGACTCACTCGTCCTGCTCGACGAGGTGGGGCGCGGCACCTCGACGACCGACGGGCTCGCGCTGGCCCAGGCCGTCGTTGAGCACGTTCACGACGTAGTCGGCGCAACGACGCTGTTCGCGACCCACCATCACGAACTCACCGAGGTCGCGGCAGCGCTGCCGAATGCTCGAAATCTCCACTTCGCGGCGGCAACCGACGGTGCCGCCAGCGAAGAGTCGGTCGCGTTCAGCCACGACCTCCGGGAGGGTCCCGCCGGCGCCTCCTACGGTATCGAGGTCGCCCGTAGCGCCGGCGTCCCCGACCCCATCGTCTCTCGCGCGCACGAACTACTGGAGCGAGAGGCCGAGGGATCCGACTCAGAGGGCGACGTCGCGGAGGTGACCGACGCCCCGACCGTCGCTCCCAACGGCGGCGTCGACGAGGCGGTCTTCGACCGGCTACGGCGGACGGACGTGGCGAACACGACGCCGCTGGAAGCGCTTGAGCTGCTGGTGGAGCTGAAGCAGGCGATGGACGAGTAGCGGACCAGGGCAGGGCATCGGTGACCGAACAGTGAAGCAGCGACATCACCGGAGAACGCAGGCCTCTGAGTGTACCGGAAACCGCAAAACGGGCTCCAAGCACTCCCTCATGGAGTCGGCGCACGGCGCGCATGACGCCGCAAGCCATCAGTGCCACCCGTTTGCTGCCCCCCTTGTAGAGTAGGAGGACACCGTCATCAGTGCAGCAAGCTGACGGGCCTTTCACTGAATGTTTTTCTCCAGCCAGGCGCGCTTCCAGCGCGCGAAGAAGATTAAACGATTAGGCGAAGAGCTGGCGGGCCTCGTCCACCGCGTCGACCAGCGCGTCGACCTCCTCGCGGGTGTTGTAGAGGTAGAAGGAGGCCCGCGCGGAGGCGCTCGCCCCGAGTACGTCGTGGAGCGGCTGTGTACAGTGATCGCCCGCGCGGATGGCGACGCCGTAGTCGTTGACGATAGAGGAGAGGTCGTGGGCGTGGACGCCGTCGAGATTGAACGCGACGAGGCTGCCGCGGTCGTTGCCCGGCGGCCCGTACACTTCGACATCGTCGGTCTCGGTGAGCCGGTCGTAGGCGTATGCCGCGAGCTCCTGCCCGTGGCGGTGGACGTGCTCGATCCCCACGTCCTCGAGGTACTCGACGGCCTCGGCAAAGGCAATGGCCTGCGCGATGTTAGGCGTCCCGGCCTCGAACTTCCAGGGGAGCTCGTTCCATTTGGAGTCCTCGAAGGTGACCTTGAGGATCATATCGCCGCCGTAGAGGTACGGCTCCATCGCCTCAAGGACCGCTTTCTTCCCGTACAGCGCACCGATGCCGGTCGGCCCGCACATCTTGTGCGCCGAGAACGCGAAGAAGTCACAGTCCATCGTCTTCACGTCGACGGGCATGTGGGGGACGGACTGTGCGCCGTCGACGAAGATCAGCGAGCCGTGGTCGTGAGCGACGTCAGCGAGCTCCTCGACCGGGTTGACGGTCCCGAGGGTGTTCGAGACGTGGACGACGCTCACCATCTCGGTGTCGTCGGTGATGAGCTCACGAGCGGCGTCCATGTCGAGGTAGCCGTCGTCGGTGATGGGGATGTACTTGCACTCCGCGCCGGTTTTCTTAGCGATCTGCTGCCAGGTGACGAGCGAGGCGTGGTGCTCCATCTCCGTGAGGACGACCTCGTCGCCGGGGCCAAGCTCGTTCAGCCCCCACGCGTACGCGACGGTGTTCATCGCCTCCGTCGTGTTCTTCGTGAAGACGATCTCCTCGCGTTCGTCCGTCCCAATGAACGCGCCAACGGTGTCGTGCGCCTCCTCGTAGGCGATGGAGGCCTCCTGGCTCAGGTTGTGGATGCCACGGTGAACGTTGGCGTTGTAGTTGTAGTAGTAGTCGACGATAGACTCGACGACCCGCTCGGGGGTCTGTGATGTCGCCGCGTTGTCGAGGTAGACGAGCGGCGTGCCGTCGAACTCCCGCTCAAGCACGGGGAAGTCCTCGCGTAGCGCCGCCACGTCGAGCGCCTCGGATTGCACTCCCATTACCAATACGTGGGTCTCGCCGCCTAACACTCCTTCGGTGGGGTACTCCCTCCGGGGCGCCGTTTGGAGAGCCTATCCGTCGAGTGCGCCGCTACGCGCCCGCTTCATCCATCGTGGGCCGGCGCGCTGGTAGAGCGCGTAGCCGACGCCGCCGGCGACGAGCGCTACGCCGACGGCGAGCCCGGCCACGAGCGTCGGAGCGAGCGGATATGCGATGGCGAGCACCACGAGCGGGAGGAGGACGGCCATCATGGCAACGGTGAAGCCGGCGAAGACAGGCGTATCGAACAGGAGTTCGGTTGGGCGCAGCCCGGCGACGTACGCCGTCACGCCGAAGACGTATACCGAGACGGGGAGGTAGACAGCCGCGCCGACGACCAGCGAGTCAAGCCCGAAGACGGCGACACCGAGCACGAGGTATAAGACCCCGGCGGGGACGGCGAACAGCAGGAACCCAATCAGTTTCGCATAGAACACCCGCCCCAGGTCGATGGGGTAGGTGCTGAAGAAGGCAGCGTCGTCATACTGACACAGCCAGTTGTAGGTCGTGAACGCCCCGAGCGAGAGGACGGCCCCGAGCGTCAGCCCCGGCGACGGCCGTACCGGCACGATGTCGGGGAGGTAGCCAACGAGGACGGCGACGACACCGAAGACGAGCCCCTGCGAGAACAGTACCTTCCACAGCCCGCCTGAGGAGCGGGCCACGTCGAGTAGCGACTTCGCGAGGAGGCCCTGGTGGTCGGCGGCGCCGAGCCACGCGTGCAGTGCCCGGAACTGGTTGGCTGCTGTCCGCGCGGGCGTCCGACGGTCGAACTCGAACAACTGGAAGCCGACTGCCGCAGTCGCGACGGGCAGCAGGACGCTCATGGTGAGGCCAGCGAGCGATGGATCGGCGAACAGGCCGTAGGGGGTGTACGCGAGCAGCCCAGGGGCACCGACACCGGCGGCGAGGAGCCCGACCAGCAGCGCGAGGGCAGCGAGCCGCGAGCGGGTGGCGACGCCGACGACGAGCAGCGAGAGCCCGACGCCAGCGGTGAACGCGAGCCACGCGGTCGCGAGCAAGCGGGGCAGCGCGGCGAGCGAGAGGTCACCCAGCACGACCAGCGGCATGACCCCGACGACGAGCGGCGCGATGAACAGCACCGCGTAGTAGACTACGTCCTTAACAACGAAGACGAACAACAAGCGGCGCTCTTCGACCGGGAGCGTCCGTGCGGAGTAGATGAGCAACGTCGTGTCGCCGAGCAGGTTCTTGAGGGCGTCCTGGCCGACGAGCCCGATACTGCCGACTTGGAGGCCGACCAAGGCGACGACGGCGTGGAGGCCCGCCAGCAGCGCCGGTTCGCTCGCGCCGGCGACGGCGAAGAAAGTGGCTGTCCCGGCCGCGAGCAGGGTGAGGAAGGCCGGAAAGAGCGCGAACCGCACGCCGCCGAACAGCCTGGCATGCATCCGCCACTCCTCGCGGAGCATCTCAGCGAACAGGTAGCGGACAGAGACACCCATCAGTCCTCACCCGGCGGCGGGTCGGGGGCCGCCTCGTCGGCGGGGTCGTCGATGTCGAGCGCCCCGAGCGCAGCAGGGTCGGCCGGGTCGTCCCCGACCGTCGCGTCGCCGTCGACGGTCGCGAAGAACCGGTCGAGCAGGGTCTCCCCCTCAAGCGCGCGGGGGTCGAGTTCCTCAAGCAGCCGGCCGCGGTTCACGATGCCGACGCAACTACACAGCTCTTGGGCGGTCGCGATGAAGTGCGTTGAGAGAAAGACGGTGTTGCCGTCATCGGCATACGCGCGGAAGAACCGCTTGGCTCGCTCCTGAATGATGGGATCAAGATTGGTAAGCGGCTCGTCGATGAAGACGACCTCGGGCTCGTGGAGGAACGCCTGCGTAATGAGCGTCTTCTGGCGTTCTCCTTGCGAGAGATCCGTACACAGCGTATCGAGTTTCGAGCTGAAGGCGAGGCGGTCAGCCCACCGCTCGACCCGCTCCTCGATGTCGTCGAGACTGCGCGCCTCGGCAACGAAGTCGAAGTACTCCCGGACGGTGAGAAAGGAGGGTGGGCGGCCGTTCTCGGGAAGGATACCCACCCGCTCGCGGGCGCGGACTGGCTCGGCGACGGGGTCGACGCCGGCCACTTGGGCTCGACCCTCGTCGGGGACGAGCTGACCGGTGAGTACGTTGATTGTCGTCGACTTCCCCGCGCCGTTCGGGCCGAGGAAGCCGTACAGCTCCCCGCGGGGGACGGTTACGTCAAGGGCGTCAAGCGCCGTCACGTCGCCGTACCGTTTAGTCACCCCATCTGTCACAATGGCGGGTTCGGTCATTGGCGGTCGGTTGGAGCGACCGGTATCTAAACCCGTGGCTCGCTTCCACGGCTGTGTCGCATCGCTGTGTGGTTGCGTTGTAAAAATGGGTGGTCCGTCCGGGGGCGGACGGAAGCTGAGTGTGGGGGATATCTGTGGATGGGGGGTTCGGGGGGAACGCCCTCGGGCCGACCTGCCCTACAGTTCGTTGCGGGCCGCGTACAGCAGCGCACCGAGCACGAGATGCTGCTGCATCGTCTCCTCGATGTGGTCGAGGACGGCTTCCCGGTCGTCGACGCGGTACTCCTTGGTGCGGACGAGTTCCTGCACGCGCAATAGGCCCTCGTCCTCGAGTTTATGAAGTCGCGGGTAGACGGTACCGGGGCTGAGATCGGCGTCGAACACCGCCTCAAGATCCTCCATAATACCTTTGCCGTGAGTGTCGGTGTCGCGTAGCGCGACCAGCACGAGTAGGATGTCGTCGAGGCTCGCCTTGACGACGGACTCGTCGAAGGTGAACTTCTGATCACCCAGCAGCCGTTCGGTCACCGCCTCCAGTAGTTCGCTAGAACGCTGGCCCGGGTCCTGTTCGGGGCCGTTCGCGCCGCCGCTGTCAGCGACGAGTTCTCGGTAGAGTCGGTCGACCGCGATGCCGTCGGTGTCGCTCTCCGCCAGCGCGGAGTGTGTGGTTTTCGGGGGCACTACCAGACATGAGGAAGTACACCCACATAAACCGATAACTGCGGTTTCACGTTCTGAATAACCCCCTACAATGGTGGGTAGACGGTTCCTAACCGGGAACGTTGAGACATTCATGCTGTTTTGCGTCGACGGGGAATCGTGCCGGTCGGTCAGTGGTCGGAACACAGTCCTGCCGGAGGCCCGACTTGCCGCGTGGGAAGGAGGTCACCTGATGAATCGAAGACGGTATTTATGCGTTCTACAGGGAAATCGAAGATATCCAAGGATGACGTTCGATGGTCGGGTTGCCTGCTCCAGGAGTATTGGTCAAGTTTATCCGACACAACCGGCCGGCGTCACCGGAACAGAGATATCATGAGTCAGGACACACAGAACACGGAACAACCCAACGCTGAGCCGTACACGATGCCGATCCGGCGACTGGCGATGATGAACCAACTCGCCGACCTCGGTTTTGACGGCGTTGCTGGCCGATTGACCGACCTCCGTCCAGAGATGCGTGTTGAGGCGGAGCATGCGTGGAGCGGCTTCGCCGACCGGTCGGCATTGAGCGCGCAGTTCTCCGGTGAGGAGCGCGTGGCGACCCTGACCCGGCTCCCAAACGGACCAGGAGGGTACGTCGCCGTCGTGTTCACCATTGGAAGCGCGAACCGGGCGGCCGCGATTATGCTTCGCGATGCAACTGACGATCTTGAGGCGGTCGAGCAGAACATGGCCTCAAGTGCGCTGAAGGAACTCGGGAGCATGATGGCGAGCGGTTTCGTCGACGCCTGGGCAAATCGTTTCGACTACGAAATCGACTTCTCGACTCCGTCACTCGTTCGCAACGCAGAGACAGACATTATTTCGAAGATACTTACGCGCAACGCCGCGCTCGGTGTCTACATCGCTTCGACCGTTCGACTCCCTGAGTACAATGTCATGTCGACAGTATACCTCTTTCCCGAGACCGACGCATTTCTAAACGCCGTTGAAACGATTGACGCGAACCTCACGACGCTATGATCAAGGCGCGCGACCGGACGACTGTCGCATGGAGAGGGGATCAGCTTTGAACACGTACGATATCGGGCGTGATGAGACTGACCGGACGCTTGTTGGCGTTGCCGACTACGAGGTGGCAACTGAAGGGAGTTTAGTTGCCTACGGCCTCGGCGCGTGCGTTGGCATCGTCCTAATCGATCGTGACGCTGGCGTCGCAGGGCTGGCCCACACCATGCTGCCGCGCGCTACCGACGTGGACACCCGGGCGGCGCCAGTTGGAAAATTTGTTGACACGACCGTCGAGGCACTGCTACGGTCGGTCGTCGGGGCTGGCAGCACATACGGTGACATAGAAGCATGTCTTGTCGGGGGTGCAGATCTGTTCGATCTCGAGGCGCTGCCGGACGATACGGGGGCGCGGAGTGTAGCCGTTGCGCGGGAAGAACTCGCCGCCATGGATGTCCCAGTTGTAGCAGCGGCGACGGGGGAGCAATCCGGTCGCACGGTCGAGGTTGACGTGCTGACAGGAGCAGTGACCGTCTCCACGGCGGCCGACGAGGCTGGCCGGGTGATTTATCCATGACAGACGACGTGCCAAACTGGTTCGGCGAGCCGGCCGAAGAGTCGACACACTCCGTCGATCCTCCCACCATCCCGGCTGACTGGTTCAGCGACATCGAATCTGACGAGATTCCCCCAGCCGGGAGCAGTCTTGGAACCGCCGCGAGCAGTACCCAAGCGTCTGCGGGTCCTGCTGAGACAACCCGTGACGCAGCGACTGAAGCAGACGCCGACAAAGCTGACTCGTCCGGAACAGAGTCAAGCTCGCCAGAGCCCAAGCCGTCGAACGAGCCCACGGCAGCGCAAGCATCGACAGCAAAGATGGACGGGACTCAAGAATCGGCGGCGGAAGTGGGAACAGACAGCGCGGACGACGAGTCGGACGGTGGCTTCGTGGCCTGGCTAAAATCGCTGTTCGGGTTGTAGCGACAGCCCATCACGGCGGTGGCGCGGCAGCCCGTTTATTCGACACCCTCAATCAGACGGCGAAGTTGTGCGGGCGGCACCGCACCACGCGCACTGTAGCCGTCGTATACAAACGTCGGCACGCCCGTTACCCCCCGTTCATGTGCAGCCTCGAACTGTTCGCGGAGGCGCTCGCGGAGGCCGTCGTCTGCAAGCGCCAGTCGCACCTCATCGGAGTCGATACCGACCTCCTCGGCAAGGGCCACGAGCACCTCTGCGTCGCCGATGTCGCGTCCCTCGGTCCACAGTGTCTCAAATACTGCCCAGTCGAACGCGAGCCACGTCCTATAGTCGTACGTCTCACGCACGTGGACGGAGGCGATCTGTGCCGGCAGCGAGTCGACGTCAGTCGAGATTTCGAGGTCCATCTCGACGCCGTACTCCTCCTGCAGGCGGCGGACGTTCTTTTTTGCCTGCTCGAAGTATTCGTCGTCCTTCCCATCGTCAACGGAGCGGTCGATAGTGCCGTCCGGGCGCCGCTTCCGACTGCGGAGATCGAATGGCCGCCAGTCGATCTCCAGCGTCCCGGTGCGCGTCTCCTGGTACTGCTGCAGGGAGTGTCGCCCGAGGTAACAGAACGGGCAGACGTAGTCGGAAAAGACGATGATGGTCTCGCGCTCGGCTGATTCGCTCATGGGCCGAGAAGGTGCCGAAGAGATAAACACGGACCGTTCGCCGGCGACGGCCGGGGTAGCCCGCTTCAAGCCTCGACCGGTGCGTGGTCAACGACGAACTCAACGACGGCCTCGGCACCCTGAAACCCCTCGGCGCGGCGGGCCACCTCCTGCCCGTCGCGGAAGAGAACGAGCGCCGGGACCGACGTGACCGCGAATCGCTCGACCAGTAGGGGGTCGTCA
Source organism: uncultured Halobacteriales archaeon (assembly GCA_964478805.1). Classification (GTDB taxonomy): domain Archaea; phylum Halobacteriota; class Halobacteria; order Halobacteriales; family Haloarculaceae; genus Halosegnis. The sequence continues at coordinate 13,467 of CAYZJQ010000011.1, read as the reverse complement.
CGGGGGTTGACGAGCCCAACGGCGACGCCGTCGTCGTTGAGCGCCCGTGCGACGTTGCCCAGCACAGGCTCCATTGCGGCACACATCGCGCACCCCTCAGTGTAAAACTCCACGAGCGCAAACTCGTTATCGGCGAGGAAGGCGTCGAGTACGTCGGCATCCGCGAGATGCGTGGGCCTGGTCATGCTGGAAAGAGGATACGACGGATAAAGAACGTTGGCCGGGCGGGCACAGGGCGTGCCCGAGGTCCAAGTCCGATGCCGCGGCCAGCCACCAGATTGAACGCGCGCCCGTCGCGTGCGACGGCGACGGCGCGCTGCTCCCCCCGGGGCGGGCGAGAGCGAGTGCGCGACCGGCTGGTTCAAGAGCGTGAAGTCGGCGGTCGTTGATGCGGTCGGCTGTGGTGTGTTCAACGCCGCGGCAGTGCGGTCGTATCTCGCCGGGCGGGTGCAGCGTTCGCGGGCGAGACCACCGTGTACGTCGGGTTTTAGTCTGCGCGTGGCGACTGCAGGAATATGGACACGCGCATGCTGGCCGATCCCGACCTCGAGACCGCACGGGACGCGGTCACGGCCGGGCTCGGCGCCGCCGACATGGTGAGCGTCTTTGGGCGGTGCCGCGTCGACTACGAGGGGCGCGCGAGTTCGACGCTCAGGCTCGGCGACCGGCTGCTCCTCCTGAAGCCGGACGGCACTGCACTCGTCCACACTGACGAGGGCCACCAGCCGGTGAACTGGCAACCGCCGGGCTGCGAGCACGCGGTCGCCCTCGCGGACGGCGAGTCAGGAACAGAGCTGCACGTCCACAGTACGCGCTCGACGCCCGCTGAGGAGCTCGAGGTCCGTTTCTCGGCCGTCGCACAGGTGTCGCGGTACGCCGTGGCCGATGACGCCGACCTCGTGCTCGAGGGGACCGAAGCCGACCTGAAGCGGCGGGTGCTTGACGCGCCCGACCTCGTCGAATCCGGGTTCGAGCCCCGAGCGACGGAGCGCGACACGCCCGCCGGCGCGGTGGACGTGTACGGCGTTGACGCGGACGGCAACACAGTCGTCGTCGAGCTGAAGCGGCGGCGGGTCGGGCCGGACGCCGTCGGCCAGCTCAGCCGCTACGTCGAGGCGCTCAGACGCGACGGCCACGCCGAGCGACGGGTCCGCGGGGTGCTCGTCGCCCCCTCCGTGACCGACCGGGCGCGCGATCTGCTCACGGAGGAGGGGCTGAAGTTCGTCGCGCTGGAGCCGACACCTGAGTGAACGGGGCCGCGGCGCCACGCAAACCCTTTTGCGCCTCGTGACCCAACTTGAGACAACGATGGGAACCGGCTCCGACATGTACCGCCAGCAGATATTGGACCACTACAAGAACCCCCGCAACTACGGCGAGATGACGGATGCCTCCTTCGAGCACGTCGGCGAGAACCCGATGTGCGGGGATACGATCAAGCTGTTCGTCCAGTTAGCCGACGACGATGAGACCATCGAGGGGGTCTCGTTCATCGGCGACGGCTGTGCCATCTCGCAGGCGTCCGCGAGCCTCCTGTCGGGCAAACTCTGCGGGATGACTCTCGAGGAAGTCCGGGCGATGGATCGAGACGACATTGTCGACATGCTCGGCGTCGAGATTTCGCCGATGCGCATCAAGTGTGCCGTCCTCGTAGAGAAGGTCGCACAGGACGGCGCAGCCATCTACGAGGGCGACAAGGAGCTCGACGAGACGACGACCGAGGAGTAGCACGGCCGAGCGAAGGGTTTTCATCCGCGGGTGTCAATATTTACCGTGGTTCCTATGGCCGACCAGCAGCAGATCAACTTCGGGACGACGGTGTACGACGAGTCGGGCAACAAACTCGGACGCGTACGGGGACTCGACGAGCACGGCTTCTACGTGACGACCGCCGATGGCGTCGTTGCGATGTCCGTCGAGCACGAGGCGGAGACGAAAGCGGGTATTAAAGAGCTCCACTGGCGCTGCTGGGAGTGCGGCGAGATCGGTGAGCTCTCCGAGATGCCGGAGACATGTCCGAGTTGTGGCGCACCCGAAGAGGAACTGTACTACTGGCAGCAGGACTGAGCGACGAAAGGCCAACAGACTGGGCCTTGCGAGTGCCTGAGGAGGCGGATACTCAGAATCGAGAAGGAATCCCACGACGTCGGCTCTAAAAAGAAATCCGACAGCAGACGCAACATGACGACGGTGGATAGCCCTGAAACCAGTGTGACCAGATTCGAGAGGATGCTCACCCGGAATCGCGACCTCCCGGTTCGGCTGGCGCTCGCGACCGTCTCGATCAGCCCCCGGTTCTGAACAGGGCTCGTCCTCGTGTTGCCGGTCGGCGCACTTGTCGGCAGTATCCTCACGTTTCGGGGTGCCTCAGTCGCAGCTGGACTCCCGTTCGTCGCGTGTCTGTTCTTGTTGTGGGCGGCACAGAACTTCGTACACTCGACGCTGGAGATCGACACGGTGGCGGAGACCCTGGCGGTCGGGAAGCCGTACGGGAACGGCGCGTACTCCCCTATTTCGGCAGCTGTGGTCGAGGCAGTGACCTTCGTCCATGCAGGAGAGGTAACCCTGATTCGCTGGCGACTGCGAAGGGTCGCCGTCTTCGCGCCGACATCGGTCTGTATCGAGCGAACGGACGCGGAGGCGGTCCGGCGACAGTTCGACCAGCTCGGGCTGCCAGTCGGGGATGGGCCCGACAAGCTGGGGCGGGTTGGGAGCCCAGCCTGGCTGCAGGCCGTCGCAACGCCGGTCGCACTCGCCGGTGTGGTCTCCGCGGTGTGGCTGCTGCACAGCCCCGACGCCTTCGTTTCGGACGTGGTCGTCGTGCCGGCGGTCGTCTGTCTGCTGCAGTTGGTGGGTGAGGCGTTTCGACGACGCCGGTCCGTGACGCGGCCGACCGGATGATCGGTACACGCCGAGCCGACCCGTCGCTCGTCGCGATACGGCAGGTGTCGTTGCTGGGATGGTCGCTGTGCCCCCGAACCGCCGCGGCTCTGCCCGGGCGGTCACGGTCGTGGTCCCGGGAGGCGGGGAGAACGCGAACGAGATCGTGCAGTCGAGCGGTCCGGAGGGGTCGGAGTCGGACCGGTTACCCCCCGAGGTAGAGCCGCGACACCTCGGGGTTGTCGAGGAGGCCGTCGGCGTTGTCTGCGTACGCGACGGTTCCCTGGTCGAGGACGTAGCCACGGTCGGAGATGGCGAGCCCCTTCTTCGCGTTCTGTTCGACCATCAGGATGGCTGTCCCGAGCTCGTTGACCGCCTGCACGTCGGCGAACACCTCGTCGGCGGTGTTCGGCGCGAGGCCGGCGGAGGGCTCGTCGATGAGCAGCACGTCGGGTTCCATCACCAGAGCGCGCGCGAACGCGAGCACCTGGCGCTGGCCGCCCGAGAGGGTGCGCGCCTTCACCGTCCGCTTCTCCGTGAGGATGGGAAAGCGGTCGTACAGCTGGTCGATGATCGGGTCGAGGTCGTCGTCGCGGGCGACGCCGCCCATCCGGAGGTTCTCCTCGATGGTGAGCGTCCCGAACACGTTCTCGGTCTGCGGGACATAGCCGATGCCCTCGCGAACGATGTCCTCGGGCGCCATCCCGCCAATGTCGCGGCCGTCGAACCGGACGTGGCCAGTCCACGGCGTCAACATCCCGAAGACGGTCTTCAGGACGGTGGACTTGCCGGCGCCGTTCGGGCCGACAAGGCACGCAATCTCCTCGTCAGCGAGCGTCAGCGAGAGGTCGTCGAGCACCTGCACCTCGCCGTAGCCGGAGTCGACGTGCTCGACGGCGAGCACCGGGTCGCCGCGGCCAGCTCCGTCCGCCGTCGGCTCGGCCCCATCGGCTTCTGTATCGGCGCTCACGCCCCACCACCGCCGAGATAGGCGTCGATAACGCGGTCGTCGGCCCGGACCGCCTCTGGTGACCCTTCGACCAGCACCGACCCCTGGTCGAGGACGATGATCGGATCCGCGAGATTCATGATGAACTCCATATCGTGTTCGATAATACATAGCGTCACGCCCTCCTGCTCGTTGAGCCGGGCGATGTGCTCGCGGAGCTTCACCGCAAGCGTGGGGTTCACCCCGGCGACCGGCTCGTCGAGCAGGAGCAAATCCGGCTCGGCGAGCATGGCGCGGGCGAGCTCAACGAGCTTCATCTGCCCGCCGGAGATGTCCGTCGCCGGCTGGGTCGCGAGGTGGTCGATCTCGAACGTCTCCAGCATCCGGTGAGCGTCTTCGATGTTCGCTGTCTCTGCGGCCCGGACTGCCTCGGGGTCGGTGAACAGCCGCAAGAACGACTCACCCGGCTGCTCACGCGGCCCGACGAGCATTGCCTCGCGGACGGTCATTCCCTCCAGCTTGCGGGGTGTCTGGAACGTCCGGACAAGCCCCTCGTCGGCCACCTCGTGGGGCGCCTTACCGGTCACGTCCGCGCCGTTGACGGTGACGGTTCCCCCGTCCGGCTCGTAGAAGCCGGAGACAAGGTTGAAGATCGTTGATTTGCCAGCACCATTGGGACCGATGAGGCCCGTGATGGAGCCCCGCTCAACGGCGAAGGAAGCGTGATCGGTAGCGACTAGCCCGCCGAACCGCTTCTGCAAGTCATCGACGCGGAGAACGGCGTCTTCCTTCTTCAAGTTCGGGCCGGTGTAAACCGCTCTCGTTGTCGAGTCGACAGCGGCCTGTGAGTCTGCTTCCTGTTCACTCATTTTGTTCAGCCTCCGCAGCTGCGTCGGTCGCGTCCTCAGGGTCGGCAGCGGCGTGCGCACTCGCTGCGGCGTCTTCGGTGACGGTCTCGCGAGGATTCGTCTCGCCGGGGCCTGACGAGTCGGCGACCGCGTCGGGCCAAATAAGCTCCCGCTGTGGCGGGAGCACCCCCTGCGGACGGAACCGCATCACAAGGATGATCAGCACACCGACCGCGAGCAGCCGCGTCGACGCAATGTTCCCCACAACGGTGGCGTACGTGGTCTGGACAATTATCAGCGCGTCCGGGAGTGTGAGCGCGAGGTCGGTCAAAGGGATGCCGACAGACGAAGGGAACGCAGCGGGGAGCACGTCCCCGAGGAAGCGAGTTCCCTCGCGGATGGCGATGACGACAAAGCCACCGAGCATCGCACCGCGGTTCGATCCGCTCCCACCGAGAATAACTGCGATCCATACGTAGAACGTGTTGATGGGCTCGAGATCGCCGGGGCTGACGAACAGGTTGAGGTGGGCATAAAAAACGCCGCCAAGCGCCATGACGACGCTGCCGAGGACAAATGACTGCATTTTGAACCAGTATGTATTTTTGCCGAGCGCCTCTGCGAGGTCCTCGTCCGAGCGGATGGTCCGCAACACGCGGCCCCACGGCGAGCGGTGCGCTCGCCGGAGCACTAGATAGACGCCCGCGGTCAACATGAAAACTAAAGTGACATTTAGCAGTGCCTGCCAAAACGGCGTCCCCAGTGTGAATCCGAGGATCCGCATCGAGAACACACCCGGGACGGAGACGACGAGCTCCGCAAACCGGAGACCAGGCATCGCCTCTGGGAACGTGCCCAGCAGCGGCCACCCCTCAAAGAAGCCTGGGATTCCCCGGAGCCCGGCGCTCCCGTTGGTCCAGTCGCGCTGGTTGAGCATCACGAGCCGGACGACCTCCGCCAGCCCGAGCGAAGCAATGGCGAGGTAGTCCGCCCGGAGTCTGAGGGTAGGAACGCCGATGGCAACGGCGACCACGGCCGCGAGCACGACCGCGAGCACGAGCCCAACGAGCGTGAGTGGCACCAATCCGAACAGTCGGGTGCCACCAATCCCGAGCGGCGAGCTCGAGGCTGTCAACAGCGCGGTGCCGTACGCCCCCAGCCCGAAGAACGCCGCGACGGAGAAGTTGATGAGGCCGGTGTACCCCCACTGTGCGTTCAGGCCGAAGGAGAGCAGCACGTACATTCCAACCAGACCGACGAGATAAAGAAAATACGTCGGCGAGAGCCCACCGGTGAGCAGTCCGAGGAACAGCAGGACGGAGAGGCCAGTGATGAACGCCGCGACGCCTTGTTCGGCTCCGGAGAGACCGTCGAACCGGTCACCGAGCCCCGAGATGACGCTCACGTCGCCTCACCCCCCGCGATACCGGACGGTCGGAGCAGCAGCACTGCGACCATGATGAGGAACGCAACGGCGTTGGCGTACTCGATGCCGATCGGGATGCCGAACGACTCGGGCACGAACGGGACCTCGCGTCCGAAGTTGGGGAGCAGCGGCATCAACTGGTTGATCATCCCGATGAGGAAGCCGCCAGCCATCGCCCCATAGACGGAGCCGATTCCGCCGAGAATGACCGCCGCGAAGACGACGAGCAGGATGTCGAACCCCATTCGTGGTGAGACGTTCTGGTAGAGGCCGAGAAAGACGCCGCCTGCACCGGCAAGGCCGGCACCGATGATCCACGTCCACAGCTCGACGCGACGGGTCCGAATGCCCGAGACCCGCGCGAGCGAGGGATTGTCCGCCGTCGCGCGCATCTTCCGCCCTAGGTCCGTGTATTGGAGCAGGAGATGAAGGCCTGCCACGAGGACGACGGCCGAGAGCACAATCGCGACATCGTGAACGGTCATTCGGACGCCGAATGGAATCAGTGCCTCAATGGGCCGTCGCAGCGGGATGGCGAACTCGTTGGTGCCGGTGCCAAAGCCCAGTTGAATGACCGCCCGGTAGACGAACGCGACCCCGATTGAAGTGATGAGCAGCCCGATAGAGTCGATATCAAGCGGCTCGTAGATCAACCGGTGGGTGCCAACCGCGACGACGGCCGCGAGCGCGACGCCGGCGACCAATGCTAAAAAAAAGCCAAGCGGCAATCCGAGTACCCCGCCCGCCACTGGACCAGCGGCCCCGAACGTCACTAAAGCAGTGTATGCCCCGACGGTCATCGTATCGCCGTGCGCGAAGTTCGCGAAGTCGGCGATAGAGTAGACCAGCGAGAGCCCGATGCTGGCGAGCACGATGATACTCGAGTACACCAGCCCGTTCGCGACGAATTCGAGGACTGACATTCAGCCTTCGATGGTGCCCGTCTGGGTGTACTCGTGGTCCTGGACCGTGAGAACTTGGAGGAAACCGACCGGGTCGCCGTTTTCGTCAAAGTCGATTGGGCCGGAGACGCCTTCATAGTTGATATCTGAGGGAGAGCCATCCTCCCCGAGCACTTCCATCGCCTCAGCGAACGTGAACACGTCCTCGCCCTCAGGTCGCGTCACGTCGCGGACAGTCTCTTGCAAGGCAGCGCCGGTGAACTCGTCGGCCGTGGCAATGGACAGCGCCGCCGTGACGACACAGTCATAGGCGAACGCCGACCACGAGGTCGGCGCCGTGTCGTACTCGGACTCGAACGCCGAGGCGAAGTTTTGATAGTTCTCTTGATCGATGGCCGCCGAAGGCGTGACGATCTTCATACCGTCGAGGCTTCCCTCTGGTGTGTTCCCGAGCACGTCCGGACCAGCCACCGAGTCGGCGCCGTAGTAAGTGGCTTCGTAACCGTTCGAGAATGCTTCTTGGGCCATCGACGTGAACTCCGGCTGGTAAGTGATGAACACCCAGGCGTCTGCCCCGGAATTCGCCATGCCTGACACCGTTGAGGAGTACGATGACTGCCCTTGGTCGTGTGGCTGGTCGTAGGCAATTTCACCGTCCCACTCCGCGCGGAAGGTTTCCGCGAGCCCCTGGCCGTAGTCGTTGTTCACCCACGCCATCGCGACAGAGTCGAAGCCGTCCTCGGCGATGATGTTCGACAGCGCCGTCGACTGGGTGCTGCCCGTTGGCGACATGCGCAGGAGGCCGGGGAAGTCTGTGAGATCAGGGCTCGTGGAGTTCTGGCTCAGTTGCACCACGTCGGTCCCTTGGATGACCGACTCGTAGATGGCAAGCGACACGCCAGAACCGACCGCCCCGATGACGAACGGGACGCCGTCCTGATTCACGAGTTTCTGTGCTGCCGAGACACCCGCTTGTGCCTGACTTTCGGAGTCCTCAGAGATAATCTCCAACTCGCGGCCGTTGATTGTCACATCGTTGACTGCCGCGAGCGCGAGCTCTTTGCCCCGTTCGTTCCGCTGACCGAACGCCGACAGTGACCCAGTCAGGGAGTTCACCATTCCGATAGTGTACGGCCCCTGGTTCATCGAGTCGTCCGTCTCCGTCTCGGTCGCGGTGTCGTCGCCGCCGCCGCCTCCGCCGCCGCTGGTCTCGGTCGCCGTGTCCGTCGAGTCGGTCGTGCTGACACACCCCGCAGTCGCGACGAGTGCGCCCGCGCCAGTGACCTTCAGAACGTCGCGCCGTCCGATGTTGGTATCCTCTCGCATGCTGGGTAAGGGGTTTCACGAGGCTCCGAATGTATTCGCCCCCGACCATGGAAGGCCGAGCCGCTTGAGCGGGTGAGAACGGACGCAAGCGTGGCTACGTGGCGGCGGAGGACGGGGAGGAGCGGACTGATGACGAGTGCGGGCTACGCGACGAGCAGTTCCTCGCCACGCTCGACCTTGATGCGACACGGCGGCGTGATCTTGTTGTACGCGCGGCGGAAGGCGTCCTTCACTAGCGGGGCGTCTTCGGGGTGACACCACGCCGTGAACAGTCGGTCTCCTTTGTGCATCCGGGCAGCGGTACCGACGATCTTGCCGAACGACTGGCGCATCCCGTCAGAGACACGGTCGGCGCCGGCGCCGGTCGCCTGCTTGTTCTCGCGGAGCACTTGGTGGGGGAACCGTCGGAGGATCATTTTATAATCGCCGTCCTCGCCGAGTTCCTTCAGCAGACGACGGTTGGCCGAGAGCCGCGACGCCTCGAGCGAGCCGTGGCGAATCTGGACGTCCTCTTCGACGACGAGGCTGATCTGAATCGGGTACTCGTCCTCGTCTTTCTCTGTCCGTCCCATTTTGTACTGGGCGATCTTGGAGCCGGGGATGCCCGTGATGTACTCCCGTCGCGTGTACGACGGCTTGTCGATGTCCCGGTACATCGACGCCGGTTTGTCGCTCATATTACCGAAAACTCACGCCGAGCGCGTTAATGAAGCCTTCGAACCGGAAGCGTGGATTATGAGCCCAGAAGAGATACAGGTGGGTGAAGATCCTCAGCCGAGCGACGGGCCAGCGCAGCTGCAGGACCGGTGGCCTCAGACCGTCCGCTCGCCTTCTTTGAATACCTGCTCAACATCGTAGACCGCCCCGATGTCGTCGCGGGGGTCGCCGCCGAGCACGAGGAAGTCGGCGTGGTTGCCGGCGGTGAGCCCGCCCACGTTGTCGGGGATGGTACGGCCGGCAACGCTGGTGGCCGACGCAATCGCCTCCTCGGGGGCGAAACCGGCCTCCGCGACGAACAGCTCAAGCTCAAGCGCGTTCTCGCCGTGGGGGATGAGCTCGGGGCCGATGAAGTCGGTCCCCGTTGCGACGGGGATGTCGGCCGCCTTCGCCCGGCGGACGGCGTCGTAGTGAGCCTCACTCGCGGCACGAGCCTTCCGCAGGCCGTGTTCAGGGACGCCATGCTCGTCGCCCTCGGTCACGATGCGGTGCATGATGGCGAGCGTCGGCACAAACGTGGCGTCCGTCTCGCGCATGAGGTCGAGACACTCCTCGTCGACGTGGAAGCCGTGTTCGATGGTGTCGACGCCGTTCTTCAGCGCGCGTTTGATTCCCGCGGCGCCCTGCGCGTGGCTGGCGACGGGCATCCCGACGCGGTGGGCCTCCTCGACGAGAGCAGCAACCTCCGCGTCGGTGAACTGCGCCTCGCTGGGGTCGTCCTTCTCGGAGAGGACGCCGCCGGTCGTCATGATCTTCAGCAGGTCCGCGCCGTCGCGGTGACGTTCGCGGGCGACCCGGCGACACTCCGTCGGGCCGTCCACGAGCGTCGAGATGCCGGCGCCGTCCTTCACCCACTCGCGCGGCAGCATGTGGAGGTCGCCGTGGCCGCCGGTCTGCGACACCGAAAGCCCGGAGGTGTAGACGCGGGGACCGGCGACTTCACCGGCCTCGATTGCGTTGCGCACGCCGATGGCGACGTCCGAGCCCACGTCGCGAACGGTCGTGAACCCGGCTTCGAGCAGCGTCCCCGCGTCGGCGACGGCACGAGCCGCGTCCTCGCTCGTCGTCCCCGCCACCCACTGCATCGGGTCCATCGAGCGCGCCCCCTTCAGGTGGAGGTGAGCGTCGACAAACCCCGGCGTCACCACCTCGCCGGAGCGGTCGAGCCGCTCGCCCACGGGGTCAACCGCCGCCTGGGTGCCGACGGCGGTCACACGGCCGTCCTCGACCGCGAACCGACCGTCTTCGATCACTCTTTCGCCCGTGAACAGTGTCCCGCAGTCGACGTACATACCTCCGTCTGCGGAGCCGAGGTGCAAATAACTCCGGTCACGCGCGGTGACAGGTCCGATGGAGCTACTCGACGCGGGCGTCGACGACGACGTGGTCGACGCCAGGTGCGTGGCTCTTCACCACGCGGCGGTCGCACACCGTCGGCGCGCGCCCCGCGTCGGCGGCGGCCGACTCAAGGGCAGCGACCGAGTCAGTCCACGGGTCATCGGCCGGCGCGGTCGCATGGAGGTGGAGCGTGCCGCCGGGGACGAGCGCGGCGAGCGCCGTGTCGAGGTAGTTGACGGCGTCGTAGTGGCCCATCACCACGCGGTCCGCGGCAGCGTCCACGTCGCGACAGTCGGCGCGGACCGCCGAGATCCGGTTCTCGACGCCATTCAGGACGGCGTTCTCGACGAGGTAGCGGTATGCGGTCGGGTCGATCTCAGCGGCCGTCACGTTGGCGCCGGCCCGCGCCATCGGGAGCGTGAAGTAGCCGACGCCAGCGAACATGTCGAAGATGCGCTCCCGCTCGCTCGCGACCTCGCCCATCCGGACGCGCTCGGCCTGGTTCCCCGGCGAGAACATCGTCGCCGTGAGGTCGAGCGCGTAGCGAGTCCCGTGTTCCGTGTGGACGACTTCGGTGTCGCCGACGCCGGCGACGACCTCAACGTCGGGGTCGCGCCGCTGGCCGTCGATCCCCCGCGAGAGGAGGACAGTGTCCGCGTCGCCGTGCAGCTCGAGCAGCGCGTCGCCGATCTCGCCCGCTCGGGGGACGTCGCCGTCGATAGCCTGGACGAGGACGCATGTTCCGACGACAGCCCACGAGGAGGGAACCCCCTCAAGATCGGCCTCGCTCCAGCCGCGAGCCGCGAGCAGATCACGGAGGTCGCGGTTGCGCGGGGGGAGGGTCGTCTCGACCACCTCCAGCACTGTAGTCCGTTCTGGCGGAGCGGTGACGGGGACGGCGACGCCCTCGCCGTACGGCTGGACGGACCGGCTGTCGTCGTACACCCCTTCGCTCGCCAGGGCGTCGATCGCGGTCTCGGCGCGCTCGCGCTCAACGACCGCAGCGAGACCGTGTTCCTCAGAGGTTGGCATCGTCGTCAGGGAGGACGTGAAGTCCCGCGCGCGATTTCAACACCGGGACCTCCTCGGCGTCGGCGTTCATGTAGTCGGGGCGCGGGATTGTCTTCGTCTCGAACGTCTCGGGGTCGAGTACCTGGACGGCGCGGGCGTCCTCCACCGCGACGAGTGTCGTTGGGACGGCGCCCTCGCGGGTACCGAGTTTGCGGCCGTCGGGCGCGATGCCCTCTTGATGACTGGCCTCGTAGCGGTCGCCGGTTTCGACACGGACACCCTTTAGATTCCCATGTGCGCTGGTGACGAGGACAGGCCCGTCGCCGTCGTCAAGATCGACCACGTCACCGGGGGTGAATTCGGGGAGCCGCGCGACGAACGTCACCCGGTAGAGCTCGTTGCCGTCGCCGTCCTCCGTGGTCAGCGTCTCAGCGGCCGATACCTCGCCACCGAACTCGCGGACGATGCGGTGGGCGATGGCTTCGCCCATCTGGTTCGCGGAGATCTTCATGTTCAGCCCGCTCGCCTCGCGGGCGACGCTGGTGATGAAGGCGTTGCGGTCGCCCTTGCGCTCGCGTTCGGCGATGTACGCGCGAGCGATCTCCTCGGCGCGGTCCATCTCCGCCGGCGTCGGCGTCCGGTTCTGCGCGCGCACCTGCACCAGCGCGTTCCAGTAGTCGCCGGCGATGCGACCACAGCGGTCACAGCTCCCCCGCGCGATGTAGACGGGGACGGTGACCGTCTCTTGGAGCGGCGTGTCGCGGATCAACCCGGTGAACGTCGCGTGCATCCGAATAGTGTTCGCGTCCACTTGCTCGGGCTCGACCCCCCAGGTCACCTCGCGGGCGTCGACGTGGACGCCCAGCTGCTCTGCAGTCTCGTCGACCGCCACGTCGGTGTAGTCGGCGGCGTCGACGTCGACCCAGCGGTTGCCCCGCTGGACCGCCCCGCACTGCGCACAGACCTGGACCTCGATGCGCTCGGGCGCGTCCACGAGTTCGAAGTCCTCGAAGTAGCAGTCGTCACAGAGGGCGGCATCGCGTGGTCCGCCGGGGAGGTCCGCTCCGGCCGGCCGCTCGACGGGGTCGCCACAGCGGGGACAGAACTGCCGTGACTCGCTCATTACCGGTCCTCGTGCGTTCTCGCGGTTAAGTCTCGCGTCCCCGAGTGGTGCCGACAGAGCGGCGCGACGCGAACGCCCGCGGATCCACGGAAGCTATGAGCCACGGCCGAGCACACGGCTGTGTGAATGATCACGCGATAGACGCGTTCGGGTCGCGCCGCTCTACCGTCTACGGGACTGCAGGGATGGTCGCGACCAGCCAGTCGCTCGCGGCGACCGCGGGCCTGGAGACGCTCGAGACTGGCGGCAACGCCTTCGACGCCGCCGTCGCCACTGCCGCGGCGTTGAATGTCGTCGAACCCACCTCAACGGGGCTAGGCGGCGACGTATTCGCGCTGTACCGGACGGCCGACGGCGAGGTCGGCGCTCTGCGATCATGCGGCGGCGCGCCGGCCGCGGCGACCCGCGAAAGAGTCCGTGCGGCCGTCGCCGGCGACGACGAGGATCCGAGCGAGGCGGCGATGCCGATGCACGGCCCGCACACGGTGACCGTCCCCGGCACCGCGCGCGGCTGGGAGACCACGGTCGAGGAACTCGGGCGACGGACGCTCGCCGAGAACCTCCAGCACGCCATCCGGTTCGCGCTCGACGGCTATCCCGCCTCGCCCGTTATCGCCGATGCGTGGAGCCACGCCGAGGAGCTCTTCGACGACGACCACGCCCGCGAGGCGTACCTCGTGGACGGCGAACGAGCGCCCGAGGCTGGCGAGCTTGTCCGACTTCCGCGGCTGGGGCAGACGCTGGAACGCATCGCCGAGGCGGGCGCGGACGTGGTGTACGAGGGCGAGATCGGCGAGATGATCGCGGATGAGGTACAGTCGAAAGGTGGCTTCCTCACCGTCGAGGACCTCGCCGCCTTCGAGCCGGAGTTCGTCGATCCCGTCTCGACGCGGTACAACGGCGCGGAGGTGTACGAGCTCCCGCCGAACAACCAGGGGCTCATCGCG
>CAYZJQ010000010.1:14493-30502 GCA_964478805.1 uncultured Halobacteriales archaeon | reverse complement strand
GTACTGGTTGGCGACATCGGCGATCTTGCGGGTCTCGCGCATCCCGCCGACCTTCGGGAGATCGGGGGCGACGATGTCGACTGCTTGGTTCTCCAGCAGACGGCGATGTTCGGTGACACGGTAGCGGTTCTCGCCGACTGCGATGGGCGTAACCGTCGACTTGGTGACCTCCTCCTGAACGTCGAGGTTCTCCGGTGGCACGGGGTCCTCGAGCCACCACACGTCGTAGTCTTCGATGGCCGCGGCGAGCCGCTTCGCGCTCCCCCCCGAGAACGTCCAGTGGCAGTCGAAGGAGACGTCGGCGCGGTCCAGCACGCGCTCCGTGACTCGTTCGACGATCTCTGCTTTGTGGCGGATCTCGCCGGGGCGGAGGTGCCGGTTCGCACGGTCCTTCTCGTGGCCGCTCGGCACATCGAGGTCGAACTTCAACGCGTCGTAGCCCAGTTCCTCGACAACGCGCTCGGCCTCGTCGGCACAGGCCTCAGGGTCGGCCTCCGCTTCGGTGTGACAGTCGCAGTAGACGCGCATTTCGTCACGGTACTTCCCGCCGAGCAGCTGGTAGGCTGGCACCTCGAGGATTTTTCCCGCGAGATCGTGGAGCGCAATCTCGATACCGGCGATTGCCGTGACGGTGACGCCTTCGACGGAGCCTTCGCCGGACATCTTCTGGATGAGGTGTTCGTACAGTCGATCGATGTCAAGCGGGTTCTCGCCGACGATCATCGGTTTCATCCGCTCGATGAGTTCGGGCACCCCCGCGCCCCAGTACGCCTCGCCAGTCCCGACAATACCGGCATCGGTGTAGACGCGGACGAGCGTCCACGGGAAGTTCCCGTCGACCATCGTCGTCTGCACGTCGGTGATCTCGACGTCGCGGCCGCCACCGCGCTTCGCCGTGACGCCCATCGTCCCCGCGGAGAGCTCCCGCATCGTATACTCCGCGTTCGGGTCGTGGAGATCCGCGTAATCTTTGCTCATGTTCGACCGTTCACTCGGAGTATAGTAAACCCTGCGAGGTCGACGGCGGAGACTCAGCGCCGGAAGACGATTGCCTCGTAGGGGCGCAGCGAGAGGTTGCCTGCGGGGTCGGGGGTGTCGACGTAGTTGCCAACGAGCGGGTCGGCGTCACCGTTGACCGTGGGAACGTCGACGGTCCGCGCCTCATCGTCCCAGTTTAGGACGACGACCAGTTCCTCGTGTTCAAGCCTCCGGGTGTACGCGAAGACGGCGTCGTGGTCAGAAAGCAGGAGATCGAACGCGCCGTAGACGAGCGTATCTTCGGCGCTACGGAGGTCGATGAGCCGGCGGTAATGATCGAAGATGGAGCGGTCGGTCGCGCGACCCGCGTGTCGTTCGCTTTGCCCATCCCCGATCGCTCGATCTGCGCGCTCGCTTCGCTCGTTCGCGCGGTCGGCGGCGACATTTATATCCTCGTAGTTCGGGTTGATCGGGAGCCACGGGTCGCCAGTGGTGAACCCCGCGCCCTCGCTCGCGTCCCACTGCATCGGCGTCCGAGCGTTATCGCGCGACCGATACCGAACCAGATCGCGCACCTCGTCGAAGTCATCGATCTCGCCGGCCCGCAACGCCTCCCGGACGCGGCCAATGGTCTGTGCGTCCTCCTGCTCTGCCAGCGACTCCCACGGGTGGTTCGTCATCCCGATTTCGTCGCCTTGGAACACGAACGGCGTGCCGCGGAGGGTGAGCAGGAACGTGGCGAGCAGCGTCGCCGATTCGTACCGGTACTCGCCGTCGTCGCCGAACCGCGAGACGATCCGCGGCTGGTCGTGGTTACCGAGATAGACGGCGTTCCAGCCGTCAGCGAGTTCCGTCTGCCAGCGCGCGACGACCTGCTTCAGGTCAGTGAGCGCCCAGTCGACCACGTCCCACCAGCCGTCGTCGCCGTAGTCGAGACTCATGTGGTCGAAGTGAAACACCATATCGAGCGGGCTGTCAGCGCCGACGTACTCGCGTGCGTCCGCGAGATCGACAGCGGCCATCTCCCCGACGGTCATGACGTCGCGACCCTCAAGAGTGTGTTCGGCGACTGCATCGAGGTATTCTCGCAGGCGCGGCCCCTTCGAGAAGTGTTCGATGCCTACCCACTCTTCATCAGGGTCGCCGTCCGGGAACGACTGCGGCTTCGATAGCAGGTTAATAACATCCATCCGGAAGCCGTCGATACCACGCTCGAACCACCAGTTCATCATGTCGAAAACCGCCTCACGCACATCAGGATTCTCCCAGTCGAGGTCCGGCTGCTCGCGCAAGAAGAGGTGGAGATAGTACTGCTGGCGTCCCTCGTCCCATTCCCAGGCGGGACCGCCGAACGCGGCGGTCCAGTTGTTTGGCGGGGCCCGGTCGGCAGGACCTGGACTGTCCGTTGCGTTCTTTGCGGGTGTGCCGTCTTTCCAGACGTAGTAGTCGCTGTACTCGCCTTCGGGTTCGGTGCGCGAGGCGACGAACCACTCGTGCTCGTGGGAGGTGTGGTTGACGACCAGGTCCATCACCAACCGCATGTCACGAGCGTGGAGTTCGTCGAGTAGCCGGTCCCAATCGGCCATCGTACCGTACTCGTCGCGGATAGCGCGGTAATCGCTAACATCGTAGCCGTCGTCATGGTGAGGCGACTCGTAGACAGGGTTGAGCCACACCACGTCGACGCCGAGGCGCTCGAGGTGGTCGAGCCGCTCGATGATACCGGGGATATCGCCGACGCCGTCGCCGTTGGAGTCATTGAAGCTCTGCGGATAGATCTGGTAGACGACCGCCTCCTTCCACCAAGTGCGCTCCTCGGTCGTCGGAGTTAGTCCAGTCACAGTACACCCAGCGCGTCGAGTTCGTCGAGCGTTGCCGCCCGGTCGGTCTCGTCCATTGTCTGCAGAGGGGCCCGGAGCGGGCCGGCGTCGGGGGCGTCCTCGTATGCGGACAGGACAGTCTTCACGCCGGCCATGTATGGCCCGCGCTTAATGACGTCGCGCACATCATAGACGAGGCTCTGTAGTTCGCGGGCGCGGGCGCGGTTGCCGGTATCGTAGGCGTCGTACAGATCGACGACCAGTTCGGGGAAGACGTTGGCAACGGCGCTTACCATCCCCGCACAGCCGACCTGCAGTCCGGGGAACAACAGCGAGTCTGAGCCGGCGAGGAACGTCACCTCCGGGTGGGCGTCGATGCTCTGAGCAAGCCACGGTACGTCCTTGCTGGAGTCTTTTACGCCTGCGACCCCCGCTTCAACGAGTCGGTCGAGCGTCTCGAGCGACAGCGTGTTGCCTGTCTTCGACGGGATATGGTAGACGTACACCGGCGCGTCGACGGCCTCAACGACGCGGCGGTAATGCGTCACGGCGGCCTCACCATCGAGCGGGTAGTAGTACGGGGTGACGACGACGACCCCATCGGCACCGGCCGTGACGGCCCGTTCTGCGTTCGTGACTGTCGCTCTGGTACTCGGCGCGCCGACACCGGCGATGACCGGGACTTCGCCGCCGACCTCGTCGGCGACGGCGGCGACAACTCGTTCGCGTTCGTCGGCCGTGACGAGGGGGAACTCGCCGTTGGTCCCGAGCGGGAAGACGCCGGTTGCGCCGCCGTCTACCACGTAGCGAGCGTGGGCGGCCGTTGCCTCAGCGTCGAGCGACTCGTCATCATGAAAGGCGGTCACGGTCGGTGGGACGACCCCGTGAAGACGGAGCGGGTCTCGCCCGCCCGGCCGCGGTGCCTCGTGTGTCATGCGCCGCGGTTCGGTGGCTCCCCGCATAACGGTTACGAGCCTATTTCGCTTCCGAGTAAACTTTTTACACCCGGAGTCGTATCTATGACTATGGCAGTGGAGGTCATTCTTGAGGGCTCGCTCGTCGCGCGGGCCGGTGCCCGCCGCAGTATCGTCTCCGTTCCCGAGAACGCAACAGTTGAGGACGTCGTCGCATCGCTTGCCGACGAGTACGGGCCTCAGGTCCGTCCGGCGGTGCTGGAAGGGGAACGACTCCGCAGCGACACCGTAGCGGTCCGCGAGTCGCCGCGCCCAAGCGAGCGACTCTCCTCAGAGAGTCCCGTCGACCCTGGAGACACGCTCCGCTTCCGGATGCGCGCGAACTGACGTCGAGCCCCGTCCTCCGCTTCCTTCGTTTCGTTCGTCGTCGCAATGCTTCTACTCCAGTCCCGCGAGCTTGTTGAGGGCGTAGGTCGTCCACAGCGGGTCGGTCGCCTGCCCGCGGTCAAACACGAGTTCGTCGGTTCGCATTACGTGGTCAAGCACGTCTCGTGAGGCGTGTTCGGGGGCGGCTGCGATGCCGGTCTCTGTCTCCTCAGCCCACCGCATCACGCGGAGATCGCTTTTCGAGTCGCCCATGACGAGGGCGAATGGGTCCGCGACGCCGAGCACTTCGAGCGCGCTCTCGACGCCGACCACCTTGTTCAGTTCGAGACTACCGATTTCAGCGGCGTCTGCCTCGTAGTAGGCCACGTCGATGCGGTCATACAGCGCAGCGACGGGGTCGGGGATATCCGGGACAGCCACCTCCGGCATCTCGCCGTGGCGCTCAAGAACGCCGCGAATCTCGGGGTCGGCGTCGGCGTAGTAGGCGCGGGCCCACACACCGGCGTCGGTAGTCTCGCGGTCGAGTTCGGCGGCGACCGCCTCGCCCAGCAGGTCGAGTTCGTATCGAAGCGCGCGATCGATTACCTCGTCCGCGCGCCGGCTCGCTGTCTCGAAGTTGGGCTTCAGCGTGACGTTGAACTCGTTGCCCTGGAGGTGACAGCCACGGCGGAGCTCGTCCGGTGCGTCCGGGAGGATCCGCGAGCGCACGCGGTCGAACACCCGCCGGATGTCGGCATCGAGGTCTTCATAGAGGAGTCGTTTCGTGTCGGAGCCGTGGCCCGGCGTGAATACGCCGGTTCCGGCCTCGTAAACGATGGAGAGGTTCCCCGAGTGGACGATCTCGTTACCCAGCCCTTGGATGGCGAACCCCTTGACGTTCTCGAGGGTCTGTCCGGTACAGACGACGATGGGGACGCCCGCTTGGTAGAACTCGGTCAGGACGTGCAGCGTCTCACGCGGAATCTCGTTGTCCGTGCCGCCCGCAGATCGGAGCGTCTCGTCAACGTCGAGCACGAGGACGTTCACCCCGCGCCCGTACTTGTTCAGCAGGTCGAGCGCGGTGAACGCCTGCTCGCGGGAGACACGCGCAGCGAGTTCAGCGAGGGTCTCGCCGACCGTGGGAAACGCCGCTCTAACCTCTCCCTTCCGCTCGTCGAGTTCGTCGGTGGCCCGTTGCCAATGGCGCAGGGCGACACCCGAGTCCACGGGCGGAAAGAGGTCCGTGAACACCTGGTATGCCTGGAGCGTTCGGGTGTCGAACTCCTCGTACAGCCGATAAAGCTGATCGTACCGTTCCATGCGTGCTTTGCTCGGTCCGCCCCGATATGTCTCCCGGCGCTGAGTTTACTCGGAATACAATAAATTTTTGCGTGTTGGGCGCTTCCGCTCGGGGTATGCGCGCTCTCGCCATCCGTCGGGGGGACTCGAGCCCCACGCTCATGGAGGTGCCGCGCCCGGAGCCAGAACCGGGCGAGGCGCTCGTCCGGACGCTCCGGGTCGGGATTGACGGGACCGACACGGAGGTCATCGCTGGCGGCCACGGCGGCTTCCCCGACGGTGCCGACCACCTCGTCCTCGGGCACGAGGCGGTTGGAGTCGTGGAGGACGCCAACGGGACTGGGCTCGCGGAGGGACAAGTCGTCGTGCCGACCGTGCGCCGGCCGCCCGCTGAGGGCACCAACGAGTACTTTGAGCGAGGACAGCCCGACATGGCCCCACCCGACATGACCCTTGAGCGGGGAATCGCGGGTGCACACGGCTTTGCGGCTGATTACTTCACCAGTCCTGCCAAGTTCCTCGTCGGAATCCCCCGCGCGCTCGCCCGCTTAGGCTTTCTCGTTGAGCCGCTCTCCATCTCGGAAAAGGCGCTCGAACTCGCATACGCGTCCCGCTCGTCGTTCGACTGGCGACCGGAGTCGGCCGTCGTACTCGGGAACGGCCCGCTCGGCCTGCTCACCCTCGGGATGCTTGACCGCAGCTATGAACGAATCTACTGTCTTGGCCGGCGTGACCGCCCGGACCCCACGGTGGATATTATCGAAAAGCTCGCCGCGACCTATATCGACTCCCGGCAGACACCCGTCGAGTCTATTCCCGAGGCCTACGAACCGATGGACTTGGTTTATGAGGCGACGGGGCATGCCCGTCACGCCGTCGAGGCGACGAGCGCGCTGGCTCCCTGCGGCGTCGCAGCGCTGCTCGGGGTGCCGGAGTCTTGGCAGTTCGAGGTCAACGGCGGCGACTTTCACAAAGATATCGTCATGAACAACAAGGCCC
This sequence comes from uncultured Halobacteriales archaeon, assembly GCA_964478805.1. Lineage (GTDB taxonomy): Archaea > Halobacteriota > Halobacteria > Halobacteriales > Haloarculaceae > Halosegnis. The sequence continues at coordinate 24,126 of CAYZJQ010000010.1, read as the reverse complement.
TTGTCGGAAGCGTCAACTCCGGGGTTCGCCACTTCGAGGCGGCGGTCGACACGCTGGCCTCCCTACCAGACTGGTTACTCGAGGATCTCGTCACCGGCGTGTTCCCCCCAGAGGACCCCGCCGGCGCGTTCGATGACGACGAAACGACCATTAAGACGGCCATCGAGTTCGACACAGTATGAAGAACGTCGACGACCTCATCGCGAGTGCATCCGAGCTCGCAGAACAGGGCCTGTCGAAAGGGGAGATCGCCGATGAGCTGAACGTCTCCCGCGAGACCGCGAGTTGGCTCGTTGAGCGGTCTGGGGGCGTCCCGGAGCCGACCGACGCACCCACCACGAGCGGCCCTCACGACATCCACGTCGACTGGTCAGCGCTCGGGCGCGACTCCACCCGGCTGGGCTACGCCGGACTGGCGATGGCTGATCTCCTCTCCAAGCGCGGTCAGGAGGTCGATCTCACGGTTGGAATCGAGAAAGCCGGAGCACCGCTCGCGACCACCGTCGCTTCGGAGCTCGATACTGATCTCGGCACCTATACCCCTCGAAAGCACCAGTGGGACGAGGGCGATATCGAGGAATTGGGCGGGACGTTCTCGCGCAACTTCGCCCAAATCCGCGATCGCGACTGTTACCTCGTTGACGATACAATCACCTCCGGGACGACGATGAGCGAGGCCATCCGAGCTATCCGCGAGGAAGGTGGCGAGCCAGTAGCGTGTTGTGTCCTCGTCGACAAACAGGGACTTGAGGAACTCGACGGTGTTCCAGTGTATTCGTTGTTACAGGTGTTGCGCGTCGGCGACAGCGCCTGACCCGTCGTCGTCGGAATGGACAGGCTCTTTACCGCTGTCTCCGAGGTGCCGACGATGACTGATGGCGACCTCCGCGGTGCGCTCGAACGAGTGAGCGGTCGCTTCGACTTCGGCGAGTACGAGTCGGAGGCGTACCTCACTATCCTCCGGCACGGCCGGTTGACGGCCTCGGAGATCGCCGAACGGACGGATATCCCACAACCGCGCGTCTACGACACTGTCCGGAGCTTAGCTGACGCCGGCTTGGTCGAGCTTCGGGAGTCGCGGCCTATGCAAGTGCTCGCCATCGACCCAGAGGAGGCGTTCACCGACCTCCGCACCTCGCTCGACGAGCTTGTAGAGGGGCTTGAACGGGAGTATACAACGCCGACTCGCGAATCCGAAGCCGTCACCCTCATCAAGTCGCGCTCGACCATTCTCCGGTACCTCGCAGATGTCATCGAATCCGCCGAGTACGAACTCGTCCTTTCATTGTCGCCCGAACTCGTGGGTCGCTTTGAGGAGCAACTTCGTGCATGCCGCGCCGAGGGTGTGACGACGGAACTGCTTCTCTCACCGGCCGACGAGGCGCCCGATCCGGCGACGTTCGATTATGAGGCGCTTGCTACGCATGTCCGGGCACGACGCGGACTGACGACCCCCGTCGTTGCCGTCGCCGACGGGACATACTCTGTTTACGCTACCCGCGAGGCGTTGCGGAACGATCGTGACCGTTACGGGGTCATCTTTAATCGATCCGAACTCGGGTTTCTGGTCTCAGGCTTTCTCAACACCGTCGTCTGGACGAGCGCCAAGCGGTTGACTGAGACCGAGCGGGATCCAACGTTCCCACGTCGTTACGCGACCATTCGCCGGTGTGTCGAGGATCTCTCGGTAGCTGGGGGTCGGTTCTACACCCGTATCGCCGGACGAGATGTCGAGACCGGCGAGCGCCGCACCGTCACTGGCGAGGTGGTTGACGTTTCTGTTGGTACGAACCGGGAAACGGCTGCTCTCACCGTCAATACCGGCGAGAGACTCGTCGACATCGGCGGCCAGGTCGCAGCGCTTGAAGACGTTGAGGCCCATGAGATCGTTATCGGTCGCGACACGGTCCCAGATGCCTAATCCATCTACCGACGCGGAACTTCGATATAGAGAGTTTCAATGTCCTCGCAGGCAGTGACACGGCCACCGACGGCGACGTGGTGACCTTCTGCGCCTGTTTTGACGGCTAACGATGCAACGGCCTGGTCCGGATTGAGGGCAGCGACGGTCATCGGGCGACCCTCTCGAACGTCTACCAGCCCGCGGCGTTCAACATCACGGACGACGTCGTAAACGCGCGTTTGAGGGATCTTGGCTCGGTCAGTGAGGTCTGTTGCCGGAAGCGAGCCGGCCTCTATGGGTGTGAGGTATGCAGTGAGTTCGTACTCGGCGAAATCGAGTCGGTCCTCCACCTGTGATACGGGACTCCTAAGCGACTCCTGGCATGCGATTCCTCCAGGATCTGTCGCAGTTGTTCGCGAGGAATGGATTGTCGAAGAAGTTTTCCTTCGTTGTTTAGTTAAGATTCCCAGGAGTTAAGTGCACGGTGACACGTCATTATCGTGACCACCCCATGGCACGGAATAACGAGAAGCTGTCGCGGCGGAACGTATTAAAGGGCGTCGGCGCTGCTGGCGCCGCGGGAATGACCGGCTTGGCCGGCTGTTCGGGCGGTGGTGGCTCGGGCACCCAGCCGATTGAACTGCTCCACGCTTGGTCGTCGGGCGACGGTAACGCTGCGATCGCAGCGCTTATCGAGGGGTTCCGCGAGGCCCACCCTGACGTTGAGTTCGCGGAGGAGCCGGTGAACGGAGCGGCCCGTGGTAACCTCGATCAAGTCATCTCGAACCGGCTGCAAGCGAACGATCCGCCGAGCACGTTCCAGACCTGGCCAGGCAAGACGCTCACGAAGTTCGGTGACGCCTACGCGAGCATCGAAGAGGATGTGTGGACCGACGACCTCCGAGAGAACTATCTCCCTGGACCGAAGGCCCAAGCACAACTCGATGGGACCTACGTAACGGTGCCGCTCAACATCCACCGCATCAACAACCTGTTCTACAACACGGCGGTGCTTGAAGACGCCGGGGTGGACCCTGAGTCGTTATCCAGTCCTGCGGACGTGGTAAGCGCCTGCGAGACCATCGCGAGCGAGACGGACGCGGTCCCCTTTGCCCAGCAGACCTCCGGCGCGTGGTCGACGGTCCAGTTGTGGGAGTCGATCTTCCTCGCGCAAGCGGGTATCGACGGCTACGAGGCGTTCATCAGCGGTAACGGTGACCAAAGCCAGGTACAGGCCGCCCTCGAGAACGTCGTCGAGCTCAGCGAGTACTACCCGAACGACGCCTCCTCGATCTCGTTCACCGAGGCCAATACGATGGTCATGGAAGGCGACGCCGCCTTTATTCACCAGGGCGATTGGGCCGCCGGCGCCTACAGTGGCAACGACGACTTCAATTACGGCGAGGACTGGGGCCAGGTGACCTACCCGGGCTCCGAGGGGAGCTACCAGCTCAACATGGACTCGTTCCCGTTCTTCGATAACAATCCGTCGCCGGAGGCGACGAAGACGTTCCTCAGCTACTGTGGCAGTACAGAAGGGCAGGTGCTGTTCAACAAAGAGAAGGGTTCTATCCCGCCGCGGGGCGACGCGGACGTTTCGGAGCTCAACCAGTTCCAGCAGGACCAGTTCGAGGACTTCAACAGCGCGGATAACCAGCCGCCGTCCATCCAACACGGGCTGGCCGTCTCCCCAGGAATCTCCACGAACATCGGCAGCGCGTTCAGTGGCTTCCTGGAGAGCTACGACGCCGCGGACACTGCCGAGGCGCTCATCGGCGCGTTCAACTGAACGGGGATACTGAACCGATCCCCATGCGACGCTTCTTCGAGAGACTGCGCGACCGCGCTGCCGACGAGGTTCGGACCGACGGAGGAGAGACCGTCGCCAGCCGGGAGACCGCAACCCGACCGTTGCTCGACCGCGAGTGGGTCCGATCCGCGCCGTTCTGGCTGCCGCCGTTTCTACTCGTCGGTCTGTTCGTCTACGGCGCCGTACTGTGGAACGGACTGTTGTCGCTGACGGATTTCACCGGCATCGGCAGCCCAGACTACAGCTCGCTGGACCTTGAGAACTACGTCGTCGTCTTCACTGGTGGGACGCCGACGTGGTCGGACCTAACGGTCGAACCCATCTGGAACGCCGCACAGAACACGGTGGTGTTGATGATCGCCTTCGCGGCAGCGTGTCTCGCGCTCGGACTGGTGCTCGCCATCCTCGTTGACCGTGGCATCCGCTTCGAGAACACGTTCCGGACTATTTACCTGCTACCGATGAGCCTCTCGTTCGTCGTCACAGCGAAGTTCTGGCTCTACATGTACAACCCCGAGACCGGCGTTATCAACATCGCTATTCAGGCGCTCGGCTTCGAGTCAGTGGGTATCGTCCAGAACCCACAGTTGAAGCTTGCAGGGGTGGCGTTCGCGCTTATCTGGCAGTTCAGCGGCTACGCGATGATCGTATACTTAGCGGCATTGCAGTCCATCCCAACGAGTCACTTCGAGGCAGCCCGTGTCGACGGCGCTTCCACGGTCAGGATGTACTGGCGGGTCATCATCCCACAGCTCCGGACGGCGACAGTGAGCGCGTTGGTCGTTATCACGGTGTTCGCGCTGAAAGCGTTCGACTTCCTGTTCTCGATGTACGGCGGCTATCAGCCGGGACCGTCGGCTGATATCCTCGCAACACGGATGGTCAGGGAGGCGTACGCGAATCAGAACTGGGCGTTCGGATCGACCATTGCCGTCGTGCTGTTCGTGATGGCACTGCTCATCGTCGCTCCGTACCTCTACTCGCAGTACCGGCGGGGTGAACTGTGAGCCGCGATGGGGCGGTCCGTGGCGACGACGGCTCGCTTGGTTACCAGCTCAAGCGGGGTGGCCTCTACGTCGTGCTCGTTGCGATGGCCGGCTTCTATCTGCTCCCCATTGAAACGGGACTAATGACGGCTTTCACCGACCCGGCGACATACACCGGCCAGGCACCGTTCGTACCGCCGCTGGAACCGCTACTCGACGGGACAGGCCAGTTCTCCGTCCAGCCGTGGTTCTCGGCGTTTGAGGGGCTCGGGCGCGGGCTAGTGAACAGCTTCATTCTCGTGATTCCGGCGACGGTCCTGTCGGGGACTCTCGGCAGCATGGCGGCCTATGGGCTGACGAACGTGGACTGGCGCGGCCAGCTCGCCGTTTATGTCCTCTTCATCGCGGGGATATTCATCCCATACCAGGCTGTCCTCGTACCGTTGACGCAGTTCTGGTACAACGTGGTGCCGCTGCGGTCGGCGTTCCAGCTCGTCGTTGGGCTGCCGCTCGTCGCCGAACATCACTGGAAGCTCGTGGCGCTGATCGTCACGCACACGGCGTACGGCATTCCCATCTGCACGCTGCTGTTCCGCGCACACTACAAGAAACTCTCCGACGAGATGATCGAGGCGGCGCGACTAGACGGCGCGTCGGTGACGCGCATCTACCGACGCATCGTCCTACCGCTGTCGATCCCGATGTTCGCCGTCGTCTTTATTTACCAGTTCACGCAGGTGTGGAACGACCTGCTGTTCGCGCTGACTATCGTCCAGTTCGGCGACGCGTCCGTCGTGACACAGGAACTCGTCGGTATCGGCGTCTCCCAGTCGGGGACGAACTTCCCGTTGCGGATGGCCGCGGCACTTCTGGCGGCGCTTCCGACGCTCGTCGTCTATGTCTTGTTCGGCGACAAGTTCGCCGAGGGGGTGGCCGCATGACTCAAGGAACGGCTCATAGAGGTGTTCGATAATGGCAGAGTTAGTACTCGATGAGGTAACGAAGACGTTCAACGCAGGCGGAACCGACCCTGTCGTCGCGGTGGACGGCGTGAACATCGATATCGCGAACGGGGAGTTCCTCGTTCTGGTCGGCCCGTCGGGGTGTGGGAAGTCGACCACGCTCCGGATGATCGCCGGCCTCGAAACGGTGACGAGCGGCGAGATCCGCCTCGGCGACCGGCGCATCAACGACGTGTCGCCCGCGGACCGAGACATCGCCCTCGTCTTCCAGTCGTACGCGCTATATCCGCATATGACGGTCCGGGAGAACATGAGCTTCGGGCTGGAAGAGTCGACCGACATGCCCGACAATGAGATCGCGGCGACGGTCGAAGACAGTGCCGCAATGATGGGCATTGAGGACTTGCTCGACCGCAAGCCCGGCGAGCTATCGGGCGGCCAACAACAGCGCGTCGCGCTGGGACGGGCCATCGTGCGCGACCCGGCTGTCTTCTTGATGGACGAACCGCTATCGAACCTCGACGCGAAGCTCCGTTCACAGATGCGGACGGAACTGCAACGGCTTCAGGAGGAACTCGACACGACGACCGTCTACGTCACCCACGACCAGACGGAGGCGATGACGATGGGTGATCGCATAGCCATCCTTGACGACGGGGAACTCCAGCAGGTTGGAACGCCGCTGGAGTGCTACCACGAACCGCTTAACCGATTCGTCGCGGGATTCATCGGTGAGCCGTCGATGAACTTCTTCGAGGTCGAGCGCCAGGGGACGCGCCTCGTCGCCGAGGAGTTCGCCTACCCACTGAGCGAGGAGACCCGCGCGTCGTTAGGTGACGCAACCGACCTCACGCTCGGCATCCGTCCAGAGGACATCGAAGTCGTCGAGACCATGACGGACGATCACGACTTCGAGACCGCCGTAGACGTGGTAGAGCCAATGGGCAACGAGAACAACCTCTACCTCACGTTCGACGCGACGGCCGCCGAGCCGGACACCTTCGTTGCAACCGTCGGCGGGATGGAACGGATGGCTGGAGGCGAACGAGTCGTCGCGCGCATCCCGGAGTCCGCGATCCATCTGTTCAACAGACACACCGGCGAGGCGCTGCACAACCGCGACCTCTCGGCGACTGAGGCGGTTGAAGGACGACTTTAGGGCGTCCGCGTCTTCAGTTCGAGCGCGTGGATGTCCGTTGTCATGTGTTCCTCGAGGGCGTCGTACACCATTTCGTGCTGCTGGACGAGCGGGACGCCCTCAAATGCCGGAGAGACGACCTCTGCAGTGAGGTGGTCGTCATCGTGTTCACCGCGCGCGCGCCGGACCGACGCCTCAGCATCTTCGATACCCTGTTCGATGAGTCGTGCAACCTCGTCGGGATTCACGGGCGAGAGGAGGGTGTCGGTAGGCAAAAGCCCGACGCCGCTGTTCGGCGTCGTTCTCCTGTGCCCGGCTCCGAATCGGCCACCGCGTTCCGTTGGCAGACGACAGGACGCCTGGGTCATTCACGACGAGGGGTCATGGTGATCACCGCCGCGTTTCACCCCGACGACAGTGTAGCTGAATCCTATTTCCGGCCGGAAGGAGGCCAGCCCGGCTCCCTCAAAAGCGTCCGCGAGCGCCGCGCTGTCGAGGAACCGGGAGTCGAAGCCGATTGCGTGTTCGAGCGCGACGAGACTGCGACCGCGGAGCGTCGTCGGGTCGAAATCGCGGACTATGAGAACCCCTCCCGGCGAAAGGACCCGTGCCGCCTCCTCAAGGGCCGTCTCGATGTCTGCGAAGTGGTGGAGCGCGTCAACGATGATCACGGCGTCGACGGCCCCGTCCCCGACAGGGAGCGCCTCCGCGGTGCCGGCGATGACTTCGTTCCCATTGGCGTACGCCTCCGCAAGCATCCCCGGGGCCGCGTCAAGTACCGTCGCACCGCCCAGCGCCCTCGCCGCTCGACCCGTTCCACCGCCTACGTCGAGTACACGCTCGACCGGCCGAGTTGCGAACGAGAGCCCGCGCTCCAACGTCGCTGCGTTCATCGCGGGCATTACGAGGTCGTAGAGTCGAGCGAATCGGTTGAATCGACCCACGTCGGGGCCGGCGAGATGCTGCCGTGCGCGTGTGTCCATAATTCACCGATCGAGCGGAGGGAGTAACGCGTTTCCGCTTCGCCAACCTGCACCCGATATGGACCCGGCACCGACCGTCGACGTGCTCGGGTGGCACCCCACCAGCCCCGATGAGACAGGACCGACCATCCGGCTCGACTGGCGGCGTTTCAGTTACGCCGGCAAGTTCGTGATGTCGAACACCGGAAAAGCAGTGCTTCGGGAAGGACGTTCAGAGAACGGAGAGGTTGACCAGTCGATCATCGCTGCCGTCGCGTTCAATGAGGACCGCACTGATCCGACGACGCTGTGGCTCCGGTACATCACGGTGCGGGAAGACCGTCGTGGCGAGGGACTGGGTCCCGTGCTTTGCGAGACGGTCGCTGAACGTGCCGAAGCTCGCGGCTACGGAAGGGTCCGCATCGCCGTCAACAATCCCTTCGCCTACGAGGCTCTGTATAAGGCCGGATTCGGATTCACCGGCCGGGAGACGGGCCTCGCCGAACTTGTGCTTGAGCGGCCGTCGCCGTCCAGTGTGGATCGGACGCGACGGTACTGCGAGGGCCTCGATCGGTTCCGCGATCGCGCCAGTTCCGAGGCCGAGCGTCGATTCTTATCGGGACGTCGTAAGCCACCACGGGGCTGATATGACCGTCGAATGACGTGGAATTATTTGTAGGTGGAGTATTTGGTATCTAATAACATGATCTCCACGTTGACGGTGATGGGCGTCTCCGAAAACGCGGTGCAGGCAGTCGAGACGCCGGTGGGTGCGGTGACGACTGCGATGCTCGTCCGACTCGCGGTAATCGCAACGCTATGGGTTCTGGGTGCGGTCGTCGCCTTCTCTTATATCGCTGCCGCACGGGCTGCCTGTGACGAGGAGCGGAAACGCGTTGCGGCCGAACTCCGGGCGTTCGAGCAGTTCGGCGAGCGTGTACGCGCCTTCTCGCCGCGCGCGCAGACCTCCACAAGTACTTTTACCGGCAGCGGGGCGCTAACCGGTAAGGGCACCGGCAACACCGGTCCACCACCTGACCTCAAGCGGGTCAGGAAGGCATATCGTGAGACGGCGATGGCTGTCGATCACTTCGAAGAGGACTATGGGGAGACGCTTGCCGAACACGCCCGAGCCGAACTCGGCCCGGACGCAGGCGGCGCGCTCGCAGAGGGGAGAGACCTGACCCCTGGGCTTCAGCGCGTGCTCTCGGACCGAGCCGCCGCTGCCGTCGACCAGCGCCAGGCGCTGCTCAACCGTCTCGATGAAGAGGACGAAACGCTCGAGACGGATGCCCAACGGTTCTCGGATGCGCTCGACGAGTCATTGGACCTCGCCCGAGAACTGGGTGCCGAGTACGGCGATCTCGAGGCGCGCTGGCGACGCCTCGAGACCCTTGAGGAGAAGGTGCGCGACCGGACCACTGCTCGCTCGCGGCGCCTGCGCGACGCCGGCGCAACGATCCCACAGTATCTTTACGATCACTTTCCCGTTCCCGACCCCGTCTTGTCAGACGCTGCGGCCGCAATTGGGGTCATTCGCGAACGGCGTGATCGCGTCACGGACGCACTGACCCGCGCGAACTAACGGCACAAGAGCTATTTCCAACTTGCTCAATTATCTATTGTATGCCCTCCACCCAAAACGAGCGCGGCTGCCCGAAGTGCGGCCACGATGGAACTGACGTGGGGACTATCTCCACCACGGGCGGCGGCCTCTCGAAAATGTTTGATATCCAGACGAACAGCTTTAAAGTCGTCTCCTGTACAAACTGTGGGTACTCGGAGTTGTACCGAGACACCACTTCGGGTAGTTCGGACATCGTCGACGTGTTCCTCGGATAGATGACCGAAGCGGCGTTAGTCGTCGTCTTC
>CAYZJQ010000010.1:0-14393 GCA_964478805.1 uncultured Halobacteriales archaeon | reverse complement strand
TTCCTCGGATAGATGACCGAAGCGGCGTTAGTCGTCGTCTTCATAATCGTCGGGCTCGCCGGCCCCCTAGTTCTGTATGCGCTCGTCCGCGCGGAAGGGCCAGACCGCGAGGACGTGAGCCGAGCGGACGCCGAGCGGGCCGCGCGCCGCGACACCGACGATCGGGAGAGATAGCGTTCAAGCCGCCGGCTCCCCAGCTACCGATATGGGTAACTCCGACCTCCGCTCGTTGGCGACCATCGCCGAGGTGTCGTTCGACGACCTCGGCGGCAGCGTCGTCGCTGTCGACGCGCACAACTGGCTCTACCGCTATCTCACGACGACAGTGAGATTTACGCGGGACGAGGCCTACACGACTGGCGACGGCGCAGAGGTGGCAAACCTCATCGGCGTCGTCAAAGGACTCCCGAAGTTCTTCGAACACGATATCACGCCCGTCTTCGTCTTCGACGGCGGCGTCACGGACCTCAAGGCGGACGAGGTGGCCGCACGGCGGGATCAGCGCGAACGCTACGAGGACGAACTGGAGGCCGCGAAGGCTGCCGGTGAGGACTCGGCACGTATCGCTACCCTCCAGTCGCGGACCCAGCGGCTGACCGACACCATTCAGAAGACGACCCGCGGGCTGCTCAATCGGCTTGATGTGCCCATCGTGGAGGCCCCCGCTGAGGGCGAGGCGCAAGCTTCTTATATGGCCCGAAAAGGCACCGTCGACTACGTCGGGAGCGAAGACTACGACACACTGCTTCTCGGCGCTCCCTTTACGCTACGTCAGCTGACATCGAATGGCGATCCGGAGCTGATGGAGTTCGAGGCAACTCTCGAAGCACTCGACGTGACCTGGGAGCAGTTAGTCGACGCTGGCATCCTAATGGGGACTGATTTCAACGACGGGATCGATGGCGTCGGCCCTAAGACCGCTATAAAGCTCGTGCGGGAACATGGGGACCTCTGGGGGGCGCTGGAGGCCCGCGGCGAACACATCGATGGAGCGGACCTCATCCGCCGGCTGTTCCTCAACCCTGACGTGGACCCAGACCCGACATTCGACCTCGACATCGATCCGGACGTGGACGCGGCCCGCACGTACGTCACCGACGAATGGCAGGTCGATCCCGACGAGGTGGCGCGCGGCTTCGAGCGAATCGAGCAGTCGCTGGTCCAGACCGGGCTTGATCGGTGGACATAGCGGACGCACACCAACAAGCGGCCTCGCGGTGAGCGAGCCGATACGAACGTGGAAGGCGGTACACGCGTCGGGTCCTTCGGCCGCGGGCGGGACCGGACTAGGCGAACAGGAGCGGGAACTTGACTCACGCAGGACCCACTTGTAACCAGGCGACAGGCGATGACCGGAGTCAATCCGGGAGGTGCGCGGTTGCCCACGAGGAGTCGCATTACCTAAGCGGGTATCCCTCGAACTCACGGACATGGATCTCCGCCCGGGGGTCGTCGCGAACCGAACGACACTCTTGACGATCGTCGGCGACCTGCTGTGTATCGCACTGTTCTCGGCTGCAGGCGCGCTCCAACACCCAGAGGAGGCCGCCCTCTACCTTCGTGTGCCCGAGATCGCAGCGCCGTTCGTGCTTGGCTGGCTCGCCGTCGGGTCCGTCGTGGGCGTGTTCGACGCCCGGTGGATGACGAGTCGGCGGACGGCCGCCGGCCGTGCCGCGCTCGCATGGCTCGGCGCCGACCTCGTAGGGCAGGGCCTCCGTGCGACAGCCGCTGTTCCTGGCAGTGCCGACCCCGCATTCTTTGTTATCTCGCTGGTCGTCGGTGGGACGTTGCTGGCCGGCTGGCGTGCGATCGTGGTCAATACAGTCCCGCCGCGCGGCGGTCACGAGCCGGTCGAAGGGTGAATCGTCCGCACGCTCTGAGGGTCGGATGTGCTCAGGAACGTCGGCTGAGATAAAGCCCGACAAGTCCCGCGAGCAAGCCGAACCCGGCGAGCGTCGCGAACAGTGCCGGTGGAGTGGCGATCGTAAGGATGCCGCCGGCCACGGCCCCACCGAGCGCACCGACGCCGAACACGCCGAGGTAGGTGTAGCCGTAGGAGAGTCCCCGCGCCCCGGCCGGTGTGTACTCCGCGACGGTCGCCTGGTAGAACGGTTGGACGACGAACAGCGCGACGCCGAGGACGCCACAGACGACCAACAAAGGAGCGAGCCCGGCTGTCGCCACAGGGAGGAAGACAACAGCGAGCACGCCAAGCGTCCCGTAGCCGACCGCGAGGCCGCGTTCAACGGGGATGAGGTCGGTGAGCCGCCCACCGACGTACTGGCCGACCACGCCGGCCATCAGCAGCCCGACGTAGACGTAGCGGTTGGGCTCGACTGTTCGGCCGGCAATCTCGACCGCATTCAGGGACTCAAACCCCGCGAGGAGTTCCGGTAGGAAGGTAAGGAAGCCGCGGTAGTAGAGCCCCGACAGCATCACGACGAGGAAGACGAGCACGAACGGGCCGACGAACAGCCGGCGCGACTCACCAAGGAACTCCGAGACCGACGCGACGCTGCCGGATGCGCGCGCGTCGCCCCCGTCCGCGGCGGCCGTCTCAGCGGCGGCCTCGTCCACGTCGACAGTGACAGCGTACCCCGCCGCGAGAAGGGCAGGGACCCCAAGGACAGCGACGGTGAGCCGCCAGTCGCCGGTGAACAATAGCAGCAGCGCGGCCGCAAGCGGGCCGAGCGCGATGCCGAGGTTACCGGCGATGCCATGGTACGCGAAAGCGGTGCCGCGCGCCTCAACGCCCTTTGATATGAGTGCGAGGCCGGCGGGGTGATACACCGACGCCGATGCCCCCCAAACGACGAGACAGAGCGCGACGACAGGGAGCGATGGCGCGACGGACAGCAGGACGAACGAGCCACCCATCCCGAGCAGACAGGCGACGATGAGTGGTCGCGAACCGTACGCGTCAGATAAGACGCCACCCGGGAGCGCACCGAGCCCGAACAGCGCGTAGCCGACGCTGACAACCACTCCGAGTACGAACAGCGTCGTCTCGACCGACCCAATCCCGGGCAGCATCGTCGCGGGGAACGCCGCCCCCCAGACGCTTCCGACCGCGAGGATCGGGAGCGACAGCTCGTAGGTGTGGACCAGCCCGTGCGCGAGCATCACCAACGCAGTTATGGCACGGTCGTTCTCGTTCACACCGCCTCATCCACTGCCGTGCCGTTTGGTTCCGTCGGTTTCGACAGTCTACCGCTCCCCCGGTCCTGGGTGACCGTTCCCGTTCAGCATCATGGTGCGTCCCTCGCTTCGACGACGGGTTGTAACTTATGGCGAAGTTCAGCAGCTGCTACTGTATCCCAACGCATGGGTACTCAATGTACCACCCATCTACTCTGGGAAACACTTATGTTATTCACACTAATACACAAGAGTATGGCAGAATACTATGACTTCGTTCTCGCCCTTATTCCGGTCGTGTTCGGGGGCCTCGCCGGCAGCCTCTCGATGCTCGGCGCCAAGCTTCCCGTCGCGGTCGTCGCCGCATCGTTCGCCGCCGTACTGATCATGGGACACGCCATGTTCGTCCGTGCGCCGGTCGGGGACGCAGTCGCACGGGGGACAGCGCCGGCCGTCGACTCAAGCGCGAACTGACGTCGGTCCCCACGGTTCTGGTTCTGAGACGTCTCTCCTTTTCGCCGTCGCACCTCCAACCAGCAGCACGGCTGGCAACCCACCAGAGCCAATAGGCCGACCCACGAGGGGCGGGTATGACATCGACACTGTTCCTGACGAGCGAGGAGACCCGCGGTCTCGCGACGATGACCGACTATGTTGACGCCGTCCGCGAGGGGTACCGCGAGGTCGGCGGGGGCGCGCCGGCGAAACCTCGGGAGACGCTCCACAGCGGTGACCCACCGGGCTTTCTTACCAGCTACATGGCCATTCTTCCGGAGACGGGTGCGATGGGTGGCTACATGTACGACGCCGGCTTCGGCGCCAGGGACGCCCACTTCGTCCTACCACTGTTCGACGCCGCGAGCGGTGAGCCGCTCGCACTCATCGACGGTGCGGCGATGAACCCCTACAAGACCGGCGCGACAGGCGGCGTAGGAGCGGACGAACTCGCACGACCGGACGCCTCGACGGTAGCCATCGTCGGGTCGGGTGCGCAAGCGAAAGGCCAGCTCCGCGCGCTCGCGGCGGTGCGAGAGCTCACGACGGTGAACGTCTTCTCGCCGACGAAGGAGCACCGCGAGGCGTTCGCGGCGACGATGAACGAGGAACTTGCCGCCGCCGTCGGTGCGGTCTCCTCTTCCGATGCCGCCGTAGAAGGCGCAGACGTCGTCGTCACGGCGACGAACGCCTCGGAGCCGGTGTTCGACGGCGACGTGCTCGATGAGGGCACCCACGTTACTGCGATGGGTCAATACGACCCCGACAAGCGCGAGCTCGACACCGACACGGTCGCCCAGTCGAAATACGTCCCCGATCTCCGGGCGCGGGCCTTCTCCGACTCGGGGGAGTTCCTCCAGGCGCGGGAGGCCGACGTGGTCGACGACGACCACGTCCACGCCGACCTCGGCGAGATCGTTGCCGGCAAGAGTCCGGGCCGTGAGAACCGCCAGGAGCTGACGGTGTTCGACTCCGGCGGCACCGGCATTGAGACCGTCGCGGCCGCGTACATGCTCTATGAGCGAGCGCGTGACGAGGGACTCGGCCGTGAAATCGACTTCGCGCCCGCGAGCGAGGCGCTCCGGTGAATCACAGCCGCTTAGTCGCGGGCGCGAGTACGGGCAGTCATGAGCGACACGGCGACCGTCTCGAAGCGGCGGGCCTGGGTGATGGCCGCGAGGCCTCAGACCCTCCCGGCCGGCGCCGCACCCGTCGTTGTCGGGACGGGCCTCGCGGTCGGTGAGGGTGTCTTCGCGCCGCTTCCGGCGTTTGCCGCGCTAGTCGGGGCGCTATTGCTCCAGATCGGGACGAACTTCGCGAACGACTACTACGACGCCGTACGTGGTGCCGACACTGACGAGCGCGAGGGATTCACTCGGGTCACTGCCGGCGGCCTCATCGAACCACAGCAGGTGAAGCGCGCGATGTACGCGACGTTCGCGCTCGCGATTGCCCTCGGGACGTACCTAGTATGGGTTGGCGGTCCAGCTATTCTCCTCGTTGGACTCTCTTCCGTCGCCGCCGGCATCGCGTACACCGGTGGTCCGGCACCGTACGGCTACCGGGGGTTAGGTGACGTCTTCGTGTTCGTTTACTTTGGGCTCGTCGCGGTGACAGGGACCTATTACGTACAGGCTGCCGCCGCCATCGCTGGCGTGCCGGCACTCTCAGCACCGCTGGAACTTGTGCCGCTTGCCGCCGTTGTTGCCGCACTTCCGGCGGCGGGACTCTCAACGTGTATCCTCGTCGTGAACAACATCCGAGACCGAGAGACGGACGCAAAAGCCGGCAAACGAACGCTTGCAGTCCTCCTCGGATACGGTCCCTCCCGAGGGGAGTTTCTCCTTCTCTCGGGGATGGCCTATGTCGTCCCCGTCACGTTCACGCTCTCAGGGTACGGACTGCCCACACTATTCCCGCTTCTGACGCTTCCTCTGGCGACGCGGGTCGCACGGACGGTCCTCACCGAGACGGGCGGCGTGGCGCTCAATCCGGCGCTGGAGACGACGGGGAAACTCCTCTTTGCACACAGCCTACTGTTCGCCGTGGGGCTTGCACTCGCATGAACGTCGAGTACTTTTCGCTACCACTGGCCGGCTCGCTTTCGACTGCGGCCGGTGACATCACAGAGCGAGAGGGGTTCCTCGTCGGCGTCGAGGCCCCACCAGGCCTCGGGGAGGCCTGTCCCCTCCCAGGGTGGACGGAGTCGCTCGCAGAGTGTCGGAGCGCGCTCAAGTCGGCGACGACAGCCGATCTTGACAGCCTGCCGCCAGCGGCACGGCACGCCGTCGCGCTCGCGCTGGTGGACGCCGATGCCCGCGCGGCTGGCGTGCCGCTCTATCGCCATCTCGGCCGGGATACCAAAGTCGAGCGGGTGCCGGTCAACGCGACGGTGGGCGATAACGACGGCGAGACGACGGCAAAGCAGGTTGCAGAGGCGGTCGGACAAGGGTACGAGACAGTGAAAATAAAGGTCGGCGTCCGCACGCTGGCAGCTGACCTCGAGCGGATGCGTGCGGTCCGCAGGGCGTGCCCAGATGTGGCCCTCCGGGTAGACGCAAACGGTGCTTGGGACCGAGAGACAGCCGCACGAGCCGTCGACGCGCTTGCCGATCTCGGCGTGGAGTACGTCGAACAGCCGCTCGCAGCCGAGGACTTGGCAGGCCACGCCGATCTCCGTGGCTCAGACGTCGGCATCGCCTTGGACGAGGGGCTGTACGAGCACGGCCTCGACGCAGCGCTCAACGCGGGCGCAGCCGACGCCTGGGTGCTGAAGCCGATGGCGATGGGTGGACCCGACACTGCACTCGAGGCGGCGGTGCTCGCCCGCGGTGCCGGCGTCGACCCCGTAGTGACGACGACCGTCGACGGCGCGGTAGCGCGGACGGCGGCCGTCCACGTCGCGGCGGCGATCCCGAACGTCTCAGCCTGCGGACTGGCGACCGGCAATCTACTCGCGGTGGACTTCGAACCGGACCCCGCACCGGTGGACGCCGGCAACGTCCGTGTCCCACAGAAAGATGGAAATACCGGCGCGTCATCACCGGCGGACTATGCGTGACTGGCTGACGCTCCGCGCAGAAGCCACCCCTACCCGGACCGCGATGGTCGATCCGGGAGGCGAAGCCGTCACCTACGCAGCACTCGCCGCGCGCGCTGAGGAGCTGGCAGGGCGACTCTCCGCGCTTGGTGTCGGCGTTGAGGACCACCTCGGTGTTCTCATCCGGACCTGCCCAGCGGCGGTTGAACTCGTCCACGCGGCCGCCCGCCTCGGAGCCGTCTTCATCCCACTAAACGTTCGAGAGACGGAACGAGAGCTCGCGGCGACAGTCGACCAAGCCGATCTCGACTGCCTGGTCTGCGAGGCGGAGACCGAGCCGACGGCAACCGCGGCATTCGAGGGACCAGTCGCAACCGTCGACACGCCGAGTCACGGAGCGACGGATCTTGCGACCGTTACTCCCGAGACGTTTGAGATGCCCGCATGGGACCGGGAGTGTCCACAGGCGCTTGTCGCTACATCCGGTACCACTGGTGGACCGAAGCTCGTGGAACTCACCTCGTGGAACCTTCTTTCTAGTGCCGCCGCGTCGTCGTGGCGCCTCGGCGTCCTTCCGCGCGATCGCTGGTACTGTACCCTCCCGATCTACCATATGGGAGGGCTCGCGCCGATCTACCGCTCTGTCCTGTATGGCACGGCGGTAGTCGTCGGGTCTCCCGGGAGCTTCGATCCCGAGCGCATGCTCCGAGAGCTCCGGCAGCACGACGCCACCTGCATCTCGCTCGTCCCAACGATGCTGCGAGATCTACTCGATGCCGACGAGGCCGGGGTGATGGCGGACCTCCGGTTCGTTCTTGTCGGCGGGGCAGCCACGCCGAAAGCGCTCGTCGAGCGCGCCCGCAAAGCGGGTGTAGCGATTCACCCGAGTTACGGAATGACAGAGACGGCCTCGCAGATCGCCACGGCCACGCCGACGGACACTGCTGTGGCACCAGGTTCGGCCGGCAACCCGCTCCTGTTCACCGAAGTTACCGTTGTCAACGAGGACGGCAGCAGATGTCCGGCCGGGGAGGTGGGTGAACTAGTTGTCCGCGGGAGTACGGTCACACCGGGCTACTACGGTGATCCGGAGGCGACTGAGGCGGCGTTCGGCCCGCACGGGTTTCATACCGGGGACGCCGGCTATCGCGACGACGAGGGGCGGATCTGGGTCGTCAATCGCATCGGCGACCGGATCGTTACTGGCGGCGAGAACGTCGATCCCGGACAGGTCGCCGCGGTGCTCCGCGACCACCCAGAGGTTCGTGAGGCGTTCGTCTGCGGGCTCGACGACGAGAGGTACGGCCAACGGGTTGCAGCACTGCTTGTTGGGGCCGCGGATACCGACGCGGTTGAGGCGTTCGCTCGCGAGCGACTGGCCGGCTACAAACTGCCGCGGACCTGGCGTGTCGTCGACGAACTGCCACGGACGGCGTCGGGGACGGTCGACCGCGCGGCGGCGCGCGACCTGTTCGACGATTAGCTTGCGGCGTGCTTTTCTCTCGGCCGGCGCTACAGTTGTCCGTGTGTACACTCACGTTCGCCTGGCAGCGGTTCGACGACCATCTCGCGGTCGCGGCGAACCGGGATGAGGCGCTCGCTCGGCCGTCTTCACCACCACAGCAGAGCGGCACCGACCCGTACGTGTTTGCTCCGCGTGATGAGGAAGCGGGTGGAACCTGGATCGGCTATAACGAAGCCGGGGTCTTCGTCGCGTTGACGAACCGCTGGACTCGCGACCCTGACGCCGGCGACCGCTCGCGCGGCCTACTCGTCCGCGAAACGCTCGATTATACCGGGGCCGCGGCCGCGGCCGAGTACGTTCGCGCCGAAATTAATACGCGGCGCTACGAGCCGTTTCACCTCGTCGTAGCCGACACGGAGCGGGCCCAGGTGTTCGAACACGATGCGACACTCTCGGCAACGGATCTCGCACCAGGTGTGTACGTAGTTGGGAACACGGGCTGGTGTGGCGAACGGATGGGGCCGATCGACGCGACAGAGTCACAGCGAACGGAGACGTTCTTCGTCCCCGGGGAGCGCCCCGACGTGGGGCGAACACAAGCCGCCAACGACCGCCGCGTCCTCGACGCACTGACCGTCGCAGCCGACGAGACCGACGACGCGGGGGCGTGGCTCAAGCGCGGCGGCGAGGTGCTCGCCGACCACACGTTCGGCGTTTGCATCCACCAGGACGGGTTCGGAACGAAGTCCTCGTCACTGGTGCGATTAGGGAGCGAACGCGTGTGGCACCACGCCGAGGGACCCCCCTGTGAGAACGCGTACGAGCAGTTAGACGCACCTTGACGGCGTAATAAAAGGAGAGCACAGGGAGAACGCCTCCACGGCGCAAATGGAATCCGGATGTAACCGGGGCGGACGGCAGGATTTAAACGCGCGACTAACCGATACCAGAGTATGCCGGAGAACCTCAACAAGGACGAGGCGCGCGGGCTCGAACTCATCGAGCGCGCGGGTGGTATCCACCAGAGTGACTTCTGGAAGGAGATGGACGTCGACTCCCGGAAGGGAAGCCGCATCATCGAGTCGCTCGCGGAGCAGGGGTACGTAGCCCGCGAAGAGACCGTCTACAACGGGCACAACACTTATTACATCGAGCCGATCGTGAATCCAGAGGAGCTCGACTTCTCGCTGTTGATGGCCGGGGATATGCTTTCGCCATTCGTTGGCGATGAGGAGATCGACGCGAACGCCGACCAGTTCAGCCAGTGGATCATGACACTGGCCTACCAGTAATCACAGCAGATCGAGGCCCCATCGAACGAGGTTCACCGCGGTCGCGACTCCGCCTTCTATACGCGTCAGCCGTCGTCCGGTGTACAACAACACCGTCACAAGCACCGTGAGTCCCACAAGCCACAGCGTCGTCGCCGTTGCCGCTGTCGTTACCGGGCCGGCCGCGAGTACGGCAACGAGTCCGACCACCCCGAATGCATTGAAGATACATGACCCAACGACGTTGCCAGCCGCCAACTCCGGGTATCCGGCGCGGGCGGCCGCCACGGCAGCGGCGAGTTCGGGGCTGGAGGTGCCAAGTGCAACGATCGTCTCACCAACGACCCACTCCGAGATACCAACGGTGAGTGCGAGCCGCACCGACGCAGCGACGAGTTGATCGGCACCGAGCAGGACGAGCGCCAGCCCACCCACAGTGACGAGGAAGGTCCGGAGATCCGGGCGGTCACGGGGGCGCTTCCGCTCTCGCCCCTCCTCAGTCGACCCGCGGATGAAGACCAGCGCAAAGAGGTACGCAGTCAGGCCGCCGAGCAGGAGTACCCCCTCGAGGTGAGTCAACCGAAGATCGCGGAGGACGACGGCGACCGCGACGGTCGCTGCGAGCATCACCGGCGCGTCGCGCCGGCGGAGCGGACGTCGCGCCTGCACCGGTGTCACCAGGGCAACAGCTCCGAGGACAACACCGAGATTGACGAGGTTCGAGCCGACGGCGTTGCCCACGGCGAGGTCCGGCCGACCGTCAAGCGCAGCAGCCGCCGACGCAACCACCTCAGGGAGCGATGTGCCGATGCCGACTACGACCACGCCCACGACAAGTTCGGGGATCCCGACGCCCCGTGCCAGCCGAACCGCCCCCTCAACGAAGCGCTCCGCGCCGTACCACAACGCGCCGGCTCCAACGAGCAAGAGCACGATGTCGACGACAAGGCTCACGACAGTGAGTCGCCGGCTGAAGGAAAAGAGCTACCGACCCCGGCGCTACTCGTACAGCGACACCGTCTCGCAGGAAATCACTACGGTGCCGTCGGCTCTTATTACCTCAACAGCGTAACGAACGACCCCAGTGCCCTCACCGTCGGGACGCCGAGTCTTCTCTATCGCCTCGGTTTCGACATGAACCGTGTCTCCCGGGAACGTCGGCGCACGAAAGCGTAGCGCGTCGATGCCGTAGAACGCGACGAGCGCCTCGCGCTGTTCAGCCGTACGCGCCTGCCACAAGAGTCCGGTCGCCACGGAGAGGACGAGCATGCCGTGGGCAATGCGGCCGCCAAACCCCGACTCGCCCATTCGCTCGGCGTCGAGGTGCAGGTGGTTGAAGTCACCAGAAACGCCCGCAAAATTAACGATGTCGGCCTCAGTGATAGTGCGCGCTTCCGTCTCGGAGGTCTGGCCAACCGAGACGGTCTCGAAATAAGAGTCCGTATCGCTCACTCTGTGTCACCTCCTTCATGCAGGTCGGCCGGGTGGTGGTCACCTGCAGCGTCCCGAAACAGCCGATAACTCGTTCCGCCCGTCGCCACGACCTTCCGCTCGCCTTCGTGGACGCTCGTCACCTCACACTCGGTGACGCCCATCGTCTTCCCAGCGCGGACCACCTCGGCCTCGACGCGCACGTCGTCAGTTGCGGGCCGGACGTAGCGCGTGTTGAGGTCCGTCGTCGTCAGGGCAGCCTCGGTCGGCGAATCGAACGTTGTCCGAAGCGCGAACCCGGATGCGGTGTCGATGACCGTCGCCGTGATTCCGCCGTGGACCGTGCCCGACGAGAGGTTAGCGAACTTCTCGTCGAAAGGAACCTCAAACACCACGCGGCCACGCTCAAGCTTGACGACCGAAAGGTCAAGCCAAGAAAACAGCCCGTGGTGTTCGATTTCAGCCGTTAGGCGCTCTCTGCCTTCGAGCTCTGTACTCATTCTACTTCCCCTCGAACTCGGGGTCCCGGTCCGCGGAGAATGCAGCCGCACCCTCCTGCATGTCCTCGGTACCGAGTAGGAGGCCGAACGCCTGCGCCTCCATCTCGAGGCCAGCGCCGATATCTTGATCCCGTCCGGCGTTCATTACCTGTTTAGCCTTCCGCAGGGCGATTGGAGGGCCGGTAACGAGGTCGTCTAGGAACTCGTTGACCATCTCCTCGAACCCGTCCTCGTCGACGGCACAGTTGATGAGCCCCCACCTGTGCGCACGGGTCGCTGAGATGCGCTGTCCGCGAAAAACGAGCTCCTTCGCACGGGCATCGGTGAGCATCCGCATCGCACGCTGAGTGCCGCCGCCGCCCGGGATGAGTCCGAGGTTGATCTCAGGAAAGCCGAACTCCGATCCCTCGGTCGCGATCCGCAGGTCACAGGCCAGCGCGAGTTCGAGGCCGCCACCGAGGCAGTAACCGTCGACCTTTGCCAGCGTCGGCCGAGGATAGTTCGCGACCGCCTCGAAGAACTCCGTCACCTCGTTTTCATGGGGCGAAATGCTGGCGAACCCGGTGATGTCCGCACCTGCGGAGAACGCGCGATCGCCGCTCCCTTCAAACGTAACCGCGCGCACGTCGTCTTCATCGGTGGTGTCGAGCAGGTGGACCACCTCGTCCATTAGGTCGCCGTTAAGAGCGTTGAGTCGCTCAGGCCGGTCGAGGGTGATTTCCAGCAACCCCTCCGCCGAGAGCTCGTACTCGATAGCCGAGTAGTGGCGCTCGCCCGACTCGCCGTAGGCGTAAAATCCTTTTCCGGCGCTCTCGCCGGTGTGGCCAGCGGTGACCAATTCGCGGAGGTGTGCGGACGGCTCGTACCGCTCGTGCCCATACTCCTCATAGAGCGCCTCAAGCTTCTCCAAGATGGTATCGATTCCAAGCTTATCCGCGCGTCGGCAGGGGCCTTCCGGAAACCCTGCACCGAGGCGCATCCCCGTGTCGATGGCCTCGGCTGTCGCTACGTCGTTTCCAATGAGCTTCGCGGCCTCGTTGACGATGCGCGCCTCGATGCGCAGGGTATCGACGTCCTCGCCCTGGCCAGCCTCGTAGGTCGGGCCATCACCGTTTTCATACTCGTAATAGCCCGTGCCGGTCTTCTGGCCGAGTTCCTCGGCGTCGACCTTCTGTTGGACGATGGGCGGGATGTCTCGCCCGGCCTCTTTCCGGACATGATAGCCGATATCGATGCCGGTGAGATCGCCGAGTTCAAACGGCCCCATCGGGTAGCCGCGCTGGTGGACCATCGCAGCGTCGACCTCCTCGATGGTCGCAGTCCCTTCAGAGACCATCCAGGCGGCCTCGTCGCCGAACGGCCCGAGTACGGAGTTAACGACGAAGCCGTTCACGTCCTTGTGCACGTAGATCGGTGTCTTCCCGTTTGCTTCGACGAAGTCGTAGGCACACTCTGCGGTGTCGTCAGAGGTCTCCGCGCCGTAGATGACCTCGACGAGATCCATCTTCACCGGCGGATTGAAGTAGTGCATCCCGACGACCTGCTCCGGGCGGTCGGTCGCGGTCGCGATTTCGGTGATTGACAGCGACGAGGTGTTCGACGCGAGGATCGCGTGTTCAGGGGCGTACTCGTCGAGATCGGCGAAGATCTCCTTTTTGAGCTCCATCTGCTCGGGCGCGGCCTCGATGACGAGATCCGCATTGGCGACTGACTCCTCGAGATCGACAGCAGTGTGAATCCGCGCGAGCACCTCGTCGGGGTCTTCGTCCACTAACCCCTTCTCTGAAAGCTTCTCTAACGACCATTCGATGGACTCGTAGCCGTCGTCGACCAGCTCCTGTTCGATGTCGCGCATCGTGACTTCATAGCCGGCGATTGCGGCGACTTCCGTGATGCCGTGGCCCATGTTCCCAGCGCCGAGCACGGTGACCCGCTTGATGTCGTCGACGTTCATACGGCCGACGGTGACGCCGGACACCTCTTAACTCCACCGCCGCTGTTTAGCGATGTTAGGCTCTGTGTAGCTATCCGCTACCGGCGTAAACGTGTAGGCGCGTTTCGTCCCGGGACGGTAGTGGCTGACCCGCCGACCGACAGGATCGCCCCGCGCTTCGTAACCTTCATGCGCGCCGTTGCTCTATGAATCGCTAATGGACCTTCGCGTTATCGAGAACGAGGAGACCGAGCTCTCCATCGAGATCGCCGGCGAGGACCACACCTTCATGAACGTACTGAAGGGTGCGCTTCTCGAGACGGAGGGTGTCACCGCCGCGACATACGATATGAACCCTGAGCAATCCGGCGGCCAGACCGACCCCATTCTCACAGTCAAGACCGAGGGCGGCACCGCGCCACTCGACGCGCTCGAGGCTGCCGCCGCCAACGTGCGTCAAAAGACCGATGCCTTCCGGGACGCGTTTCAGGCAGCTGCATAACTCTCATTTACTGTCCGTCAGGCCGTAATTACGCCGTGCATGCGCTCCTCCAGCCGCCGTTCGGTGGCTCGCGGTCAGTCGACACAGCGCGTGCACCTCCAAGCCAGCGAAGCAATCGAGCGGGCTCCGTGCCCCGGTCGCACGGCCAGGCCCGAGCGGGGCAGGTGCTGGTCGATTCGACGCCACACGACTCACATCGGTAGTCGTAGTAGTCTATGGGACTGTAGCGATCGAGGGCCGGATATGGCCCGATCGTCCGTGAGCGCAGGTATGTGTGAGTGCTCCCGACCCCGTGTTGACGTGGGGCACAGTCACGTTTCGACGTACCCGGCAAAGTTGCGGCTAGCGCGGGGTGAAACTGGTCCTCGTGAGAGCACGCGAGGCCGTCGAGCAACTGCTACAGCCCCGCATTTACGCTTCCGTTCACTTCCACCGGAGCGGCGCGAAAGTGGACGGGGCCGCGCCGACACTACAGCCGAACCGGGACGCCACGCTCGTCGAGGTAGCGCTTCACCTCGCCGATACCGAACTCGTTGAAGTGGAAGATGGAGGCCGCAAGACCGGCGTCGGCGCCGGCCTCGGTGAACACCTCGTACATGTCCTCGGGGCCGCCACAGC
>CAYZJQ010000009.1:26320-32632 GCA_964478805.1 uncultured Halobacteriales archaeon | reverse complement strand
TCTGCACACCGCCGGCAACTATATTTCAGCGGTGGCGTCGGGGCGACCGTGACCCGTATCCTCGGCATCGAAGGGACAGCGTGGTGTGCGAGCGCTGCCGTCTATGACACCGCGACCGACGAGGTAATCATCGAATCGGACGCTTATGAACCGGAAAGCGGCGGCATCCACCCGCGCGAGGCCGCCGAACACATGCGTGAGGCGGTGCCCGAGGTAATCCGGACCGCTCACGAGCGTGCCGAGACGATGGGGGGGATTGATGCCGTCGCCTTCTCACAAGGGCCAGGACTGGGCCCGTGCCTGCGAATCGTGGGAACAGCGGCCCGCGCGCTCGCACTCACGATTGACGTGCCGCTTGTCGGCGTCAACCACATGATCGCGCACTTAGAGATCGGCCGCCATGCGGCCGGCTTTGATTCGCCCGTCTGTCTCAACGCCAGCGGGGCGAACGCGCACCTCCTCGGCTACCGAGCGGGCCGCTACCGTGTGCTCGGCGAGACCATGGACACCGGCGTGGGCAATGCCATCGACAAGTTCACCCGCCACCTCGGCTGGTCGCACCCCGGCGGGCCGAAGGTCGAAGAGCACGCGGCGGATGGCGAGTACGTTGAGCTTCCATACGTCGTCAAAGGGATGGACTTCTCTTTTGCCGGTATCACGAGCGCAGCGAAACAGGCCGTCGACGACGGGGTCCCCGTCGCTGACGTCTGTTTTTCACTGCAGGAGACGATGTTCGCAATGTTGACGGAGGTGTCGGAGCGTGCGCTCTCCTTGACCGGCGCGGAGGAACTCGTGCTCGGTGGTGGGGTCGGGCAGAACGCCCGCCTCCGCGAGATGCTCGTGGCGATGTGCAAGGCACGCGGCGCTGAGTTTCACGCGCCAGAGGCGCGCTTTCTCCGCGATAACGCCGGGATGATCGCTGTGCTGGGTGCGAAGATGTACGCAGCCGGCGACACACTCACCACCGAGGACTCAGCTGTCAATCCCGATTTCCGCCCGGATGAGGTCGACGTGACGTGGGATGCGGGCGGCAACGTGGCTGTCACTGTGCCCGACTGTGATGAGATCCGGGGCGCCGAAGCGGTCGTCAAACTTGGCGAGCGTGTTGAGAAGGCGCGCGTCGGCAAGCCGTATCGACACCCCGAACTGGACGACCGCCTCCGCCGCGAGCGCACTCGGAGCGAAGCGCGCTTGACGAGCCTTGCGCGACGGGCGGGCGTCCCGACGCCGGTCCTCTACGACGTGGACGACCGGGAGGCGACGCTGACGTTCGCACGGGTTGGCAACGCTGACCTCGCCGACGCGCTCACCGAGTCAGGGGTCCGCGACGTCGGCTGTCACCTTGCCGCCTGTCACGCCGCCGGCTTTGTTCACGGCGACCCGACGCCCCGAAACGCTCGAGTGGGAGGCGACCGGACATACCTCATCGACTTCGGCCTGGGATATCATACCGAACACGTCGAGGATTATGCGATGGATCTCCACGTGTTCGAAGGGGCGCTGGCGGGGACGACCGACGACGCCGCGACGCTGGTCGCAGCGTTCGAAGACGCCTACCACACGGAAGGGGATCCGGCCGTCGTCGCGCAGTTGCGCGAGATCGAGGGACGCGGCCGCTATCAGTGAGGAGCCACCGGTAAGCCCTTGAGCGGGGACGCTGTACCCGAATGTATGGCAGATAAACCGCAGTCGGGGGAACTGTTCGGCGTCCCGTACAACTTCGAGCGGCCGTCGCTCGGACGGATGCTCTCCAGCTACTGGCAGCCCGGTGAGGGAATGCTCGTCGAGAAGCCGTTTGGCGTGGGCTACACACTGAACCTCGCAAACTGGCGCTCATGGGTTGTTCTGGTCGTCGCTGGGGGGCTGTTCTATCAGCAGCAGAAGGCTGCTGAGTCGAGCACCGGCGACGAGGCGGACGAGCCGGTCGAGGTGCTGGTCGACGAGTAGGCCTGGTGTCGTCCGGGTTCGACGCGTCTTTACTCCGAGCGTCCGATGTCAGGTCGTGAGTCTCCGGTACGTCACCACGAACGAGGGGAAACTCGAAGAAGCCGCCGAGTACCTCGGGACCGTCGAACAGCTCGACTACGACTACACAGAAATCCAGGCCGGCGACCTGGCGTCCATCGCAACCTATGGCGCGCGCGAGGCATTTCGCGTTGCTGGCGAGCCGGTCATGGTGGACGACGCCGGTCTGTTCCTCGAAGGATTCGACGGCTTTCCGGGCCCGTATTCCGCCTACGTCGAGGACACGCTCGGTGTCGAGCGCGTGGGTGAACTCGCCCGCGACGCCGGCGCGACCCGCGCACAGTTCAGGTGCGTACTCGCGTACTGCGACGGCGACTCCTTCGCGGCGACGCCCGAACCCGTCGACCGGGGAGACCGCCGGGGCCAGGATCTTGCGGCCGCAGAGCGCGACCGCGCGGCGACCGACCAGACCGTCCAGGACGGCGAACTCCCTGTCAAGCTGTTCACGGGGGCGGTAGTGGGTACCATCGTCAAGCCGCGCGGCGACGGCGGCTTCGGCTACGACCCAATCTTCGAGCATCGCGGGACGACGCTGGCGGAGATGGACGCCGCCGAAAAGAACGCGATCTCTCATCGCGGGCGCGCGCTGGCGACGTTCGCAGAGTGGTTTGCCGACCGGGAAGTCGACCCCCGAAACTAAGCCTCGAAACCGCGACACACGGTTATGGCCGGTGGCGACCTGTACGAGGTAGACGATCCTTCCGTCTCGGACATCTACTATCTCGACACAGGGATGTACGGGACCGCTGAGTACGGTGCTCTCTACGTTGTCGATGCCCCAGAGCCGGCGCTCGTGGACACAGGGCTGGGGACCGAAAGCAAGGCAACGCTCGCAGCACTAGCCGAACTCGGTATCGACCGCGACGAACTGGCGTACATTATCCCGACCCATGTCCACCTCGATCATGCGGGTGGGGCGAGCTATCTCGCAGAGGCCTGCGAGTCGGCCACCATCGTCTGTCACAAGGCAGGTGCGCGCCATCTCACCGACCCCGCGCGACTGTGGGCCGGAACAAAGGCCGCCGTCGGCAAGCAGATCGAGTTCTACCGCAAACCGAAACCTGTGGACCCAGACCGGATCCGTGAGGTCTCGGGCGGCGGGGCACTTGATCTCGGCGACCGTCGACTCGACGTGTATGACTCGCCGGGGCATGCTCCGCACCAGATGGTCCTCCACAGCCCGAGCGACAACGCGACGTTTGTTGCCGACGCCGCGGGCATCTACGCCCAGCGCCACGACGTGATTCGGCCGACTTCGCCGCCATCGGACTTCGACTTGGAGGCATGTCTCAGCGATATCGACACACTCCGTGAACTCGACCCCGCGGTGTTGCTCTACGCTCACTATGGGCCAGCCGCGACAGGCGAGAAACTCGACCGATACGAGCGGATCTTGACTCGGTGGGTCGCGGAAATCGAGGCCGCGCGTGACCACCTCGAGGACGATGACGCGGTCGTCGAGACGGTCGCACGCAGGGTGGAGCCACTCGAGCCGTGGGATCAACGGAAGGTCTACACAGAGGCTGCAATGAACGTTCGCGGCGTGCTCGATTACCTGGATAGCCGTAGCATGTGAGCGCGGCCCCGCGTTTCGACTGACTGCGCCCGCGTCGGGATACGGACGTTTATCAACGGCGGCACTGAATTTATGCCTGATGGAGGGTGCCTGATGGCCGGCGGCCCCGAGCTACTCATTCCGACGGTCGCGGCGATCATCGGCCTCGGCGTCGGCGCACAGATCCTCTCAGACCGGTTCGAGGTACCGAGCATCATCTTTCTCATCGGCGCGGGGATTGCGCTCGGGCCGGAGGGGCTGGGCATCGTCACGCGTGAGTCGTTCGGCAACGCCCTCCCCGCGATCGTCGGCCTCTCTGTCGCGATCATCGTCTTTGAGGGGGCGTTCCATCTCCGGGCGTCGAAGCTCCGGGAGGCACCCACCGAGAGCGTCCGGCTTGTGACCGTCGGTGCACTCATTGCGCTCGTCGCCACATCGGTCGTGACGAAGTTCGCCTTCGACGCGCCCTGGGACATCTCCTTTCTCATTGGCGCGCTGCTCGTCGCGACCGGCCCAACGGTCATCGCCCCTATCATGGAGGTCGTCCCTGTCCGCGACCAGGTGGAGGCGGCTCTTGAGACGGAGGGGATCGTCAACGACGTGACGGCGGCTATCACCGCAGTCGTCGTGTTCAAAATCATCGTCGCGGGCGACACGACGATCGGGCAGTTTGGCGTCTTGTTCGCTGAACGACTGGGTATCGGTCTGCTGGTCGGCATCGTCATCGCGGTCGTCGTTTGGTATCTGCTCCGATACGTCGACCTCTCGCCGGGGAACGCACCGCAGAACGCCCGGCTGCTCGTACTTGCCGGCGCGCTGGTCGCGTACGCCGTAGCGAATACCCTCGCGACGGAGGCGGGCGTTGCCGCCGTCGCGACTGCAGGAGTCATTCTCGGGAATCTTGATCTTCCCTACGAGGCAGATATCTCGGAATTCAAGGGAGACGTGACGCTCGTTGTCCTCTCATTTGTCTTCATCGCGCTGGCAGCACTGTTGCGGTTCGAGGACCTCCTCCGGCTGGGGGCGGCAGGTGCCGTCGTCGTTATCGCTGTGGCGCTGGTCATCCGGCCCGCGCTCGTGTTCTTGTCGACAATTGGCGATCGCTTCACCCGTGCTGAGAAACTGTTCATGAGTTTCGTCGGGCCGCGGGGAATTATTCCGGCGTCGGTCGCGACCCTGTTCGCAGTGGAACTCCAGAACGAAGCGACGACGCTTCGGGAAGAAGCGGTCAGCGTCGCGGGCGCATCGGCGGAGCCGACAGCGTTCTGTGCGGGGTCACCAACGGGTGAGGCCGCGGCGCTGTGTGCGGAAGCGGCGGCACTGAGCGACGGGGCGACGCTTCTGGTGGGTGTCGTCTTTCTCGTCATCCTCGCGACGGTCGTGTTCGAGGGCGGCCTCGCGCGGTACATCGCGGAGTACCTCGATGTGATACCCATGCGTGTACTCGTTATCGGGGGCGGGCAGGTGGGCCGTGCGCTTGCCGACCGCCTCGAAGACCGTGGAGAGAACGTCGTCATCGTGGAAGTCGACGAAGAACAAGTCGAAATCGCTCGCAACAACGGCCATACGGTCCATATCGGCGATGGGACCGATACCGAGGTGTTGCGTGCGGCCGGCGCTGGGAACGCCCGAATCGTCGCAGCAGCGACAGGTGACGACGACGCGAACCTGCTTGTTGCCCAACTCGCCTCCTCGAAGTTCGACGTAGAGACGATTATCGCGCGAGCGAACAACCCAGACAACGTCGATGCCTTCGAAGACCTTGGGGTCCGCACCATCTCGTCGGCACTCGCGACGGCTCAGGCGCTCGACAACTCGATCGAACGCCCGGCGCTGGCCAACTGGATGGGCGAACTCGGGCGCTCAGGCGACGTCCAGGAGATCGAGGTCACGAGTGACGAGCTCGCCGGCCAGGCCATCCGTGACGTGGGGCCGAAACTCCCCGCAGGCGTGCTTATCGCGTTGGTCGCGCGCAACGGCGACGTTCGAGTACCGGACGCCGACTTCGAGCTTGAGCGCGGCGACCGCATCACACTGCTCGGCCAGCGCGACAACGTCCGTGAAGCCATGGCATACTGTCACCCCGATAAATAGGATCACCGGCCACGTTACAGCACGTCAGCCGCGTCGCCCCACGCCGTCTCGCCGTCGCCACCGCCCGTCTTGTAGACGCCGCGGGCCCGTGCGACCGACGTGTCATCCTCATCGACGACGTCGACCTCGGCGACAGCGACGCTATCGCCGTAGCGAACGAGCTCCGCCGCGGCCTCGATACGATTGCCGTCCGACGGCGCGAGATAGTCGATGCGCATGTCGATGGTCGGCGTTGGCCGGCGCGCCCGCGACATCACCGCGGCCCCACCGATTGTGTCCGCCAGGGCGTATGGGACACCCCCATGGGCGACGCTTCGCCCCGGGGCCGAGGCGTGTTCCTCGGCCAGCTCGAGGCGGCCATGTGCCGTTCCGTCGCCCACGGCCGTCACCTCGATGCCGAGGTGGCGGGCGAATGGCATCGCGTTGAACAACTCCTGAAGTTCCATACCCGTCTCGTCGGGCGGGGCTGACTGAAACTTACGATTCCGGTGTCGGCACCGATGAGCGGTTTGAAACCCCAGGGGTGTGTCGGCCAGGTATGGTTGAAGTCGCGGCCGTCGTCGGCGTCCTGCTCGCGGCGCTGCTTGGCTGGTAGCTCCGCGGCAGCGCCGAGCCGAAGTACGACGAGCCGGAGGCAC
>CAYZJQ010000009.1:19711-26220 GCA_964478805.1 uncultured Halobacteriales archaeon | reverse complement strand
CCGGAGGCACGCCCTGCAGTCGCACCGTCTACGGTAGCGAGAACTCGATGGCCGCCCCCTGGCCGAAGCCGACGCACTCGGTGGCGAGGCCCTGCTCGGCACCGCGTTTGTTCATCTCGTGGATGAGCGTGACGGGGAGCCGAGCGCCGGAGGCCCCGAGCGGGTGACCCAAGGCGATAGCGCCCCCGTTGACGTTATAGATCTCCTCGTCGAAGCCGAGCTCCTGACGGCAGTACTCACACTGTGAGGCGAACGCCTCGTTCAGCTCGACAAGGTCGTAGTCGTCGGCCGTCGTGCCCGAGCGCTCGAACAGCTCCCGACAGGCGGGGACAGGGCCGATCCCCATCACCTCTGGCTCGACGCCGGCGACGGCGTTGTTGCCCACTTCGGCAAGCACGTCGAGGTCGTGCGCCTCGGCGAACGCGCGGGAGGTGATCATCGTTGCGGCGGCGCCGTCGGTGATCTGTGAGGCGTTGCCGGGGGTGACCGTCCCCTTCGATTTGAATACGGTCGGAAGCTCACCCATCTTCTCGCGGCTCACATCGTGACGGATGCCTTCGTCCTCGCTCACCGTCGTCTCGCCGTTATTGATGGGGACGATCTCGTTGTCGAACCGCCCAGAGTGGGTAGCTTCGCTCGCGCGCTGATGGCTCCGGAACGCGAAGTCGTCCTGCGTCTCGCGGGAGATGTCGTACCGTTCTGCGACCTCTTCGGCGGTCATCCCCATCGACAGCGCCGCGAGGTTGTAGTCCTCGTTCATTCGGGGATGGATCTCGTTGTTCGCGTCCATCTTCACGCGAGACATCGACTCGACGCCACCGGCGATGATACAGTCACGCTGGCCGGCACGGATTGCGTCCGACGCTGAGATGATGGTCTGTGCCGAGGAGGCACACCAACGGTTGACCGTCGTCGCGGGGACGGACTCGCCCAGATCCGAGAGTAGCGCGATGACGCGGGCCATATTGTTCCCTTGCTCGGAGCGCTGCTGGGCACAGCCCCACATGAGATCGTCCACGTCCTCGCCCGAGAGGCCCGTCTCAGCGAGCATCTCGTCGATTAGCGGGATAGAGAGGTCTTCTGGGCGCACCTCGGCGAAAGCGCCGTCCTCCTTCCCGAACGGGGTTCGAAGAGCCTGCACGACGACCGGGTCTGTATCGCTCATAAACCCTCTTTCGGCCGCTCCGTGGTAACTGTTTCCCGTCGGTGTGACAACGCCCGTAACCCATCGGCGCCGTGAGTTTACCAGTCGTAAGCGTGGACGATGACGACGCGCTTATCACTGGTCCGGCGCTAGTTCCGTGAGATGACGAGTCCCGAGGTTGATGTCGTCGAATTTCTCCTCACGACGCGGCTCTACAACGAGCACGAACGACTGGACGCACGCGACCTTCCCCCCGCCTTCCGTCGGGTGTTCTGGTCGGGTGGCGAGATCGAGCGGCCGCTGAACGCGACGAGTTCCAACGCTGCGGCCGCAACCGGTATCGACCGCCCGTGGGACGCCGTCTCGGGGCTGATGTTCACTGACCGCGACGACTTCTCCGGTACCATCTCCTTCACGGACGAGGAGCTCGCAGAGTCGTGGCTGCTCGACCGGCTTGACGCCGCGGATGTCCGCGAGAACCCCACGCTTGCGTTTGTCTTTGGCGACGAGTTCGAGATTGATTACGAACGCGCCCGCGAGGCCAACCGCCCCATCCACGCCGACCGAGTGTGGATTGACTCGCTACTTGAGGAGATGTTCGACGAGGATGAAGAGGAGATGCTCGACCTCGTGGACGTGCGCGCCCCCGAGGAGATCGAAATGAAGCTCGATGACCTCGTACTCACGACGGATCAAGAAGAGGAGATCGAGAAGGTCGTGAAGGCCATCGAGCACCGCGACTATCTTGCACGTATCGGCCTGCGCGAGATCGGCAAACTCCTGTTCGTCGGCCCGCCGGGCACAGGGAAGACTTCCGTGGCGCGGGCGCTGGCCCACCAGCTTGACCTTCCGTTCGTTGAGGTGAAACTGTCGATGATCACCTCCCAGTACCTCGGTGAGACGGCTAAGAACGTCGACAAGACGTTCGAGGTGGCTAAGCGACTCTCGCCGTGTATCCTTTTCATGGACGAGTTCGACTTCGTTGCGAAGACCCGGGCGTCAGACGAACACGCTGCTATCAAGCGCGCTGTCAACACGCTGTTGAAATCCATCGACGAGGTCAGCCTTATTCAGGACGACGTGTTACTCATCGGGGCGACGAACCACCCCGACCAGCTTGACTCCGCGGCGTGGCGCCGCTTCGACGAGATCGTCAACTTCCCGAAGCCTGACCGTGGGATGCGCTCTGACATTCTCCAAGTGGTCACCCGGAGTATGGACATTGAAGAGTTCGACCCCGAGGCCATTGCGGACATCACCGAGGGACTCACTGGGAGTGACCTCCGGCTCGTTCTCCGTGAGGCTGTCCTCGACGCCCTGACCGAGGAGCGGACCACGCTCACGCAGGCCGATCTCGAGCGCGCAGTCGAGGGGTTCGAGGAGCGCGACAACCTCAAGAACATGGATATGATGTCCGACGAGGGCGAGTTAGTGGCCGGTGACGGGAGTGGTCACGATCACGATCACGACCACGACCACTGACGCGGATCAGCGGTGCTTATCGGACGAGTCACGAGCGTGAGAACAGGTAGCGGTGGGGACGGAACAGGCAGTATGTCCGTCAGAGGTAGTCGGGTACAAGCGGGGAACCGAACGCCTCCTCACGGCGCTCGTCTCCGCCGTCGGCGCGAAGCTCCGCCGCGTGGGTGGGCGTTGAGTCGGACTCAGTCGGCATCTCTGGCACCATCGGTTCGGGGTCGCTCCCTCGCATCACACTCGTCTCGATGAGGGGGAGTTACAAAAACCTTGTGAACAATCGTGAGGGTTACCGGAACCGGGCCGTCGCCGGGCTTTAGCGGGTGGCCCACGGAGACGTGGTCGATGGAGGTTACGCTGCTCGGGACGGGCGATACGACTGGGACGCCCACGCCGGGCTGTAACTGCGACACCTGTGCCGCCGCGCGTGAGCGGGGCGTCGAGCGGACGCGCTACTCCGTCCACATCCACAACGAGCGGACCGATGAGTCGCTGCTCGTCGACGCCGCCCCTGACTTCCGCCATCAGTTCCTCCGCGAGGGCGTCCCCCTTCCGGACGAAATTCTCGTCACCCACATCCACTTCGACCACCTCGACGGGCTGGGCAACGCCTACCGGCTGCTCTCGGACGTGCCCGTCCACGCGGCGAACGAGACGGATCCCCGGACGGATGAATCAGTGGCTGAGACCGTCGCGAACAAGTACGACTACCTTGACGCGGTTTCGGTCGTCGGCCACGCGCCTAGCCGGCGGTTCGAGGTGTGCGGTTTCGACGTGCGGCTCGTTCCCGTCGTCCACCCGCCGCTCGTGTGCTACGGCGTCGTGATCGAGGGCGACGGGGTGAGACTGGCGCTCACCGGCGACACGAACTTTAACCTCCCCGCAGGCTCACGCGAGGCGTTCGCGGACGCGGACCTCCTGCTCGCGGACGGTATCGTTCCCGCGCGGCTGTGCGAGTACCACCCGCTCGGCGGGGACCACCACGACGCCGACGGCGTTCCCCGCACGTTCGGGACGAAACACATGACGATGGAGGGTGCCCGACAGTTGGCCGACGAACTCGACGCCGATGAGTACCGGATTGTCCATGTCTCGCACTTCCCCGAGCCTGAGGAGGCGTTCGCCGCCGACTGTGCGGTCGACGGCGAGCGGTACGTGCTCTGACTCGCCGCTCAAAACTGGTCCAGCCCGGCCTGTCGACGCACCGCGCCCGCTGGGTCGCGCACCCATGGTGAGTGGGCTGCGCGCCGTGCGTTGACGTCTACTCCGGGCCCTTCGCCGGCCACGTCGCAGGCATCGGCCGGCCGCGCAAACCGGTCTTGGCGCGTGCAGTAGGCGAGCCCATCGACACCCGCCACCGACCGCTCCTCGACGTGTGGGCAGTCCGGAAACGGGACGCGCCACCCTTTCCCGTAGGCGCGCTCAGCGACACGGCGGCGGTAGCGGCGCTTCGTCGCGGCGTCGACGGGACGGACGGCCGTGCGGGCGGCGTGTTCGTCGCACACCTCAATACCTGTCTCGTCGGTCGAGAGCCGCGTCGGGTCGCGCACGGTCTCGCGGCGACCCGTCTCGGGGTCGACCCGCCACACGCCCACCTCCGGCGGGATGCGGTTCAGGTGTGCGCCGGTGACATGACTCGCCGTCGCCAGCCACACCTCGTCGAACAGCGCGAGCGAGACATCCTTGCGGAGCTGGAGTTCGAGGGCGCCTGGTCGCTCGAGGTTGGGTTTGTTCTCGACGGCGACAAGCCTGGCGAACCAGTCGTCGGGGTAGCGGGCCGTCGCACGGACGTACGCCTGGCCGTCGCGGCGCTCGCGGGTGAGGTACCCGCAGTCGACGCCGGCCTCGACCGCCTCCCGGGCGAACTCGGAGTCACCGACGAGCTCGATCGGGCGCCGAGCCGTTCCGGGACCGATGTCCGACTCGAGGAGCCGTGGGGGGATCGTCGCGTCCGTAAGACGAGTTCGTGCGTCGAAGGTCGGTCCGGGCTCGACGACGACGGTGTCGACGACGCGCGAACCGTGGACGCCCCCCGAGAGCTGGCGGGCGACGAGGTGGCCGTCGGCCTCGAGTCCTGCACAGACGGCCAGCTCGAAGTCGAACTCGCGCACGGCCGCGGTTGGACGGCAGCGAGCAAAAGCCCCGCGCCTATGTTGGGGGGCGTCGAGATGGGGCGTATGGAGTGGGCCGAGCTGTTCGAGCGGGCCGAGGCGTACGAACTCGAGAATGACGACGTGACGGAGGCGCTCGCGGCCGTCCGCGACGACGATGAGTGAGACCCCCGACCCGACGCGAGTCGTCGCAGACGCGGACGTGCTCGCGGCTGACCTGCTCGTCGGCGGGAACGCGAGAGCGGCACTCGATCACCTCCGGCGCCACTCGTGGACGACGCTGGTCGCCTCCGACGCGCTGCTTGACGACACGGAGACTGTGGTCGCCGCCCTCGCGACCGCAGAGCTCGCGACCGCCCACCGCGACCGCCTCGAAGCGTGGACGGAACGGGTCGACCACCCGACCGGCGACCACCCCGGGCTCGCCTCGGCGTACCGGGGCGGCGCCCCGCATCTGCTCTCCTTCGACCCCGACTTGACGAGCGTGGGCGCCGGCGCGAGCCTCAAGCCGCACGTCGACGTGAGCGTCCGCACGCCCGACGCCTTCGCCCGGCTGTTCAACCCCGAGCGGCTGTGGCCCGAGGTCGGAGACGGGCCGTATCCGGGGCCAGATCGCGACCCCCGGGCGTAGGTGTCGGCTGGCGACCGCTCACACGCCACCGACACCCCTTTGCCTCGAAGCACAGAAGTGCTGCCTAATGCTATCGCGACAGTTCGTCCGCGAGAACCCCGACGAGGTGCGCCGCGCCCTTGACACGAAGGGCGTGGACGTCGACCTCGACGCTCTGTTAGAGCTCGACGAGGAGTGGCGCGCGCTGAAGTCAGAGGGTGACGATCTCCGACAGGAGCGTAACCGGATCTCCTCGCGCATCGGCGAGCTCAAACAGGCGGGGGAGGAAGAGGAAGCCCAGGCGGCAATCGAGCGGTCGAGCGAGCTGAAGACGGAACTCGAGACGGTCGAGGCGCGTGCCGATGAGCTTGAGGCCGATCTTGAGGCGGCGCTGCTCGAGCTCCCGAACGTTCCCCACGAGGACGCGCCGGTCGGCGAGGACGAGAGCGACAACGTCGAGGTGCGCCGCGAGGGGTTCGACGAGTTGCGCGAACTTCCTGCGGAGGTGGTCCCACACTACGACGTCGGCGAGAAGCTTGACATCCTCGACTTCGAGCGTGGTGCGAAGGTGTCGGGCGGCGGCTTCTACTTCGCGAAGGGCGAGGGTGCACGCCTCGAGCACGCGCTCGTCCAGTTCTTCCTCGCGGTCCACCGCGAGCAGGGGTACGAGGACGTGTTCCCACCCCTGCCCGTGAACTCGCGGTCGATGCGGGGCACCGGCCAGTTCCCGAAGTTCGTCGACGACGCCTACCGCATCGGCGGCGCGAACGACGAGCCGTACGATGACGACGACCTGTGGCTGCTTCCGACGGCGGAGGTGCCGCTGACGAACATGTACGCCGATGAGATCCTGCTTGACGACGACCTCCCGCTGAAGCTGCAGGCGTACTCGCCGAACTTCCGGCGCGAGGCGGGCGAACACGGCACCGAGACGCGCGGCATCGTCCGCGTCCACCAGTTCAACAAGGTGGAACTCGTCAACTTCGTGCGCCCGGAAGACAGTGCCGAGCGGTTCGAGGGGCTCGTCGCGGAGGCCGAGTCCGTGCTTGAGCGACTCGGCCTCCCGTACCGGATCCTCGAGATGTGCACCGGTGACATGGGGTTCACGCAGGCGAAGAAGTACGACATCGAGGTGTGGGCTCCGGGCAACGACGAGGCCGACGGCCCC
>CAYZJQ010000009.1:0-19701 GCA_964478805.1 uncultured Halobacteriales archaeon | reverse complement strand
TGATGGTCGCGCTGCTCGAGTACTACCAGAACCCAGACGGCACCGTCGACGTGCCAGAGCCCCTCCAACCGTACATGGGCACCGACGTCATCGAGGGCTCGGAGCCGGTCGGGGAGTCGGCGGTCGGCGCGGGCAGAAAGGAGTAGTCAGAGCGTCGCGTCGAGCCAGTCGTAGACGACGCCGGTCGCGAGCCGCAGGTTCCCCATCTGGCAGTGCTCGCCGGCGCCCTCATCGGTGTGGAACACGCGGAGCGTCGTCGGTCCCGCGACGACGTCGGCGAACTCGCCGGCGAGGCCCAGCGGAACGAAGTGGTCGTCCTCGCCCGCGAGTACCAGGGTCGGGCAGGTGATGCAGTCGGCGACGTCCGCGAGCGAGAAGTCGCGGAGCCGTCGCTGGAGTGCCGCCGCGGAGTCGACCCCGAACACCCACTCGGAGTTCTCCAGCAGCCACCGCGACTCGACGCTGACGCGCGTCCCGACTGCTGCGAGGGCGTTCACCACGGCGTCTGGGGCGGCCAGCATCGCGCGCTAGCCAGGGGCGCTCGTAGGCGGACGCGCGCCAGAGGTCGTGCATGTGGTCGAACGCGACACAGGCGGCGATCCGGTCGTCGAACGCCGCGGCACGTGGCGCGTAGTATCCGCCGAAACTGACGCCGACGACCGCGACGGCCCTCTCGTCGACCGTCGGGCGTTCGAGGAGCCAGTCGAGCGCGGGGCCGACGACGTGCTCCCAGTCGGTGCGCGCGGTCAGCCCCTCCTCGCGGAGCGGGGCACCCTGCCCCGGACCCTCGAACAAGAGGACGTCGTAGCCGCGCGCAAGCGCCTCCGGAACGCCACAGAGGAAGTAGAGTTCCTCCACGAGCGAGTCGAAGCCGCCGAGACACACCACCGCGGGACGGGGTCCCGCGCCGTCACCCTCGAAGAAGTACCCCGGCAGAGTCGTGTCCTCGTACGGGATCGCGACCTGTTCCGGCGGGGCGTCGAGCAGGGCCATCCCAGCCCGGAACGCCTCGCGGCTCGACTCATAGGTGGGCTGGCGCCGCGGGTCGTCGCGCGCGAGGAAGAACTCGGCCGTCCGATAGTAGGTGTGGGCGCGGAGGAAGGCGACCCGCGCGGTTCGGTCGTGCCCGGCCGCGCGGGCCGTCTCGGCTGTGCGTCCGACCCGCTCGGCGGTACGGCACCACTCGGCGTGCCATCCCTCGGTGTCACCGTCGTCGATGCGCTCGACAGTCACCAGCACCTCGCCAGGTTCAGCGCCGCCGAAGGTCGTGTACGCGAGCGCGCGGAGCGTCTGGTAGTCGAACCCCCGTCCATCGAAGTGAACCTGCATACGGCGAGTACGCGCCCACACGCTATGATGCTGTGCAGGCGCGTCAGCCGTCGCCGTGGCCGGTCGGCCGTGTGTACGTTTCGAGGGTAGCGATACGTCCCGCTGCAAACGCGAAGACGTCGACGAACCGGAACCACAGCGAGCCGTCGGCGCGCCGGAGCTCTCCCTCAACCGCCACGCTCGTCTCGGCCTCGTAGACGGTCTTCACGACGTGTGTCGTGTCTGTCTCGGGCCGTTCGTCGCGCATGAACGCGACGAACGCGTCGGCGCTGTTGAGGGTGCGGTCGCCGCGCGCCTGCTGGAAGTCGTCGGTGAGCAGCGCACGGAGGCGATCGTAGTCGCCGGTGTCGATGGCCTCGTAATAGGCGCGGGCGGCCTCGCGGCGGTCCATGTCTGCAGGGGGGAGCGAGCGGCTTTAGTCCCGTCGCCGGCTACCGGACGCGTGGACCTGCACGTCCGCTACGAGGGGGACGACGACCCGAAGAAGTGCACGGCCCGGAAGCTCGCGCGCTTCGATCTCGTCGAGCTCCACCGCTCACCGCGCTCCCTTCCCTCGGGAATCGTGCTCGACCCGTACGCCGAGCAGGCACTCTCGCCTGCCGATGACGCGGACACCCTGATCGCGCTCGACTGCTCGTGGGAGACCGCGGAGGCGGAGGCGTTCGATCTGCCCGGCATGCGCCGCGCGCTCCCCTTCCTCGTCGCGGGTAACCCCGTCAGCCATGGGCGCCCGTTCCGGCTCAATACAGCCGAGGCGTTCGCTGCCGGTTATTACATCCTCGGTTACGAGGCACAGGCGCGCGAGCTCATGTCGAAGTTCCGGTGGGGACACACCTTCCTTGAGCTCAACGCCGAGCCGCTGGAGCGGTACGCGGCCTGTGCCGACTCCGCAGAGGTCGTCGCCGTGCAGGGAGAGTATCTTGACCGCGAGTGACGACGTCGCTCGCTTGCCAGTGACCGCTACCGCCTGAACAGCCGCCGCACCGCGTCGGGCGCCGCGGTCCGGTCGAGCGCCCGCTCGATCGGGGGCACGACGACGTCGTCGAAGCGACGTGCCAGCGCCCGGGCGTGCCACAGATGCGACAGCGTCGCCAGCCAGACCGCACGGTCGACATCCGACTCGTTTGCGACCCGTAACGTCGTCCACCCCGACCCCCGGAAGCAGTGGTGTGGACCGATCCAGTCCGCAGCGATGAGGACGTCCTGGGTCACCCGTGGGTAGTTAATATTGAGCGTCCCGCCGGCGTGGATGTGGCCGATCTCCCGGCCGTGAAGGGTGAACTCAACGCCACTCGCGAGTCGCGACGCTCCCCGCTCACCGCCCCGTGGCGATAGGGCTCCGGCTGCCACGCCCGGGACCCGGTGCGGCGCGGTCTCGCCGTTTGGGAGCGCCGCGACGGTGGCGACGATGCGGTCGACGTGCGACTCCGTGGGCGTGGTGTGGCTCTCGCTCATGTCGATGAGGAAGGGTGTGTGAGAGACTAACGTCGCGCTCGCTACCGCCGGCCGAAGCCGATGGGGGGGTCGAGCGGGCTCCGCGGAAGCGACTCCGAGAGGTCGTTGTCGTTGTAGCCGCTCGGGGCTACGTCGTTCGCGCCACCGGGGTACGCGACCGCCGCGAGTGCTTGGATCTGCTCGCGGCCGACGCCGAGTTCGAACTGTCCGCCGCCGTACAGCTTAAGATCGAGTTTTTCGGCGAAGTCGAGGGTATCGAACAGCGACTCGACGCTGCCGAACCGCGAGGGCTTGATGTTCAGGACGGCGGGCTCGAACGGCAGCGCCTGCACGGACGGGACGCCCGTGATGGGGTAGTCCCACGCGACCCGGTCGCGCTCGGCCTCGACGAGGTCCATCGTCTCCTCGGTGACCGCAGGGTCCTCAATGACCGCGTCGGGGAACGCTTCGAACAACCGTGCGTAGAAGTCAGGGTCCGGCTCCGTGTCGACCTCGGTGCCCTCGTACAGCCCTTTCAGGTCGAGGGTGCGCACCCGCCCAGTGTCGGCGAGGCGGTCGACGAGCCGGTCGGACCACTCCGGCGTCGGGTCGAGCTTGAACTCGAGGTCCGGGTTCGCCTCGAGGAGCTGTTTGATCCGGTCGAACCCGTCGAGCCGGGTGGAGACGACGAACTGCACCGGCTCGGCCTCGGTGTCGAGCGCCGTGGCGAGCGTCATATCACCCTGCTTCAGGGCGAGATCGAGCGCCGCAGACTCGAAGGCCCACCGGCGGAACGCCGGCGCGTGCTCCTGGTTCGGTTCCTGCGGCCACAGGTCCGCGCGGGCCACGGCGTCGGAGAACCCGTCGAACGTGTACTCGCCGGTCAGGTCGGGTCGAGGGTAGTCATCGTGGTCCTCGGCCTCGTAGCAGACGTCCTCGCCGCGACCGACCGCGCCCGCCCCAGAGAGTTCGACCGTCGTCGTGACGCGCGTGAACCCAGAGGAGACGTCGCGCTCGCGCCGCGACAGCGTCAGCCCGTCCACTTCGACAGGGAGCTCGCGGACCATATCGTAGCGTCGCATATCGGTGGATGGAGCGCGACTCTTATAAACGCGGTCGCTCGCGGTCGACACTCGCAAGGGTTTAACCGACGGGTCTCGATAAGTACGATATGGCTAGTTTCGAGGAAGCCGAGGCACGCACGCTGCAGAAGATGATCTGTATGCGGTGTAACGCCCGCAACGCACAGCGCGCGAAGCGCTGCCGGAAGTGCGGCTACGACAAGCTCCGCCCGAAGGCAAAGGAGCGGCGCGCGGCCTGAACGCAGTGAAGGCCGCGGTCAGCACACGCGGGAGCACAGCGACCTGCAAGTGCCTGGCGGCGTAAGCGGCGCTGTTTTGTCTTCTCGTCCAGACAATCGAGGTCGACAGCTACGCAACCGCTCGCACGGTGTGGGTTCTTACTTCTCCGGGTACTTCGGCTCGCGCCGTTCAGCACGCTCTAAGGCCCGCTCGACGACGGCGCGTACGTCGCCGTGGAAGGGGTCGCCGTGGCCGGCGTACATCGCCTCGACGCTGTCGGGCATCCGGTCGAGCAGCAGCTCGATGGACTCGATGAGCCGCTCACGCGACTGGCCGGCCATGTCGGTTCGGCCGAAACTCCCGTCATCAAACGCGCCGTCGTTATAAACGACTACATCGCCCGAAAAGAGGGTGGTCTCGGAGACGAGCGAGACGTGGTCGGCGGCGTGGCCGGGCGTGTAGACAACCTCGAAGGACTCGTCGCCGACGGCCACGTCGTCGCCGTCGTTGATCGTGTGCGTCCGGTGGTCGTGTTCGGCGTAGGCATACACGTCCGGCTCAAACCGCTCAACGACGGCGTCGAGCTCCGCGACGTGGTCGCCATGCTGGTGGGTGAGCACGATGCGGTCGAGCGTGTCGATGTGGGCTGCGACAACGTCCGCGACGCCGGGCATCGCCCCGGCATCAACGAGCGTGGTCGGCTCACTCGTGACGAGATAGGCGTTACAGGTGAACGTCTCGGCGTCCGTGGTGACCGTGACGGGGTCCATATCTCCGGCAATACGGCCGGCGGCATGAGCGTGGCGGGGACGGCAAGAGGCTTTTGTGTACAGACTCGTTAGAATCATGTACAATGGGATTTGGGAGCTACGACGAATCCGAGCAGGACAATCAAGAGTACGATACTGATCTTGAGGACGACGAGGGAATCAACGCGAAGGAGCACGACCACGAGGGGGAGGTCTCCTTCGACTTCGATGACACGTCCAGCGACGAGCTGCTCGACCAGTTCCAAGAAATGAAGAAATCCCAGACCGAAGCGGAGGAGTAAGCCTGCTCGCCGACGCCGCCGCCCAGCCAAGGACAGAACGACCGGCTAGCTTCGACAGTCGGTTGACTGCTAGCCCGTGAAGTCCGGTGTCCGAGCCGTCGGTGTGGCGGAGTCGTACACGGGAACAGAGGGTGCTGAGAGCACGCTCGCGGCGGCTGTCGTCCGCCGCGACCGCGTCGTCGACGACCTCACCCTGGGTCGCTGTACCGTCGGCGGTACGGACGCGACCGACGCCGTCGTCACCCTGCTCGAGACGCTCGACCGTCCGGACGCCCGCTACGTCTTCGTTGCTGGGATCGCCCCGGCCTGGTTCAACCTTCTTGATCTTCCTGCGCTTCACGACGTCGTGAACCGCCCGGTACTCGCGGTCTCGTTCGAAGCGAGTCCCGGACTCGAGTCCGCGCTGCGCCGCGAGTTCGACGGCGATGCCCTTGAGACGCGACTAGCGGTCCATGAGCGCCAGCCGCCGCGCCGTCCCGTCGAGGTGAATGACAGCCGCGTCTTCGTCCAGACGGTCGGCTGTGAGGATGAGAGGGCCGCCATGCTCGTCCGCGCGTTCACGCCCGAGGGCGGCCGCCCGGAACCGCTCCGGGTGGCACGGCTGGCGGCTCGCGCGGTCGACCGTGGGGCGACCGCAAACTGAGCGAGTGAAACCAGGCCGGTCGCGACCCATTGATACGGTTGCCCGCCATCGTCCAGGTATGGACGGACTCGAAGTAACGGCTTGCGAGCGCTGCCCTGAGCTGTGCGAGTCGCGCTCGCGCATCGTCAACGGCGTCGGTCCCGCGGACGTCAAGCTCGTCTTCATCGGCGAGGCGCCAGGCGCGAATGAAGACGAGCAAGGCGAACCGTTCGTTGGGCGCTCCGGCACGGTGCTCGACGACGCGCTTCGCGAGGCTGGACTCTCCCGAGGCGACGTGCGGATCACCAATTGCGTGCGCTGTCGGCCGCCGGAGAACCGCAATCCAACGACGGGCGAGTTGGCAAACTGTCAGGGCTACCTCGCGACCGAACTCGACCGGGTCGACCCCGAACTTATCGTGACGCTCGGGAAGGTCCCGTCCGAACACCTGCTGGACCGGTCGGTCGCGGTAACGAAGGAGGCCGGTGGGTTGTTCGACGCACGGGTCGGCGACCGGTCGTACCGACTACTCGTCTCGGTCCACCCGGCGGCGACGCTGTACGACCGGAGTCAGGCTGACGTATTCGAGGAGACGGTCGCGAAGGCGGCCGACATCGCCGGGCTCGGAACCAGTAACACGAAAGACGGCGGACAGTCCCGGTTGGGCGACTACTAGTCCCGGCCGCCGGTGTTCACACCGAGCCACTTGCTTGGGTTCGCGAGGTCGCGCAGGCTCTCGACGAATCCTTTCCCTTCGTGTTCGCCGGGACGGAGCCGGGCGCGCAGCCGCGAGGAGGTGAGCTCGACGGTGAGAACAATAAAGACGACCATGATGAGGCCGGCGACCGCCTTGTCGAAACGGAGCAACCCGATTCGACCGTTGATATACTGGCCGATACCCCCGGCGCCGACGACGCCGAGCGAAATGGCGATACGGGTGTTGATCTCGAGAATGTAGAGTGTCCATGCGATGAACGAAGAGGACACCTGCGAGAGCATCCCGAAGGAGATGACCTGCGGCCAGTTTGCGCCGGTCGACCGGATCGCCTCGATGGGCCCTTCCTCGATCTCCTCAAGCTCGTCGGTGAACAGTCGCCCAAGGTTGCCGATCGTGTCGGTTGCGATGGCAAGCATCGCGCCGATCGGCGAGATTGAGGCCAGCGGGATGTAGATGAGCACCCACACCAACGCGGGGATGGCACGGATGGTCGACATCGTCCCGCGGAAGATGAAATTGAACGGGAACGGGGTGACGCGCTCGGAGCCGAGCACGCCGAACAGCAGCGCGAGCGGGAAGCCGAGCACGGTACCGGTAAAGCCGATGACAACAGTAATAACCGCTCCCGAAATAAGCAGGCCGCTTGAGCCGGTCTGGGCGGTCGTAAGGAAGGTGCCGGGGTTGGCGAGCGACCCTGCAAGCCCCTGCCAGCCGGTGAGCTCGTTGTCCTGCGAGTAGACGGTGAAGTCGACGAAATTCGGCGCGAGGAACTCGCGGATACTGTCGAGGAACGTCGGCATCTGCCGGCCCAGATCCGCGAGCAGTTTACTCACTGAACTCCCGGCGAGGTAGCCGAGGCCGAGGTACGTCGCGAGACCGACCCCGACCAGTAACACCAGCGCGCCGATACGCCGGAACAGCGTCCGGCGCTCGATACGCTGGAGGGTGTCGGTAATCCGCGAGGTGCCGGTCGCCGCGCCCCCGTCGGGGCGGGGGTCGTCACTCATCGGCGGTCACCCCGCCGTCCGCGGCCGCCGCATCGGGGGCCGTCGCGTCGTCCTCGCTCTCGGCGGCGTAGGCGCCGGCCGTGTCCTCGCCGTAGTAGAGGTCGTCGACGA
The DNA here is from genome assembly GCA_964478805.1 of uncultured Halobacteriales archaeon. Taxonomy (GTDB): domain Archaea; phylum Halobacteriota; class Halobacteria; order Halobacteriales; family Haloarculaceae; genus Halosegnis. The sequence continues at coordinate 12,128 of CAYZJQ010000009.1, read as the reverse complement.
CGTCCATTGAGAGCTCTTCTCGGGTGCCGTCGAACATCACTGTCCCATCCCGGATGCCAATGAACCGGTCGCCGAACTCCCGGGCGATGTTCACTTGATGGAGCGAGGCGACGGTAGTCAGGTTCCGCTCGTCGGCCGCTCGTTTCATGTAGCCCATCACGTCGCGGGCGGCTTTTGGGTCGAGACTCGATACTGGTTCGTCGGCGAGCAGGAGGTCAGGGTCTTGGACTAGCGCCCGGGCGATACCGACACGCTGTTTCTGACCGCCGGACATTGAGCCGGCGCGCTGCTCGGCCTCGTCGAGCAGGCCGACGGTATCAAGCGCGCGGAGGGCGGCTTCTTTGTCGGGCTTGTGGTAGGCAGTGAGGAGGCTCCGGATCCAGCCAGCTCGTGACAGTGCCCCCGTCAGGGCGTTTCGGTAGGCCGACATCGACTCGATAAGATAGTGCATCTGGAAGACCATCCCGACCTCCGAGCCGGCTCCGGGCGGGGTATCGTTGATCGTGACCGACCCATCGGTTGGCTTCGTGAGCCCGTTGAGGACACGCAGGAGCGTCGACTTGCCAGCGCCGGAGGGGCCGAGGATGACGACGAACTCGCCTTGGTCGATGTCGAACGAGACGCCGTCGAGAGCCACGGTGTCCTCACCGTAGACCTTGCGGACGTTCGAGAGTGAGACGACCGGCATGTATGAAAAAACTCGTGTAGGTGGTCTTTACTCCCCCGGTCCCGTTACGAATCGAGGAACTCGGTCTCGATGCCGAGCTCGTTAGCCACGTCAATGACGGGCTGGTACACGTCGACGTCAGCAGGGCGCACGTCGCTGAACCAGAGGTCGTCATCAGTGCCTTCCTCGCCGTCGGCGCCGAAGTACACGGAATCAGGCGCATCCTTGAGCGCGTCAACCAGCGTCGACTGCTCCTCATCGGAGAGTTCGGGCGACGTGATGACGGGTGCACGCGGGATGCCGTCGTACGTCTCCACGTACCTGAAGCCGTCCTTCAGCTCGCGGTTGTCGTTCAGCGAGATGAATTTTCCGACACCGGCGGCCGCGACCTGGTCGTTGGCGAGCTGTTGGAACGCCTGCGCGTGTCCGGAGAAGGTGGCCTCGAAGTTCGCCTCACCCTTCTCCTGTGGGTAGCCCCCGACGTTCAGACCGGCCTGTTTTAGCATGAACAGCGGGAACAGCGCACCCGATGCGGAGAGACGGTCGGCGAAGGCGACGGTCTCACCCTCCAGGTCAGAGAGGCTGCTGATGTCGGAGTCTTCCTTAGTGACGATAACCGACGAGTACTCCCACGAGCCGTACGCGAACCGCTGGAGCGCGATGTCTGCCTTACCCGCCTTCACACCGAGCGCGGCCGCGAACGGGCCGGTCTCGGCGACGTCGGCGGTCCCTGAGCCCATCGCCTGGAGCACGGCGCTGTAGTTGCGCGCGTACCGGAGCGTCGTGGGCACCCCGGTCTCGGAGTTGAGGTACTCTTTGATCGGCGCGTACTGACTCTCCATCAGCTCCTGCGGCTCGGACGGTGACATCACGAAGTTGACCTCGCCGTTGTTGTACGGCACTGGCGTGTCGGTGGCCGTCGGCGTCCCCGCGTCGGTCGCCGTGTCGGTGTTGCCGCCGCTGCTGCTTGACTCGCCCCCGGTACAGCCGGCGAGCAGTCCCGCCGCCGAGACCGCACCAGCTGTCTTCAGAAAGGTACGTCGCTTGGTCATGCGGACGTACGTAAACAACTGTATGACAGTGTTAAGGGTACCGATTCTAGATACATAGTTGACCGGAGCTCTCTGGAGGTGATCGACGGAAACCCACTTACTGCGGCCCGTGAAAGAAGCAGTATGAGCGTCCAACGGACAGCCGAGGTAGTACTCGTCGACTATGGGTTGGGGAACCTCCGCTCGGCGACGCGAGGGCTCGAGCGGGCCGGCGCCAACGTCGAGGTTACCGACGACCCCGCTGCTTTTCCCCAGGCCGACGGCGTGGTGCTGCCTGGGGTCGGCGCATTTGCCGAGGGGATGGAGAACGCCGAACCAATTCGGGATGCGCTCGTCGAGTACGCCGAGTCGGGCAGGCCGCTGTTCGGTATCTGTCTCGGGATGCAGATGCTGCTTACTTCCTCGGAGGAGGCCGATCATGAGGGACAGGGCGATGCCGAGGGGCTCGATCTCGTGTCTGGGCGCAACGTCCGCTTCGGCGAGGGCCAGAAGGTGCCCCACATGGGCTGGAACGAGCTGTCGGTTACGCGCCACCACCCGATCGTCGAGGGAGTGGATGGCGAGCACGCCTACTTCGTCCATTCTTATTACGCCCAGCCCGACGACGCAGGCGCGGTGGTCGCGACGACCGACTACGGCGTTGAGTTCCCAGCGGTCGTCGCCAATGAGGCTGGCAACGTTTTCGGCACGCAGTTCCACCCCGAGAAGTCCGGCGAGACCGGCCTGCAGATCCTGCGCAACTTCGTCGACTACTGTGCCGAGTGACTACTCGACGTAGGTGAACCACTCGTCGTGGTCGTCGGTGCGCCGCTCCACGAGATCAAAGAAGGCCTGCTGGAGTTCCTCGGTGACCGGGCCGCGGCTCCCGTTGCCGATGACGACATTATCCACCTTGCGGATAGGGGTGACCTCAGCCGCGGACCCGGTGAAGAACAACTCATCGGCGGTGTTGAGCTCACCGCGCGAGATGGAGGTGTTGGCGTGCACCGTGTAGCCGCGCTCCTCGGCCAGCGTGATGACTGTATCGCGGGTGATACCGTCCAAGATCGACTCGCTCAGTCCAGGCGTGAATAGCTCGCCGTCCCGCACCATGAACAGGTTCTCTCCGGGGCCTTCTGCAACGTTGCCCTCCTTGTTGAGGACGATGGCCTCCGCGTAGCCGTTGCGCCGCGCCTCCTCACCAGCAAGCAGACTGTTGACGTAGAGGCCCGTCGTCTTCGCGTTCGTCGGAATCTGGCTGGAGGCGTGCTTCCGCCATGAGGAGACCATCACATCGATGCCGTTCTCCAGCGCTTCTTCGCCGAGATACGCCCCCCAGGGCCAGGCGGCGATGACCACGTCAACCGGGCAGTCGCCCGGCGAGACGCCGAGGCTGTGGTAGCCGTAGTAAGCGATAGGGCGGATGTACGCGGATTCGAGGCCGTTGCGGCGCACGACTTCGACGGTTGCCTCGGTGAGTTCCTCGGGCTCGTAGCCCAGCTCCAGATCGTACGGCTTTCCGCTCTGGTAGAACCGCTCCAGGTGCTCGTCCCACCGGAAGATGGCAGTGCCGCGCTCGGTGTCGTACGCGCGGACCCCCTCGAACACGCCGGTCCCGTAGTGGAGCCCGTGGGTGAGGACGTGGGTCGTCGCGGCCTCCCAGTCGACGAACTCGCCGTTTTGCCAAATGACACCCTCGTCCTCGATGTCTGCGAACATGCTCATACTCGGAGAAGGGGGCGTCGGGACTTAAATCCGCACGAGGTCGCTTAGCCGAGCCGCGCGAGCAGGTCGGCGCCCTCGACGTATACGAGCCCTTCGCGCCGGGCGTACGCACGGGCGTCGCTCGTCGAGAGCGCACCACCCGTCTCATCGTCGAGCATCTCACAAACCACGGCCGCGGGGGCCTGGCCGGCCGCGGCGGCAAGCGCAACGGCGAGTTCAGTGTGGCCTTGGCGATCGGCAAGCGAAGGGGCAGCCCGCAGCAGGTGGACATGCCCTGGGGCGCGGAACTCGGCGGCGAAGTCCACCCCTACAGGGTCGCGCGCTGCCGTGCCAAGCCGTGAGATCGTCAACGCGCGGTCGTCATCGGTGATCCCGGTGAACGTGTCTCGGTGGTTGACGGTCAGCGAAAACGAGGAGCGCTCGTCGTACGCGAGGTCGTGGTCGGCAGCCGTTGGGTGGTCGATAGTCTCCTGAGCGAATGGGAGGGCCCACGCGTCAGCGACGGCCTCGGAAAGCGCCACGCAGACCAATCCTCCCGCGTCATTGCGGAGCCGGCGGACCGCCTCAGCGTCGACGACCTCGGCGGGGTAAACGAGATCCGTCTCGCCCTCGCGGTCGGCCGCGTCGTGAACGAGCACGGGCTCGCCGCCTCGAAAGGCATCGACGGCCGCCTCAACCCCCACGCTACTGCTGTGTGACACGGACAGTCACCTCCTGGCCGTCGTTGAGGGCGAGCGTCTCGCGGAGCTTGTCCGGCGCGATGACCTCAAGTTGGTCGGCTCCGTGGTGGGTGCGCTCGGGCGCGATAACGTGGGCCCGCTCGTACGCCGCTGCGTCCACATGGACCGTCGCGGGCCAGCAGAACGCCGGCCCGTAGGTGCGGTCATCGTCCTCCCAGCCGTCGATGCGGACCGGCTCCAAAGCGTCCACCCGGGCGCGGACGTCGACGCTCTCGGCGTCGAGGTCGACGTTGAGCGTCCCAGCGAACGGCTCGTAGCCGAGCCGGTCGCGGAACTGCTCCATGTAGCCAGACAGCGAGATGTAGTGGCGCCCCTCACCCATCCCGCTGGTGACGACGCCGTTGAGTTCGACCGCGGCCTCGCGCTCGAAGATGCGGCGGTACGCCTCGTACTCGCCGCGCAACACGCGCTCGCCGGTGTCAGTGATCTGGACCCGCTGGCCGTCGCCGAGCAGTTCGCGGTCGATCGTCTCGGCCTCCTCGAGCCGCTGGAGGCGCCGCGATGCGGTCTGGTTTGAGGCGCCGAGCCGGTCGGCGAGCGTCGCACACGTCACGGTGATGGACCCATCCAGCCCGCCCGACAACGCGAGTTCTTTCAGGGTCGCGAGTTCGTCGGCACCGACCGACGCGGCCTGTTCTTGCATACCCACCGCTAGTCTCGCGGCCCTGATAAGCATAACGAATGTGGGACGCGTAACGGAATCGTTATAGCGACGTCGCAAGAAGTGATGCCAAGTTGGGACGGCCCCGATATCAGCGTTTCGCGTCGCGCTCTCGTCACCGAACCCCTTTTGCACGCCGGCCGAGAATCCGGCGCCGTGAACGCGGTTGAGGAGTGGCAGGCGGCGCTTGAAGACGCCGGCGAGCTCACCCCGGAGGTTGTCAATCGGGTCCTCGCGACCCACGGCGAGCGTGGTGCTCGTGCCGTCGACGCGGTCGCGGAGGAGCGCGTAAAACAGTACAAGGATTTCACCGTCGTCGTTGGCCACTCCGAGGAGTACGTCGTTGAGGACGGCGGCTGCCAGTGCCGAGACGCACAGTATAACCTCGATGCCGACGACCCGACGCAACTCTGCTGGCACGTCATCGCTGTCGCCGTTGCCGAGCGGGTCGAGCGGGTTGACCACCACGACATGTGGTACTCCGAGGTTCGCGAATTTCTGTAGCCGTGGCTCGCAGGTGTTAGGGTCGAACCCCGAAGGAACGGCTGCGGGTCGTTACGCGCCGAGCAGCGCGAGGGTGTATGAGTCGTCCTCGCCGTTCGCCCCTCCGGACTGGTCGTCGTTGAACTCGGTCTCAAGTTCGGCCTCGGCGTCCTTGTAGGTCACCTCAACGGAGACGTCCGAAGCGTTCAACGGGAGCGGAATCGTCGCCTCGCTGTCGGCGTCCGTCGTGTACTCGGTGTCGTTGTACGTGACGGTCGCACCCTCGACGGGCTCGCCCGCCTGCATCACGGAGACGGTCGCGTTCTCGCCGGCCGTGACGTCGCCGACGAACGCGGCCTTGAGATCGAGTGCGTCGTCGTCGGACGTCTCGATGTCGTTCTCGTCCTCGTCGTTACCGCCGACCTTCTTCATGGGCACGTCGGTGCCAGACTCGCCCGCCACCGGCTTGATGTTATACGCACCGGAGTTGCCTCGCTCGACGACGGTGACGTCGTAGACGAACTCGACGGTCGAGTTCGCCTCGATCTCGAATCCCTTGTTGACGCGGAGCTTGCTCGAGGGGAATTTCACCGCCGCCGACTCGCCGGACGTACGCGTCCCGTCGACCTCGCTCACTTGGACGGACACCTGTGTGTAGTTGCCCTCGGGCACGTCGAAGGTCCGGAGAAGCGTCGCGTTGTCACCTTTCAGTTCGGTCAGGTCGACCGAGCGGTTGTCCACGTCGGAGTACGTCCAGTTGCCGGACTCGCCGCCCCGCTAGAACCCGATCTCGGTGACCGTGACGTTCAGATGCTCGAAGTCGTCGATGGCGTTCTGCTCGTCGCTCACGTAGAACGCCATCGAACCCTGCTGGGTCGCCGTCGGGGTGGCCGTCGCGTCGTCGTCATCTTCGTCGTCCCCGTTCATCTCCGACTCTGTGTCAACTTTCTCGATTTCTACGTCGGTCCCCGACTCGCTGGCGACCGGGCGGAGCACGTACTTGCCGGAGTTACCCGCCTTCATCACCATGATGTCGTAGACGAAGTCCACCTCGTCGCCGTTCCCGACGGTGAAGTTCTGGTTGAGCTGGAGCTTCTCAGAGGGGAGTTTCACGTTCGTCGACTCACCGGACGTGAGCGTGGCGTCGATGCCGTCGACGGACATGAACACCTTCGTGTAGTTGGCCTCTTGCACCTCGTACCGCTCAACGAGCGACGCGTTCGCGCCCTGGAGCCGCGTCAGGTCCATGGTCGTATTCGCGTCGTAAGTCGTCTGGTTGCCGTCCTCGCGCACGAACGTCACCTCGTCGACAGTGACGTTCAGATGCTCGAAGTCCTCGATGGCACCGGGTTGGTCGCTCACGTAGAAGTTCACCGTCCCCGTCCCGCCGCTCGACCCCGTGAGTGCGGTCGAACAGCCGGCCGTGATGAGGAGGGCTGCGGTCAACACCGTCGCAACTGTCTGTCGCATAGCCGGTTGGATGGGTGGCTACGTCTAAAACGGCCTTCTCGTTCTCACCGTTCGACCCCGTCATCGTCCGGCGATAAACGGTCTGAACGGTTCCAGGGGCCGCATCCGACAGCCGTTTCAACCGCCCCACCGTCACCACGCTTATGACGCTGAGCGTGACCTTCCTCGGGACGAGCGGGGCCGTCCCGACGACGGCGCGGAACACGAGCGCCGTCTTCGTCCGTCGGGAGGGTGACCGCTTCCTTTTCGACTGTGGCGAGGGGACCCAACGCCAGATGATGCGGTTCGGGACGGGGTTTGCCGTCTCGCACATCTTTCTTAGCCACACTCACGGTGATCACGTGCTCGGGCTTCCAGGCCTGCTTCAATCGTGGGACTTCAACGAACGCGACGACGCAGTCGCCATCCACACGCCCACTGGTACCCGTCGGACGGTGGAGTCCCTCGTGACGGCGACCGGTGCACGCCCGTCGTACCCGGTCCGGATCAACGAGGTCTCCGACGGGGACGTGGCGCTGTCGACCGAGACGTACGAGGTTCGCGTCTTCGGCACCGACCACCGCGCACGATCAGTCGGCTACGCCCTTGTCGAAGCCGACCGGAAGGGCCGGTTCGACCGCGAGCGCGCGGAGGAACTCGGCGTCCCCGTCGGCCCGAAGTTCTCGCAACTCCACCGCGGCGAGGCCGTCGAACTCGAGGACGGAACCGTCGTCGAACCAGAGCAGGTCGTCGGCGACCCAAGACCTGGGCGACGAGTCGTCTACACAGGCGACACCCGACCCACGGGAGCGACCGTCGAGGCCGCAGCGGACGCGGACCTGCTCGTCCACGACGCGACGTTCACTGACGACCGCCGGGAGCGCGCCGCAAGCACCGGCCACTCGACGGCGACGCAGGCCGCCGAGATCGCCAACCGTGCAAACGCGACGCGGATCGCCTTCACGCACGTCTCTTCGCGGTACGCCGGCCACGAACACGTCGTTGAGGACGAGGGCCGAGCGGTCTTCGAGGGGGAATGGGCCTTCCTCCCAGACGACGGCGACGAGGTCGACGTGCCGTACCCCGACGAGTGACGCGGGCGCATCCGTGGCGCTTTTCGCCGCCCGCGAGCGAAGGGTAGTATGGACGTCTCGGAGGGCGGCGTGACGGTCCGGGTGCCGGAGACCCGCCACGGCGCGAGCGAGGGCGCAGGGGAGAGCGTCTTTTTTAATCCGGCACAGGAACTCAACCGCGACCTCACTATCGCCGTCCTCCGTGCGTGGACCGAAGAAGAGAACGGCGACGCAGGCGGCGACGCTCCCGGGACCTATCTCGACGCGACCTGTGCGTCCGGGATCCGGGGCGTGCGCGCCGCGAACGAGGGGTGGGACGTGATCTGCACCGACATCGACGACGAGGCCGTCGCGCTCGCGGAATCGAACCTCGCGGCCAACGACCTCGCCGGGCACTGTGAGCGCGCGAACGCGAACGCGCACCTCCACACGAACCGCTACGACGTGGTCGACCTCGACCCGTTCGGGACGCCCGTGCCGTTCCTCGACGCGGCGTGCCAGGGGACGAAGCAGCTGCTGTGTGTCACCGCGACCGACACCGCGCCGCTGTGTGGCGCCCACTTCGAGAGCGGCGTTCGCACCTACGGCGCGGTGCCGCACAACACGGAATTTCACGCGGAGATGGGCGTGCGCGTCCTCCTGTCGGCGTGCGTCCGCACGGCGGCCCGTTATGACCTCGCGGCGACGCCCGTGTTCACCCACGCGACGAGCCACTACGTCCGGACGTATCTCGCGCTCGACGGCGGCGCACAGCGGGCCGACGCGCTGCTCGAGGAGCTCGGTTACGTCGACTGGTGTCGCGATTGCTACTGGCGCGATCACGAGCACGGCCTCGTCGCCCGCCCGCGCGAGACGTGCCCCAACTGCGGGACCGACCTCGCGACGGCCGGGCCGCTGTGGCTCGGCGCGACCCATGACGCCGACTTCGTGCGCGCCGTCGAGTCGCAGGTCACCGACGAACTGGGGGAGGCGACGAAGGCACGCCGGCTTTGCGAGCGGCTCGCCGCGGAGCGGGCCGATCCGACCCACTACGATCAGCACGAACTGTACGGCAACTGGGGGGAGCCGGCAGTGGCGATGGACGACTTTCTTGCCGCACTGCGCGACGCAGGGCACCCGGCCTCACGGAGCCACTACGGTGGGACGACGTTCAAAACCCCGGCATCGGTCGCCGAGATCAAGGCGGCAGCCCCCTCTCCCTGACCGACCGGCAACACGGCGCCGGCGCTACGGCGTCCCCGGCGGCTATTTGTACGACGTCCTCGAACGGCGGGCGTGAACACCCGCGTCTCGGGGGTCGTCGGCGTCGTTCAGGCGGTCGTCGCCAGCGTCCAGTCGGACCGCATCACGTTCATCGCCGCCAGCCTCGCGTACTACGCGTTTATTTCGTTGGTCCCGCTGTTGCTGCTCGGGATTGTCGCGGCGAGTGTGCTTGGGGGCCCCGAGTTGGCCGGAACGCTCGGGACGGCCGCGGCTAACGTCGCTGGCCCGGAGGTCGGGACCGTCGTCGAGAGCGCACTGTCGAACGCCGCCGGGCGCGGTAGCGCCACGCTCGTGGGCACTGTCGTTCTGCTGTGGTCGGGACTGAAACTGTTCCGCGGGCTCGACGTGGCCTTCTCGACGGTGTACGGCACCGCCGATGACGAGACGCTGCTTGACCAGCTGCGCGACGGGTTCGTCACGCTCGTCGGCGTCGGGGTCGGAATCGCCGTCACCGTCGGCCTCGGTGTCACGATCGCACAGTTCGACCGTGTTGTCGCTGGGATCGACGTGATTAATCTGGTCGGAACTGTCGCCTCGTTAGTCGGGCTCACGCTCGCCTTCTTTCCGCTTTACTACGTACTCCCTGATCGCGGCACCGTCGGGATCCGCGAGGCGCTGCCCGGCGCGGCCTTTGCGGCCGTTGGGTGGACGCTTCTCCAGACCGGCTTCCGGGTGTATGCCGGCGTCGCCGGCAGCTACGAGGCATACGGCGTGCTCGGGGCCGTCCTCCTACTCGTCACGTTTCTTTATTTCGGTGGGCTGGTTCTGCTCGTCGGCGTAGTGCTCAACGCCGTCCTCGCGGAGCGCGTCGACTCAACAAATACCTTAGACGGGACCGACGACGACACAGGAGATGGACTCGCGACGGCCGCCGACCAACGGAGCTTATCACCCACCGGCTCCACCGGAGCAGACGTGGCCGACGACGACACCGAGGCGGAGCTGCGCGAACTCCGCCGGCGACTCGCGGAGTTCGAGGCGAAGGTCGACGAACGGACCGTTGAGCGCGACGAACTCGAGGGCGATCTAAAGCGGTATGTCCGTGCCCGGATGCGCCGTGGAAAGGCCCGCGGCTGGGGGCCGTACCTCGTTCTGCTATACGGGACTGCGATGACGCTGGGCGCGTTCTTCTACCTCTCCGGCGGCTGGGCGGTCCTTGCGATGCTTGTCGTCTGGCTCTCCACGCTTGGCCTCTATGCGCTTATGCTCATCGTCGGCGCCGGCCTCTCACTCGCGAGCCTCCCGGGGTCGCTCCGCGACCGGGTGGCCGAGCGCCGCGACTGATGGGTCACGGCCTTGGCGTCGTCGACGCGCTCGTCGGGCTCCCCGATGTAGTCGTCGTGTTTTTTGTTCTCGTTACACTGGTCGGTGGTGTCGGGGGCTACCTGTTCGTGCTCACCGTCGCCTACGCGCTCGGACCGGTATTTCCCGGTGTTGGCAACGCGCTCACGCGTGACCGGGTCGCCTTCGTCGTTGCCGTCGCGCTTGGCGCCGTCGCGATCACTGCAGGGCTGAAGCACGCATTCGCCCACCCGCGGCCGCCGGGCGCGGCGACGGCCCCCGAGCTCGCGTGGTTACCCGCGGCACTCGCACCGCTGTGGGACCGCGCGGCGACCGCCGATGGCTTCTCGCTGCCGTCGGGCCACGCCACGGGGAGCGCCGCCGTTTACGGGGCCGCGGCGCTCGTCATTGACCACGGCCGCCGTCGGACCCGCTATGCAGTCGCATGCTTTTGTGTCCTTGCTATCGCAGCTTCGCGGCTTGTCATCGGCGTTCACTACCTTGGCGACGTGCTTGTGGGGCTCGTTGCCGGTGGTGGCTACCTCGCGGTCGTCTGGCTTGCGACCAGCGGCAAGCGTGTGAAGCGGGCGTTCTCGCTCGCAGTGATCGTCGCGCTCGCCGGTGCTGCGGTGACCTTCTCCGTCGAGACACTGGCGGCGCTCGGTGGCGCACTCGGCGGCCGCATCGGGTGGACACTCGTGGGGGGCCGGCTCCCCACAGCGACACCTCGGACGGGCACAGTCGCGGCGCTGTTTGGTCTCGGCATCGGCGGCGGGCTCATCACTGCCGCGTTGGCGACCGATTCCGCTGTTGTCGGGTTCCTCGCGACTGGGGTCGGGGTTGCAACTGTGTTGGCGGCGCCGGTCGCAGCAGATCGGCTGGTGTAGAGCAGAGAGGTGACGAAGGTCCGGCGTGGTGCAGACCAGGACATGTCTGTTCGGGCTCCACCGCACGGCTCGTCACTGGACTGTCGCATCAGTTACTGTACCTGATGTGAGGTGACGCGTCGCTGGCCGGCTGTCAAAGAAGTGAGAAAAGCAGGCGGTCGTCCGGTCAGAACGTCTCGAGGTAGCGGTCGATCTCCCACTGGGAGACGTCGACGAGATAATCCTTGAACTCGGCCTCCTTCGCCTCAATGAACTTCTCGCCGACGTGCGGCCCGAGCGCGCTGAGGACGACCTCGTCCTCCTTCAGCGCGTCGACGGCCTCGCCGAGGTTGGTCGGCAGCGTGCCGATGCCGTACTCTTCGCGCTTCTGCTCGTCGAACTCGTAAATGTTCTCGCGAATCGGATCCGGACACTCGAGGCCCTGCTCGATGCCGTCTAGGCCGGCATGGATGAGCACGGCGAACGCGAGATACGGGTTGCACGACGGATCGGGGAAGCGTGCCTCGATGCGTGAGGCCGCCGGGACGCGCGCGGCCGGCTTCCGGATGAGCGCCGAGCGGTTTCGGTCGGACCACGCGACGTAGACGGGCGCCTCATAGCCGGGGACGAGCCGCTTGTAGGAATTCACCGTCGGGTCGGTCACGGCCGCGAGCGCGGGCGCGTGCTCGAGGATCCCGGCAATGAAACTGTGGGCCGTCTCCGAGAGATTGAATTCGTCGTCCTCGTCGTGGAACGCGTTCTCGCCGTCCTCAAACAGCGAGATGTGGGTGTGCATCCCCGAGCCGTTGATTCGCGGGATGGGCTTGGGCATGAACGTCGCGTGCAGGTCGTGCTGGGCCGCGATGGCGCGAACGACAGAGCGGAAGGT
>CAYZJQ010000008.1:0-33540 GCA_964478805.1 uncultured Halobacteriales archaeon | reverse complement strand
ATACTACCGTCGGCGAGTTGCGCTCGGCTGCGACCCTCTCGGCTCTGCGCAGTTGATTGCGTGTGCTGCGGTGGCACCGGTCGCGGAGGAGCTTTACGTCCGACTCGCGATATATCCTTATGGACTACGATGCACTTCTCGACCGCGCACACGAGTCGATGCCAGACGGGCCCCAGGAGGGCGGCGACCGCCTCCGCGTTCCGGATCCTGAAGGGGAAACAGACGGCGCTTTTACACGACTGACAAACCTCGACCGCATCGCCGACGCGCTTTCGCGTGACCCCAAGCACCTCCACCGCTATGTCCAGCGGGAGTTCGGGACCAATGGCCAGTACGAGGACGGCCGCGGCCGCTACAACGGCTCGTTCACGCTTGCCGATTTTACCGCCGCCGTCGACGGTTACGTCGAGGCCTACGTTACCTGCTCGGAGTGTGGACTTCCCGACACTCGTATCGTCCCGGAGGATGGCGTCGAGATGCTGCGGTGTACGGCCTGTGGCGCGTTCCGCCCGGTCGGCAAAATCAAGAAACAGACGAGCACCACTCGCCCGACCGTAGAGACAGGCGGCACCTACGAGGTGGAGATCACCGGGACCGGTCGCAAAGGCGACGGCGTCGCGCACAAGGGGAAGTATACCGTCTTCGTCCCCGGGGCGAGCGAGGGCCAGACTGTCCGCGTTCGCATCGATAACACCTCCGGCGACCTCGCGTTCGCGTCGCTGGTGAACTAACTGCCCTCCGCTCCACTCGCTTCCGACGCGAGTCCCCGCTCGCGCAGTTTCTCGTCCCGTTGCGTCTCGACTATCAACTCGGGCACCGTCACGGGAGTGCCCGCCTCGCCGACGGCAACGAATACGAAGCACGATTCGCAGGTGCGCTCACGCTCGCCGGTGCGGGGAGCCTCGCGGTCGACAGTCAGTCGGACGCGAACGCTCGATCGCCCAGCCGCGTACACCCACGCCTCAACGACGGCGATATCACCGCGCGGGACAGGGCGCGTAAAGTCGAGTCCCTCAACGCGGGCCGTTACACAAGTCTCGCCAGCGAAACGCATTGCCGCCATGGCACCCACCTCATCCATGAGCTTCATCACGACGCCGCCGTGTGCGGTGTCGTAGTTGTTCGTCATGTCAGGTTGGATGCGGCTTCTGTTCTCGAGGTGTGTCTCCGATGGCGTCGGCATACGCTACGTGCGGGTCGTAGCCGCTTAGACCCGTTCCGTTCGTGCATCACACCGCAGACACAGCACCGTCCCTGCGACGTGGTTGATATCGTTCGACCTACACTCTGGACATCGGTAGGAACTGTTGCCATACTCCGTCGAGCCGCGCGGCGCATGGAGGTGCCCCTCCCGCTGGCGGGCCTCAAGATACCCCGAAAGCGAGGCGCGGGCAAAGCGCACCCGTCGCGCGAGTGCGTCGGAACCATCGCCGTGGATTTCGTCCCAGGCGGCGTCATCGGGCCGCGAAAGCTGGGTCAACAGGTCTGTCCCGGCTTGAAGCAGCGGCCGTGTCGTCGTCTGTGCGGGGTCCGCTGGTGCGGCTGACTCGTAACCGTCCGCCGCGCGGTCGTACGCCTCAGCGGCCTTCTCATCGCTACCGGCGAGTGTACGGAGATGTCCGATCCACTCATCACAGGCGGCGGCATCGACACCGTCGGCCTGGCGACGGTGGTCGGTCGCGACGAGGACACCCTGGAGTGCGCGGTTTCGCGCCCGGGCATCGTCGCCAGCGAGGCGGGCACAGACGCCCGCGAGCAGGAGATGACGGAGGCCGTCGCCGACGCTTGATCGCTCATCGGTCATCGTTCGCTCGAACCCTTCGTAGCCGGCGAGAGTGCCGTAGGCGCCCATAGTGTACGCCTCCGCGATCTCGTCGAAGCGTTCGGTGGCCAGCAGTCGGACCGCACGGTCTCCATGATCGAGGCCGGTCGTGTCCATCTCATCCATACTCCTGAGACGGGGTCGAAGGTCAGGGGGGTTTCGGTCGCGGAAGCGAGGTGTCCGGCCGGGACGGGCGTCAGGTGGCGAGGACTACGTCGAGAGTGAGCATCACGACAAGGCCGATCATCAACCCGACAGTAGCCTCGTGCTCGTTGCCTCGAGCGTGCGTCTGTGGGACGATCTCGTGGAAGATGACAAACAGCATTCCCCCGGCTGCAAAGCCCATTGCATAGGGGACGGTCGGCGCGGCGACCGTGACGACGGCCGCGCCGAAGACGGTGAGGGGAATCTCAACGAGACCAGCACGGATCCCCGCGATCCCAGCGTAGAAACGCGAGCCGAGTCCAGCGTTCACCGCGGCGACCGACACCGCAAGCCCTTCCGGGATGTTCTGGATGCCGATCGCAACCATGAGCGCGAGGCCAGTGCCCACGTCACCGGTGCCGAAGCCAACCCCAACGGCCAGTCCCTCCGGCATGTTGTGGAGCGTGATGGCGACGATGAAGACAACAACAGCGGTAAAGCGGCCGTCCGTAGAGTCGACCTTGCGTCCCGTGATTACTCCTTGGACGCCAGGCACCCATGCGTCGGCCTGGTCAAGCAGCGCGACCCCAAGCATGAACCCGACGAGCACAGGGACGATACCGACGAGTTCGACACCACCCACGCCGACGGCAGGGTAGTCCGGCCTGCTCGCGATGTCGATTCCCGGGAGTAAGAGGCTGGTAAACGACGCCGACAGCATGACGCCGGCCGCAAAGCCGAGTGCAGTGTCGAGCCCTCGCTCGGAGGGGTTCCGCCAGACCAGCACGACGAGCGCGCCAGCGGTGTTCAACGACGCAATGATGATGCCGGCAACGAGCGCCTGCACCACTGGGCTCGGTCCAACGAGCTCGACGAACTGCTCGGCGACCATACCCCGGCCTGACGGGGCGAGACCCTGTGGCTTTCGGTCCGCAAGTCCGGGCCACTCGGGGGAAACGTCGGTGGGTCAGCTCACTGAATCGCGTCGACCAGTCGGCGGTATATCGCGCCGTCAGGGACTTCGGGGTCAAGCCACCGAAGCACGACCACGAGGTCGTGTTCAGGGTCAACCCACACCTCGTTTGTCCCGTATCCGAGCGCGGCAAAGGAAGATTCGGGCGTTCCGGGAAACCGATCGCCGCCGGTGTTAAGCCAGAACAGATAGCCGTAGCCCGGTTCAAGCGGACCAGGCGCTGTCGCGCGCTCGACCCACGACGGAGGAACCACCGGTTCGCCGCCCCACCGCCCCCCATCGAGGAGCAGTTGCCCGAACCGCGCGAGGTCGCGTGTACTCACCCACAGGCCACCACCCCAGTGCCCGCCGCCCGAGACGGAACGCATCGACTCGCCCGCCACCTCGACTCGAGAGTTGTGGTAGCCGTGCCACTGCCACGTTTGCGAGGCGCCGATCGGGTCGAAAACCTCGTGCGCGAGGACGCGCGGCAACGGTGTCGCGAACGCGCGCAGCAGCGCGAGCGCCAGTCGGTTGATCCGGACGTCGTTGTACTCCCAGTAGGAGCCTGGCTCGTGTAACTCGCGGACTCCGCGGTCGCCAACCGCGTCCACGTCCCGACCAACCGGCCGATTACGGTCGACGGTGTCAGGCTTGCCGAACAGCGTTCCTTGCCACTCGCTGGAGCCGTGGAGAAGGTGTTCCCAAGTGACCGCGGCGTTACGTCCGTCAAAGCCGCCGTCATCCACAGTCTGGCGGACAGGGTCGGTCACGGTGAAGAGACCACGGTCGACGGCGACCCCCGCAAGCAACGAGAGGAACGACTTCGCAACACTGAAACAGTGATCGACGCGAGTCGTGTCCCCCCATTCCGCCACTAACTGACCGTCGCAGAGGACGATCCCGTTGGCCCCGCCACGACGGTCGGGAAACGGCCCGAGTGCACCGGCGTGTTCAGGTGGGTCGCCATCCCACGGGTCTTCTGTGGAGTGGTCGTAGGCGGTCGTCGCCGGCGGCGTCTCGTTGGTTCGCGCGAAGGCAACTGCATCGGCGACCATCTCAGAATCGAAGCCGTGCGTGGCTGCGGCGACGACGCCATCGGCGTCCGACCGGGGCGGAAGGAAATGGTCCATGCGGCTTCAATCCGGAGTCGCACAATAAGCGTTTGCCGCGGCACCTACCGCCACCCGACCACTCTTGTCCGTGCCACTCTCACTTCACCTGTGCCCGACGAACGCGAGGAGCCTGACCTCCACCACCCTGATCGGGCCGTTCCGCCACAGACGCCGGAAATCGCGGCGGAACTGGCCGCCGGGAACCGCGAGCTGTGTCACTGTCTCGACTGCGGGCGCCAATTGGTCGCAATCAGTCACGGTGACGCGTGTCTCTTCTGCGGATCGACGGCGATCATCGTTGAGTAACCGGGGACGAGCGTAACCGCTTTGCCCACCCCTCTGGAGTGATAGGTATGCACCGGGTCATCGGCGAGCGGTCGCTAACGGAGACGGCCATCGACGAGGCGACTGCCCGCGCGCTGTTCGAAGAGATGGTCCGCGCCCGAGCGTTCGACGAGCGTGCGCTCGCCCTCCAGCGGCGTGGCTGGATGTCCGGGTACCCGCCCTTTCGTGGCGGTGAAGCGACACAGGTCGCAGCCGCGCGCGCTATGCGGGCCGACGACTGGCTGTTCCCCACCTACCGGGCGAACGCGATGCAACTGGCGCGCGACGTCCCGATGGCTGACCTGCTTCGCTTCCGGCGCGGGCACAGTGAATACGAATCCGGTCACGAGGTGAACAACTTCCCGCAGGCGGTGCCCATCGCGACGCAGATCCCCCATGCAGCGGGCGCGGCGATGGCAATGGCCCGCGAAGACGGGACCAGCGCCGCCGTCGCGTACTTTGGGGACGGTGCCACGTCGGAAGGCGATTTCCACGAGGGGCTCAACTTCGCGGGCGTCTTCGACGCCCCGTGTCTGTTCCTGTGTGAGAACAACGGATGGGCGATCTCGGTGCCACGCGAGGAACAGACGCGTTCACGCACGATCGCACGGAAGGCCGACGCCTACGGCTTCGAGGGCGTTCAAGTCGATGGAATGGACCCGCTCGCCGTCTACGAGACGGTGACCAACGCACTCACGACGGTTCGGGCCGGCGACCCCGTTCTGATTGAGGCGCTCACCTACCGGCTCGGCCCGCACACGACGGCAGATGATCCGGAGCGGTACGAGGACCGTGAAGCGTTCCCGGAATGGCGCACGCAAGACCCACTCGACCGCTATGAAGAATACCTACTCTCCGAGCGAGTCATCGACGGAGCGACCCGTTCTGAGGTTGAAACGCGCGTCGCGGACGAACTGGATACGGCGGTCGCAACGGCGGAATCCACACCCGATCCGGGCCCGGAGACGGTGGTCAAGCATGTGTACGCCGAAGCCTCGCAGCGACTGGATGACCAACGTGCTGAGCTGGTGGCCCACGTCGACCGGCACGGCCTCGACGGGGTCGAGCGGTAGCGGACGCTACTCCAAGCAGACGTACGTGCGGGTGTCCGAAACGCCGGTGAGGCTGCGGACCGCAGTGGCGACCGTCGACATCACATCGCGCACCTCGTCAGCCTCCACCTCCGCGATGATGTCGTACTCGCCGGCGACGATGTGCGCCTCCGAGACGTACTCGACATCGAGCACCGCGTCGAGCAACCCCGCCGCGTCACCGCCACCGACCTCGACCATGACGTATGCTCGCACCATACACGCGGGTGGTCGGGTTGAGAGAAAAGCCTTCCCCCACCGGGGTAAGCCCTTTGTCCTCCCTCGTCGTACGGGCGATCATGCGATTTGTTATCGTGGGTGCAGGCCGGGTTGGAATGCGGACCGCTCGGGTACTGCGCGAGGAGGGCCACGGGGTGACACTTGTTGAACCTAACACGACGAAGGTCGACCGTCTAGAGGAGGAGGCGTTTGAGGTACTCGCCGGCGACGGGAGTGACGAGGAGACGCTCCAGGCGGCCGGCGTGGGCGACGCTGATGGCCTCGCTGCGCTCTCAGGGTCGTTTGAGGTGAACGTCCTCGCCTGCATGATCGCGAAGGGCCACGACTGTCGGACGGTGTTGCGCGCGAGTTCGGAGTACCACGAGCACGTGCTACATAAATATGCCAGCGACATCGACGAGGTGGTCTACCCGGAGCGACTCGGCGCCATCGTTGCGAAGAACGCGCTGCTCGGCGGCTCGATCCGTGCCATTGCAGACATCGCACAACACCTGCAGGTCGTCGAACTCACCGTCACCGAAGCCTCGCCGATGCGGGGCTATAGCCTCTCAGAACTTGAACTGCCCGCTGACTCCCGCGTGCTCGCTTTCGGCAAAGCCGAGGGCCGGTTTGGCCTCCCCGACGAGGATCACTCGCTTGAGGTCGGTGACCGTGTCGTCGTGCTCGCCGACTACGAACGACTGGCCGACGTACGCCGGCTCATCGTCGGCAACGCCGACCGTGTCTCTGTCGTAGGTGGTGAAGCGTGACCGTTCTGGCGTACGTGATGGTGAAAGCTCACACCGGCGACGCTGACCGCCTGCGCGATGAGATCGCAGGCCTCGGCGGAGTCGATGAGGTACATATCGTCGCCGGAGACGTAGACCTCATCGCGAAGCTCCGAGTCGACTCGCCCGACGAGGTGCGCGAGGTCGCCGCGAATACGGTGCGCACGCTTGACGGTGTCGAGGACACCCGCACGTACGTCGCAATGGAGTAACAGACCCATTCGTGGTTGAAAAGGCTCCCGCGACGACGTCACGCACACAGTTTCAGACGGTACACTCAATCGCACGGACTCCGCTCACACGGCTATAGCGGTGTCCCGGTTCCCTCACCTTGGCTCGCTGTCGCCAGCATCGACGCTACGGGGTCGTGGTAGTCGAACCCCGGCACGACACCCTCCATATAGGTGCCCTCAACGTACTCACCGAGCGCCTTGGCGATGGCAGGTGCACGGTCAGCGTTGCCCCACTCGAAGGTGAACTCGACAACTGCATCGCCTCGCTCGCGTCGGACATCGAGTGTCTCAAGCGTGACCCCCTCGCGGACCGCGCCGGGGGCGTCTTCAAGCCGGAGTGCGAACGTGTCGAACCAGCCCGCCTCAAGATCCGGACCTACATCACCCTCCACCACGCGTGAGAGCATCGGTGCCTGGACCGTGAGCGTGTAGCTGTGTGCCCACTCATCGGTCGGGACGGCCGTTACCCGACCGGCGAAGTTCGTCGTTGTCAGTACGTAGCCGTCGCCGTCGCGCTCGAACGCCTCGGCGGCGTCGAAGGCGCGCTCGGCGCTTTCCGGGAGCGTCATCGGCTGTTGTACGGTTTCGTGGGTCAAAAACGACTCGTCACGGTCGGAGGTTGACGCGAGCGTTCTATCAACTATCCGAACAGCCAACAGGACGCACGGGGCGTATTATCGGCGCTGTTTTCTAGCTGCCCGGCCGCGAGGTACGGCCGCTGGGCTGGACCAGCCGCTATGCGGTCCGCAAGCAGAGAACAGGGCTCACAGCAGGCGCAGACCTTGCGGGTCGAACGGAACGTGCGGGGAGAGGGATTCGAACCCACGTACTCCTACGAGAGCGGATCTTAAGTCCGCCGCCTTTGACCAGACTCGGCCATCCCCGCCTACCGGAACCTCACGCGCGCAGCGAAAAGCCGTTACGGTCCCGAAGACCGGACACCGGGACGGAGCCGGTGTCGACGGTGTGGTAGCAGGCGACACCGACCCATCAGGCGAGGCGGTGACCTATGAATCGAAACTCAGGACCGGAGTCATCTGTTCGTCACGACGGCGACTACCAGTCGACTGAAAGGGTACCGTCTCCATCCGGGTCTGGCGCGATCTCTCGGTTGGTCCGACGGTCCACGACGTGGATGACGCCGCGGTCCTTCTTTGCAGGGCAGACCTCGGCGGCACGCAGGTTGTGCTCAAGTTCGGATTCATCGAAAAAGTACGTGAGCGGCTTGGCGATGCCGGTCGAGATGTCCATCTCCCAGTTCGCGGAAACTTCGGCGCATTTCCCGGCGGCGATGCACTTGTTCGCCTCGAAGACGATCTTATAAGGCGCTTCCTCGATAGGAGGGGCGTCCGCCTCGCCGATCTCGCTAGGGTCGGTAGGCTCGTCGGCCATCGTCGAAGGATAGACGCCACGGGATTAGTCGCTGTCGGCTCGGGCAGCCACATCGAGTCGGCGGAGTAGGCTCGGCGTGGCGATAACGTAGAGCGCATCATCAGCCGCAAGCACGCGCGAGCGCGAGGGGATTGGCTCTACGCCGTCGTCGTCCCGAACCGCGACCACCGCGGCGTCCACGGCACCGACAGGAGTGCCGACGAGGTCGCTGCCAGGGGCCAACGTAACGACACCCATCGTTTCCGCGGCCGCGCGCAGCAGCGACGCGAACTCACGGTCCGACCGCGGCTCTACGGGGAGCGTCGCCAGTCGGTACCGTTCGTCGTCGGCCAGGATCGCCGCGTCAGCGGCGTCCACAGCAAGCGTCACTACGTCGCCGGCGGTTCCACGGAGCTCACCGGTCGCGACGCGCTGAGCCTCCCCGTCGGCGATCCGGTACACTTGGACAAGATCGCCGGCGCTGGCGGCGGTTGCGGGGTCGGCCCGCACCGCGACGGCACACGACTCCGGCGGGAGCGTTGGGCCCAATCCGGACTCGCGAGACCCGAGCCCAAGATAGGTGATCGTGCCCTCGGTGTCGATATCGACATCGACGTGGCCGACGCCGTACTCCTCACGGAGTCGCGCGATGAGACGGTCATGGAGTTCGTCGACAGTGAGTCTGCGGGGAAAAACGAAGGTCTCGCCAGCCAGTGTCGTTTTTATATCGGGATCGACGGGGTCGTACCCGTCGAGGTCAGCGATTTCTTCGGGGATATCGACGGTAATAACCCGGCCGACCGCTTGGACGAGGCCCGAGACATCGATATCGACCGTCCCACTGCCCGCGAGCGCGAACAGCGACTCGCCGACTCGGTCGCCGACACGGCCGCCGGTGACCGCGGTCGCAAGACTTGTGCCGAGAACGACTGTGTTGACGAAGACGACCTCGGGAGCGAGGACGTCCGTCGGCGTCCCATTCGTTGCGATAAGCGTGCCGAGCGCCGACTCGACGTTCAACACGAGGACGACGCCGGTGAGTCCGACAAGTACTGATAAGCCGGTCGGGACCGTCGCTCGGGCGTACCAGCGGTGGCCGAGTCCAAGTACCGCAGCAAGCAGCCCACATAAGAGGCTTAGACCCGCGAGCGCCAGCAGGTTTCCAAGCAGGCGTGCAAGCACGTCACTGCCGCTGGCTTGGAGTGGGATCACGCCACGACCTCTGTGAGTGTATCCAGCGCCTCGCGCGATCCGACAACGAACAGCTCGTCGCCGGCGTTGAGTTCGGTATCGCCCTGTGGAGCGAGCGTCCATCCGCTCGGGCTACGGATCGCGAGTACAGCCACCCCGTGGCGCTCGCGGAGCGACGCCCCGCCGAGCGTCTGCCCCAGGAGGTCGGCGTCCGAACCGACGGTCAGCTTCCGGAACCGTTTGCCGGCCCGGCGCAGCAACGAGATGAGTTCGAACTCGCGATGACTGCCCCGCGACCGGACGACGACACGGGCCCGGTCGGCCCGAAGCAGCGCCGGAGTCTCTGCGCGTGGGACCGAAACAGTGACTCGACCATCACCGCCGGTGGCTGAGGAGGCCGTAGCAGTGGCGGGGACAGCCTCGTCTTTGACCGCCGCACCGCCGTCCGTGACGGCCGGAGCCGCCGCGTCCGTGCTTCGTGCCCCTAAAACGGTGCCGCGAACGCTTGTCTCGTCGGTATGGAGCCGGACCAAGTCGTCACGAGCCAATCCAGACGGGACGAGGGCATCGACCGAGACGGCGCGGTGCCCTTCCGGGACCCGTTTCGAGAGCGCCGACAGCGGCGGCGCCGCGGCGACGGTCGCGGTCGCTCGCTCGTCGACGGTGACGATGACCTCCGCGAGGTTGAATTCCGTCCGGAGCCGCTCGGCGAACCGTGATTCCAGTTCCCCGATAGACAACTCCGCGGGGAACCGCCACTCGCCATCTCGGATTCCCGCACGGATCGCCGGCGGGAGCGGCGGATATCCCTCGATGTCGCTGACCTCGCCGACGACAGTGACCGCCGCCTGTCCGCGGCCGCCGACGAGGTCGACCACGTCAGTGGAGAGTGTCCGCTCGCTGAGCGAGCGCAGCGAAAGCCGTCTGGGGAACCCCGCCCCCATCGCGTCCCCCTTTGCGTGGGCGTACAGCGAAAGCATCAATACGACAATGATGGCAGTCAACACGACCGGACCGGTCGCGGAGTTGACGATTGTCTCGTCGGTGAGCGCGAGGAGCCCACCGTTGACCCCGGCGAGCGCAAGCGCCATGACGACGACACCGAAGCCGGGAATCGACACCCCCGTGAAGTATTTGAATAGAAACCCCATCCCCCACGCGACTAGAGCCGGTAAGATGCCGGTGATGATCCCCAGATAGATGCCCTGGAGCACCTCAACCGGGAGGCTGGTAGCGGCGAGGTACAGCCCTGGTGCCGCGGCCGGCGAGAGAGTCATACCGGCGGCAGTCGGGGGAGCCATATACAGCTACCGGACCGCTTAAGCGAGGCGCCGGACTGCGATTGGCCATGAGCGAGACCGGGCGACGACGATGGGCACGCGTCCTCGGAGTTCGCGCGACAGTCTGGCTTCCAACGGCCGTCGCCCTACTCTCCGTCGTCACCGGCATCGTCAATATCGGGACAACGAACATCTCCGGGCCACTGTCGCCGTACACGCCGGAGGTAATCCAGCGAACCGCCGGGTTTACCGGTGCGTTCACGGGCTTTCTGATGCTCGGAGCGGTGTACGGACTGCGCCGCCGCCGGCGCGTCGCGTGGTACCTCACCGTCCTGTTGCTCCCGGTGACGGCCGTGCAGGGGCTTGCCCAGACGAGTGCCTACTCGCTGCCGCTGGTGGCGCTGTCGCTGCTGTCGCTACCCACTGTCCTCCTCAATTACCGCGTGTTCGACCGCGAACTCCAGTTGTCAACGACACAGCTGGCAGCGCTCGCGGCCATTGCGGGTACGCAGGCGTACGGCACCATCGGCACCTACGTACTGCGCGAGGAGTTCTCGGGAGTGACTACGGTGACCGACGCGTTCTACTTCACGCTTGTGACCTCCTCGACGGTCGGATACGGCGACATCACGCCGACAGCAGTGTCGGCCCAGGCACGACTGTTCACCATGTCCGTGCTATTGCTCGGCGTTGCGAGCTTCGGTGTCGCGCTCGGGACACTGCTCACTCCCGCAATCGAAGCCCGTCTCGCGAACGCACTTGGAACTATGAACGACTCGACACTTGATTTGCTGGAAGACCACGTCATCGTGGTCGGGGTCTCCGACCTCACGGAACCGGTCATCGAAGAACTCGCCGACTCCCCGACGCCGTACGTCGTCATCACGCGCTTGTCGGAGCGGGCGCAAGCGTTCCGCGAGCGGGATATCGAGGTGATCGTAGCAGATCCCTCCGACGAGGAGCTGCTCGTCCGGGTCGGCATCGAGCGGGCACGGGCGCTCGTTGCCGCAACCGACGATGACGCCCATGACGCCTTGGCGATCCTCACAGCCCGGGAACTCAACCCCGGGCTGAATATCGTCGCCGCCGCGACGGAACGGGAGAACGTGAAGAAACTGAAGCGGGCCGGCGCGGACACCGTCATCTCGCCAGCGGTCATTGGCGGGCACCTCCTCGTCCAGAGCGCTGTCGGATCGGGCGACATGGAGTCCGTCGCAGACAGCATCATGGAGGTGCCTGACGAGGACGAACGCAAGGATGGGTGAGCCGGTCGGGGTCGACGCGTGTTCCGTCGACCCCGATGCGGTGATAACGGCCCGCGTCGAGACGAGTCGGGATATCCGCCTGCTTGCTGGAGGGCTCACGGCGCTGCCAGTCGGGGTGGCCGGCCCGACGGCGGCCGTCGCGCTGGGTGTCGCATTCGCGATCGTGGTCCCGTTTGGGATTGGGCTGTTCCTGTTCTCGCCGGTAGGACTGCCGCTGTGGCTCCGCTCGTCTGTCGCGACCCTGGTCACAGAGGCGAGGGAGACGACTTCTCATCAACGGCTGGACGACCCCGAACGCGGTAAGCGTCTGATCGAAGAACTCAATAGATGAGTTCGTCGTCAGACTCGACCATGAAGAGCGTTCGTCCCGCGATATTGACCGCGTGGTCGCCGACACGCTCTAAGTCACGCACCGTGAGCAGGAAGCGTGACACGTCATCGAGCAGCGCCTCGACATCATCGGAGGGCTCAGCGGTCATCTCGGTCTCGATCAACTCACGCACGACTGTCGAAGAAGCGCGCTGACACAGCACGTCGACCTCGTCATCACGCTCGGCGATTTCGGCACAAGACGCGGCGTCGTCCGCCGCGTACGCCGCCATCGCATCCTCAAGCATTTCGGCGACCGCGGTGCCGATGGCCTGGATGTCGACCTCAGGGTACCGTTCCCGACGGGCGTCGAGCGCGTACCCACCGAGGTTTGTCGCGAGATCGCCGACTCGTTCGAGATCAGTGATGATTTTGAATGAGGCGGCGACAAACCGAAGATCGCCAGCGACCGGCTGCTGGAGGCTGAACAGGTCGATACAGTCCGACTCAAGTTCGAGGTAGAGATCGTTGACCTCGTCGTCGCCCTCGATGACTTCCCGTGCGAGCTTTTCGTCGTTGTTCTCAAGGGCGGCTAAACCCAAGCGGAGCCGCTCGAGAACGATTTCACTCATGTAGAGGACGTCCTCGCGCAACGATTTGAGCTGCTTTTGATAGGCGACACGGGGCATAGAGAGGCCCAGCAGGTCGAGGGAAAAATATGTTTGGGTATGACAACGTTAAACAGCAATAATATATAGATATTTGATCCTGTGTGTGGGCTTCCCGCGGACTGCGTACTGTCGCTATCGGCGTCTAGGGCGCTGCTGCCGACTGTAGCCGCTACTAAACTGTTTCGAGTTCAGAGCTGTCGGTATAGAGTACTGTTGGTTAAGGCTGAGTATATAGAAACAGCGAGTTTTATAGTACCCGGGTGAGCAACCCTCGGGTATGGAGACGCGCAAGGTGCAGGTGACTGGTGGGTCCACGTACACGGTGAGCCTCCCGAAGGACTGGGCGACGGCGAACGGCGTCAGTGGTGGGAGCGTCGTCGAGTTCCATCCGGAGGACGACGCGCTGTTGCTTACGCCTCAGCGTGAGGAGGAGAAGATCGAAGGAACGCTCGATATCACCGGACTGGAAGGCGACCAACTCACTCGCGCAGTGATGACGATGTATGTCAGTGGCTTCGACATTATCACGCTTGAGGCGACGCGTATCAGCTCCGACCAGCGGCGGACCATCCGCAATGCTACACAGGGACTCGTCGGGCTAGAGGTCATCGGAGAAACCAGCGAACACGTCCAGCTTCAAGACCTACTCGACTCATCGGAGCTATCGGTCCACAACGCTGTCACTCGGATGCGGCTCGTGGCGACGACGATGTTAGCTGACGCCGTAGATGCCCTGTTGGAGGATGATAACGACCTCGCGACGGATGTGACCCAACGCGACGACGACGTGAACCGGCTCTACTACATGGTTTCCCGGGTGTTCCGTTCGGTTCTGCGCGACCCGTCGACTGCCGCCGATATTGGGCTGGACCGTGAGACTGCCTTCGATTATCACTCCTGTGCTCGCCAACTCGAGCGCGTCGCCGACCACGCATCGAAGATCGCCCAGAACGCCCGGGAACTCGAGGCCCCACCCGAAGAGATCGCTGAGGATATCAACGCGCTTCACGACGCCGCGGTCGCCGTCATCGAGCGGGCCATGGACGCGATGCTAGCCCAAAACTCCGACGAGGCAACTCGGCTCGCCAACGAGGCTCGGCAGTCCGTCGACGACGTGGACGCCCTAGTACGCGAAACCGACGCCCACCTGCTTGACCTCGAAGCCCAAGAGGCCCAACTCCTCGGCCTGGTCGTCGACTCACTCTCGCGGGCTGGCGATTATGGGGGCAACATTGCTGAGACGGCGCTGCAGAAGGCCGCACCCAAGCCATGACCTCCTCCTCGCCGTGACCGGCGAGGCTTCCCACGGCACCGCACCGCTGGGTTGGGATAGTTGCTGGGTGACGACCTGTCGGCATGACGGGCCGATGGCGGGGCCACACCGCCGGTACTCTTCTGCCCGTAGGGGACTCAGAGGTATCTTGCAACCGAGACACCACAGCGGTTCGAGCGGGTGTCTCGAACGTTCTGGTTCTCGAAGTCCCGATATTGTGCAATTGAGTGGGCGGGGTGACCGCCTCGGTGTACGTCATGTTACAACACGATGCTACGTAACTATCCGTACTGGTACTGAGCGAGGATTGTGGGGTCGTTGTCGGAGTCACTCCCGCCGTAACCGGCGGGATTCTCTCCTCGAAGGAAGGTAGCTCCCCTCGCCGGCGAGCACACAGGGGCCCGGATTGTAATCAACAGATTCGCAACCGGCCCCTGGAAGCTCGCTACCGACTTGCAGACGTTCCCGAGGCTGCCGCTAAGCGAGAGCGCGGACGTGATCGCTGTGGGTCACACGACAAGTGAGAAGCGAGAGGTTACTCGCTCGCAACGAGGACGGCGTTGATCTGGCCGTCTTGACCGGGGCGGGAGGTGACGCGAGCCAGCCCCTCGGAGGTCTCGACGATCGCGCCCTTTGTGACGATATTTCGGCGGACGTAGTTGGGGTTCGAGGCGTTTTCGGCGACGTTTTCGATATCGGCTTGGACCGTCGTACCGTCGTCCATGGCGACGCTCGCCACGTTGTTCTGGATAGCTCGGACTTTCGTGTTGCCGCCGCGGGTCTCGACGACTTTTAATTTCCGCTCGTCGACACGGGTCTCGGTCGGCGAGGAGCCGAGTTCGTGTTTTCGCTTTTTGTGATTCGAACGCCGTCGGCCGCCGGTCCGTTTCGTGGTGGAACGCGCGTGGCTCTTCATATGTCCGAGTGGCCGTTCGCGGACTTGAATCGTTCGACTCAGCCGCTGGTCGCTGGCTATTTGTCCTCGGCCATCGGCGTTATTGGCATGAGCCTGCGTGTCGCTGTCGCTGCTCCGTTCCGCGCGGAAGGGAGCCAGCGAATGGCCGAGAGCAGTTTCGTCGTCGACTTGTCGCTCGATCGCGACTGGTTCTCGCCAGATCAGGCGAAGCGATTAGTCGACGTGGCGCTCGGCGAGGGACTGCTATCCCGCGACGGTGACACGCTCGTCGCTAACTTCGAGCCTGACAGCGTGACGATCCCAGACGGCTTCCACCCGGACGAGTCGGTACTCCAGCAACGCTCCGTCTTCGAAAAGACCCTCGATGCCTGCGTTGAGGCCGGTGTCGAGAAACAGGATGCGGTCGCGGGTATCAACCGGCTTCAAGCCGACCTCGCCGTAACTGTCGAGGCCGCCGCAGTCCTCTTTGCACACCGCCGGGGCATCGATATACAAGCCGAGGCGAGCGAGGCGCTCGGGGAACTGTAATGGTCGAGGACCGTATCCGCAGCGGGCGGCGACTGGCCGAGCTACTCTCGTCCGAGCTGCATGGTCGGGAGTCGGGTCCGTTAGGTCGCCTCGCCATCACCAACGCAGACCCCGAGGTCGAGCCCAACGAGGCGGGTGCATATGCCTACGCCATCACGCTCAGGAACGAACGAATCGCGACGGTGAACGTCCACCCAGACCGTCTTCACCTCGCAATCGAGCGGGGTCTCGACACCGCGGTCGAGGCGGGAACGGAAGCCTGCCTGCGCGTGCGCCCGAAAGCCGTCGAGCCGCCGCAGACGCTTGTCTTCATCGAGGACGGTGCGGAGGTGAAGCGGGCCACCGACGTGCTTGCAGCCGTCGTCGTCGCGCTCAACAGCAATGGAAGGGTCTAACGGCTCCGCGGTGTCAGAGCGGGTATGCAACTCGCTGAATTAGCCGCCCGACTGGACGAGACGCTCGCGGTCGAGGAGTGGCGCGGCACCGACTATGCGGCGAACGGGCTCCAAATCGGCCCTCAAGCGGCCGAGATCGAACACGTCGCCTTCGCCGTCGATGGCGCCGTGGCAACAGCGAGGGCTGCCGCCGAAGCTGGTGCCGACGCCCTGGTCGTCCACCACGGTGTCTCGTGGGGTGGTATTGACCGCATCACCGGGCAGGCATACGACCGGGTCGCTGCGTTCATCGAAAACGACCTCGCATTGTACGCCGCCCACCTCCCTCTAGACGCCCACCCCCAGTACGGCAACGCCGCGCGGCTATGTGAGCACCTCAACTTGCATGTTACGGAGTCGTTCGGCCGTGAGGGGCCCGGGCACGTCGGCCAGCGTGGCTACACCCGCGACCGCGCTGGCTACACCTCTGGTGAGCTGCATGATCGTCTCGAGGACTTGGAAACAGGGGACACAAGCGTCCAGCTACTCGATTTCGGCCCCGACGAGCTCGAAGACATTGCGGTGCTCACCGGTTCCGGCACCGACTGGCTCACCGAAGCGCGTGAGAAAGGCGTGGACGCCCTCGTGACGGGCGAAGGCAAGGGGAAAGCGTATCACGAGGCTCGGGAGGCGGAGGTGTCGGTGTTCATGGCCGGTCATTACGCGACGGAGACGTTCGGCGTGCGCGCGCTCGCAGATCTTGTTTCAGAATGGGGGCTCGAGACGACGTATCTCCCGCATCCAACTGGGCTATAGTTCCTCAACTGAGAGGGTGAACCCCCACTCGCTAGGGGTACCGGCGTCGTCGGTGAGCGGTGCAACGCTGTAGGTAGTCTCGAACCGGTAGTCGCCGACGGGCGGACAGCCATCGGCAGTGGAGCCCACGTACAATCCGACGAACGCGGTTAGCGTCCCGCCGGCGGGGATCTCGATAGTACCGTATTCCATCGTCACCGCAATAGGATCGGCGAGTTGGAAACAGCCTTGATCGGTGACCGCGTAATCGCCGCGCACACGGTCGGGGGTGCCCTCTGTGGAACGCTCGGAAACCGGAAGCAGCAGGTAGGCGCCATCGTTGCTGCTGACATACTGGAAGACGACGGCACGGTACTCACCCACCGTAACAGCCTCGTCAGTCAGGTTCTCCACATCAATCCGAAGCGCCGGAGGTGATCCGGAGGTAAGAAACGGGTCCGCAAGCGAGACCTGCGGGCGGACTGGGAGGTCTGGAGCGGCGTCGATGCTGTTGATTTTGGCTCGGTGTGTGGCGTCACGCGGGACCTTGAGTTCGGTAGGCTCACTGCCTGGGTCCGAAGACGTGGAATCGTTGGGGGGTGTCGAGTCATCGGCAATAGCTGTACACCCGGCGAGAACGAACACGCCGCCGATACTGGCGACACGGAGGAGGTCGCGTCGTGTTTGCATAGCAGTAGATGGACGGGTTGCAGTATAAGCCGGTCGTAGGCTCAAGCATGGGTTTGATCGGGGGTCGTGGAACGCCGCAAAGACCCGCAGCAGGGGCTGCTGTGTATGAAATTCCTCAGACGATACAGGCTGCTGTCAAGACTATCGTCGTCGGCACAGAGCCCCTGCAGGACGCCCACGACCGAAGCAGCAGGGAGTCACGGTCACAAGAGAGCCCGACGAGAAGTGTGACCCCCGACTCGTCCGAAGATATCCTGACGAGCCCCGGTGTCCGAGATGTGTCCCGGAACGCACGTGAGAGCCCAATCGGCTCCGCGTCCAGTCGGCTATTGGCCACCTCCACGTGCTAAAGGACGTGGAATCCGACCATCTGATTTCCGCCGAGTGTGGCGTTTGAGGCTCCAACCTGCACTCCAGGACAACCGGCAGCATACCGGGAGAACTCTCGTTTTCTCTCCTGTATAGGGCTGTGGCCCGGTCAAACAGCCCCCACCGGAATCCGTGTCATCGCCGTGCGAACCACCGTCGGTTCGCCGCCCCTTGTGGTTCGGAGCCGACATCTCACCGATTCCGTAGCACCCCGTGCTACACGGGGCCACAGCAAAACGGGTGCGATGGGAACTCCCTGGGCCACAGTCCGTGGGCTGTCGCCGGTGTGTCCGCTCGACCTCCGCCTATTCGCTCCTCGGTTCCGACAGCACGTCGGAACACTCCTCACTCACGGGAAGGCGGGGGTATGCGCTCGTCTCTCTATCACCGACAAGAGACCAAGCCGGTACACACAGTCCAAGTGGCGAGCGGATCAGGCGAGAACGACCCAAGCAGCAAGAACGGTGAGTGCGCCGAGCGCCGTGGAGGCGACGGCGTGGACGCGGAGTCGGTCAAGCAGCGAGTGAGCGTTCTCCGAAAGCTTCGCTACCTCTCCGACTTCCGTGCCGGTTTCACACTCGGGAAGGAAATCCATCGCGACATGGAGGAAGACACCGGCACCGAAGCCGAAGACGAGCGCCTGCATCGGGGTGGAGAACGTCGGGTCAATTACGGCGACCGGGATGGCGGTCAACCCGACCGCCGCGGCCGGGAACAGCAAGACAGAGACGGGTTTACCTGCCGTCCGGAGTCGGCGGGCTGCGGCGTAGCCGGCTGGTCCTTTGTGCGAGACGATAGCAAGCCCGAGCAGTAGACCGATCTCGGGGAGAGCAGCGTAAATGACGCCTATGATCAGCCCGGCGGCGAGCGCGTGTGCAGCGATTTGAACCGCCGTGTCATCAAAGGAGGTGTCAAGGTGAGTGAGTCGGTGGCCGACGGTGTGGGCCCCGTAGCCAACGAGTAGCCCGATAGCGACGCCGATACCACCCACTTGGCCGCCGAGACCGAACGCCTGCGGTAGCAGGAACACGGCCGCTGAGGTAACCATCGCGCCTGCGGCGAGGCCATAGCCCCACACCAGCCGGCGGGCGTCTTGACTGCCGGCCGCTCGCGCTCCGGGCAGCGCGAAGCCGGCCATCGCCACGAACGCGACCCACGAGACAACGAGCACTTTCGTCTCGTCGGCCCGGACGCCGATTGCGGTGAGCGCGACTAACACCACCGTGCCGGCGACACCGGCAAGCGAGACATCGCCGAGGCGTGGGAGCGAGACCGTTTCCGCAGACATTACTAACTAGACTATAGAGATTAACAATAAGGGCGTCGGTTCTTTGTGTCGAAGCTCACCGAGTGGCTTGCTTCCAGTCCCGCAGCGTAAGCACGTTTCCGTCAAGCGCAGTAGCGGCGGCCTCGGTCGCGGCCCACCGGAACATCGGGGCGACGTCGGTGGGGTCGCGGCCCTGCATCCCGTTCGTCAGTTCCGAAGACACCTGACCTGGGTCAACGACGCCGATCGCCTGGTCAAGTTCGGCGGCGAATTGCCGGGCAAGCGCCTCGGCGAGCGCCTTCGACGCCGCGTACGAGCCGAAGCCAGCCTTCGCGTCGCGGGCGATACCGCCCGACGGAATGATTACGCGTGCGTCCTCTGCGAGGTGCGGGACTGCCTCGCGGACCGTGGTATAGACCCCCCGCCCGTTCACACGGAGGTGTTCGTCGACGGCTGTGTATGACTCCTCGGCCAGCGGCGTCTGCCCTGGCACGCCGTGATAGACGCCGGCGTTGGCGAATACGGTATCGACCGCGCCGCCAGCGCGAGCAGCCGTTTCAAGCAGCCGCTCTACGTCGTACTCGTCGCGTACGTCAGCGCGCTGGGCAATCGCCTCGCCGCCCGCCTCGCGCACGGCCTCAGCCGTCTCGTCGAGCGCTTCGCCCGATCGGGCACAGATCACCACACGGTCGCCGGCTGTTCCGTACTCGCGCGCTAGTGCTGCGCCGATACCCCGGCTCGCGCCGGTGATGACCACGGTGTCCATATACCGGGGTGGAAGGCCATCGGCAAGGCGGTTTCCCAACCGGCACGCCGGGGACCAGTTCCGCCTCGTTCCCGGGCGACTTTTGCCCTGCCGCGACACAGTCGTAGCCGTGACGCTCGACCCGGTCCACTTCAAAGCCATCTCGCGGCTCGCGCGCGGCGTGAGCCGCACCGTCGACGAACGGGAACACCGTGCGTTTGCCGAGACGGTCTGGGGGGAGTGGCTTGACCCGCTGGTCGCCGATGGAAAGAAGCTGGTTGAGCCGCTCGGCGAGCAGACCCGCCGCCGCGTGGACGCGACCGAGGTCGCACTGGAGCCGGACCGCTTCGAGACCCGCCACGGTCTTGACTCCGGCACCATCAATCCGACGACGTTCAAGAACGGCCTCGTCGTCGACGTGGCGCAGGCAGCGATGAGCCGTGTGCCCTCTGATCTCGAACTCCACCGCGGGCGCACGAACGTCGTCGCCGTCCACTCAAACGATGTAACCATCGGGCTGGACGGCGACTGGACGATGGATGACGAGGGGTACGTCCGCCAGCGACTGCTCCACGTCCCTGCAACGGACCGTTCGATGACCGCTGTAGTCCACGAGCTCGCGCTGTATCTGGCGGAGGTGACCCACGCCACCGAGAACGCTGGCGTCGTCGATGATCTGCTCATGATGGACGGCCCGATTTACCCGAAGGGGTTACTGACGTGGGAACGGCGAGACCCCGAGCTTGCCGAACTCCTCGCAGAGGACGAGCGCCCGCAGGGCGTGATTCAGTCGTACGTCGACCTTGTCGAGAGTTTTGTCGCCCGAAACGTCCCGATGGTCGGCTTCGTTAAGAACCCCGCCAGCCGGCTCATCACCCGCACCGTCCGCGAGACGGAAGGAAACTCCCCGTGGCTTAACGACGCCGCGTTTTTTTCCCAGCTTTTGGAGCGTGGCGAGTTCGTCGACGGAACCTGGAAGCGCGAGACCGACGAGATCACGTTCACCAACTGGTTCGTCTCACGGGGCGCGACCGACGGCGCGCTCGCCTCGCCTGACACACTTCCCGGGATCGACCGCCAACTCGCACACGAGCAGTACGAGGTGACGTTTGCAATGGTGTACGATCCACGGACGGACACCGCCTACCGCGTCGAGTCGCCCCGCCATTTCACCGAGGACCCGGAACTCCGCGAGGCGATTATTCGCCAGGTATTAAAAGGCGTCGCGGCCGAGCGTGGCCCGCCCGAGGCAGTCGGCAAGGCCGACTCGCTGGCGCGAATCGGTACCAGAGAGACCACGGCGCTGCGCGAGGCGCTCGAAGAAGCGTTCGATTCGGAGATCGATGCCGATTACAACGACGACAGGTGGGGTGCGTTTGACTACTGACGCCCCTCGACGCCGGGTTCCTGTTTGATCACCTCGACCTCGACATCCTCTTTAGGCACCCCGACGCGGGCGAACTGCGTCCGGAGATGCTCCTTCGCGGCGACGACGGCCTGCTCTTTCGTCTCGAACCCACGCGGCATCGGCGTCTCGAACGCGACACGGATCTCTCGCCCGTCGATGGTTTGGATCTGGCCGCCCGATTCCACCTCATAAAAGGCGTCACAGACCCACACGTACGGCGCACCCTCGTCGGGTGCCCCCTTGAAATCGGGCGCGTCCTCCCCCCGCTCGTAGAGCGTGCCTGTCAAGGCCGTCCCGCCGGCATGCCCCCGAATGAGTAACATGGTCGTGACTACGCCGTCCGGGCGTAAAGGTCCGCCGTCCAATTCACTCAAAGGCAGCAAGCACGTCCGCCCCGTCCGTCCCGGCGCCACTTGGCTCCGCTACGTCGGGGAGGCTGGCTCGCTCCGGATGGGGCATTAGGACCGCGACTGTCTCACGTTCGCCGAGCACGCCGGCGACGTTCCCTTTCGATCCGTTGGGGTTCACAGCGTCGGTCACCCGGCCATCGGAATCACAGTAGCGAAACAGGACCCGTCCGTCTGACTCCAAGTCCTCGAGTTGCTTGTCAGTGATCTCAAAGCGCCCCTCGCCGTGGGCAATGGGCAGCGACAGCACCTCGCCCTCGTTGAAACCACGCGTAAATGGCGTGTCGGCGTTCTCGACGCGTAGGTGAACGTGTTCACACTGAAAGCGCGCCGACCGGTTCGTGGTGAAGGCTCCCGGCGTCAGCCCGGATTCAGAGCTGATCTGCGCGCCATTGCAGATTCCGAGCACCGGAATCCCGTCGGCAGCGGCCGCACGCACCTCTGTCATCACTGGTGCGCGTGCGGCCATCGCTCCCGCTCGCAGGTAGTCGCCGTACGAGAAGCCGCCGGGGACGATGACCCCCGAGAGGTCAGCCGGCAGGCCGTCCTCGTGCCAGACGATCTCGGCGCTGACACCTAAATGTTCGAGCGCCCTGACGGCGTCGCGGTCACAGTTCGACCCGCCAAACCTGAGCACCGCCACCGTCATTGAGATTCGGACACCTCGACGTCGTAATCGTGGATGGTAGGGTTCGCCAACAGACGCTCGGCCATCTCGTCGGCGCGTTCTGCGGCCGCCTCCGAGGAGTGGGTGTCGAGGTCGATCTCGAAGCGGTCCGCGCTCCGCAGGTCAGTCAACTCGAAGCCGAGCCGCTCAAGCGCCCGCTGGGTCGTCTCGGCTTCAGGATCGAGAACCCCCTGTTTCAGCCGGACGGTCACCGTTGCGGTGTAGACAGTCATCGACTGGCGGTGCGTATCCGTGGATGAAAACGCTTGTGTCTCGGGTTGGGTATACATATCGATGGATAACAAGGCTTGTGTCGAGTGCGGAAAACGCCTATCGGGCGTCGCTCCGGCGACGGCTTGGACGGCTACTGTGGCTGAGGTGGGTTCCGCGGCAGGGAGCTACCAGGTACGGGTTTAGGTGGTCCAAGCAACGGCGCGGGCACGTAGCGACCGGCCAAGCGACCCGGGCAAAAAAGCTTGAGTCGGGCCCGCCCCTCAGAGCGCGCGGACGGCTTCGACCGCCTCCGGAAGCGGGGGCGCGTCAAACAGGTCACGGTCAAGGTAGGCGTTCGAACCGGCCGTATACATGTCCCGCACGGCGGCGAGAACGTAGTCGGGGAGTGGATCTGGCTCGGCGTCACACAGTGTGCGCCAGTCAGCCACGTCATCGGTTTCAGCGCGGGCCTTCGCCTTGGCAACGGCGTTTACCCACTCGGTTTGTTCGCGTTTGTGATACTGGCGGACGACTTCTTTCGAGAGCTGCTGACCGTCGTAAGAAAAGCGGTTCTCGTCGAAGGTACCGACCACGTCCGCAACGAGGACATCGCCGTCGTAGTAACAGCACTCGATCTTGCCGTCTTCGTGGACCAGTCCCGCGTCGGCGGCCTGTTGGGTTACGAGGTCGTTTACTTCTCGAGCGAGCGCCTCAAGTTCGTCCAGATCGGCTGCTCCTGCAACCCGCTGGGCCTCGGCCCGCGAGAGGTAGCGGTCGGATTCCTCGAACTTCGTCGAGAATTCGACAACGGGATCCGGAAGGTCGACCGAGTGGTCAGGCCACGTGTCGGCATCAAGACCGAAGTCGGCCGGGGCAGCACGTGATCGCAACGACGAGCCGACCGGAACCGTGTTCCGAAAGACGACCTCCAGTGGGATGAGGTAGTTGTTGCCCGCCTCGGCGTGGAAGGCGTCGTAATCGTAGTCACGCCCTTGATGCGGCAGCTCTGGTACACGGGTTAGGTTAATAGCCATCTCGCGAGGCGGCGACGCCGCCTTTGCGAGCGGTCGCACCTCGCCACCCGTGACGACGCCACGGTAGTGAGTATCGACGCCGGCAGCCTCCAGCGCCTCAAAATTCGCCGCACCCATGGCACACAGCGCCGCCCCTTTGTTCGGGACGGCGTCGGGCATCTTCCCCCAATCAAAGACGGAGTAGTCGTCGGTGAACACGAACGCCCCCTGTCCGAGCCGCTCCGGCGTGGCCGGTTCCGTCACCCGGAATTCCTTGACGCTCGTCATACGCGTGGCTGCCGGGCGGCGTGCATAGTGGTTTCCCTTCGTCTCGTCAAATCGCCGTGAGCCGTGCTGTCCAGAAGTCGTGGAACGCCTCACCGATGGCCTCCTCGGGCGAACCGGTAGCGTCGACGCTTGCCGTCGCAGCTGCGTCGAACTCGGGGAGCAGCGTGGACTCACCGGCGACGTAGAGCCGATCGGCGTCGGCCGCGGCGACCGCCTCCTTGCATCGGTCAAGATGGTCGCGGATCTGTCCGTCGCGGAGCCGTTCGAACCGCGCTTGTGAGAAACCGCCTTTCGAGTGGTTACTCATCACATCGGTGGTGAACCCTGACAGCGACTCGCGCTCGCGCCCCTCGTACACCCCGAGCGCGAAGGTGTCCGAGCGAACAAGCGCGAACGCGAATCGACCAGTCGGTTCAAACCACGAGCGGTCGATACGGAAACCATCGGCCCACACGCAGAACGCGTCGGGAAGCAAGGCAGGCCGCAGGGCGACGCTCACTAAGCCGGCATCGTCAGTGTAGGCGAGGCATGGTGCGGCACGAGCGACGAGCGGCGCGCGATCACCGAACGCCTCGCGGACCTGTTCGGGCAGGTCGTGTCCGTCCGCCACGACCGCTGAGAGCGCCCCTTCTGGGTTCGTCACAACCCCATCGAGTCGGTCGAGCACCTCACGTTGGCGAGCCCCTGAGAGCGTCTCGCGTCGTCGGAACCCGACCTTCGACTCGCCAGTTTCCTCCAGCCGGCCTTCCAAGTCGGCGATGCGATCCTCAAGCCGATTTGCCCGCTCCTCAGCGCGCTGTTTCGCGGCGACAGCGTCGCGACGGCGCTCACTCTCGGCGTCCCGCTCGCGCTCGAGGTGGGTGAGCTCCTCCTCGAGTTCCTCGATGCGCTCTTTGAGTTCAGTGCGGCCGAGCAGGTCGTCGAGCATCGGCGAAACGAGGGCCGGCCCGGACAAAAACCCGGGGGACCACGACGACAGGAGAGCGGGATCGGCGGGCTGGCGCGGGGTCCGCAACCGTTAACCACAGGCGAGCGGAACCCTGGTGCATGGCAGACGACGAAGCGGAAGACGAAGGGCCGGTCGTCGAACTGGGCGAAGGGCCCGAGGTGGCGGGTGTGCCGCTGGCACAGGTCACCTCACGGCTTCACTTCGGCATTGAAAAGAGCGAGATCGTCCGCCGGTCGGGCGACACGGAGATTCGGACACCCGACGGTCCTCGCAAACTGGGTGAGGTGCTCGCCGAGAGCGACGAGACCTATTTCCCGCGCCGGCAAGACTTCGAGTCGGCGGTCCGTGCGGTAATCGGCGTTGGGCCAGTCCCGACGAAGTGAGCGGACGACCGTGATGCCGTGGGAGCGGCTGCGAGGGGTTTCGTGGGTCCAGCGCGCGCTATTAGTCGGCATCGCGCTGGCAGCCGCGTGGAGCCTCTGGGACCCCCGCGGCATCAACGAGCGTGTGTTCAAAGACGTAGTGCTTTATGTGTCCATTCCGGCAGCACTGGCGGTCGTCCACGGCAAGCACCTCGGCTGGCGGGTAGACCGCCAAGCGGTCCGTAACACGCTTTTACTCGCGGTGTTCGTCACGCCATTTTATGTAGTCGGCTCGTCGCTCCCCTCCGTCCGCGCCTTCTACCCGATGTGGGGCGGCTCGCTGGAGAACTTTTGGGCCCACTCAGCGAAGCAGTTCGCCGTCGTTGTCGCGGCCGAGACCTACTACCGTGGGTTGCTATGCGTGAGCGTTCGTGAGGTTGGACGCAAGGCCGCATTCATTAGTCCTGTCCTGTATGCGTTCCACCATCTCGGCAAACCACCAATTGAACTGCTGCTCTCAGGACCGACGGACGTACTGTTCGGGCTCGTGGACTACGAGTCTGACTCCATCCTCCCGTCGGTTGTCGCGCACGGGTTCGGCTTAGCGCTGCTCGACTGGCTCGTTCTCCACGAGCCATTGATCCCGACCGCAACGGTGTTGCGGTGGCTCTCGTGGCTCCCGCTGCCGCTGTGAATACGCGGCGACGGCGCCGACGCGAGTGTCGACTTCGATACCATGGGTGGTGAACAGTTCGACGATGAGCCCGCACCAATCGCCGCGGCTGCCGCAGCGTCTCTCTGTATCGAAAATGTTCGGGTGTTGAACTACCGTTCTCCCGTTCTTGTTCCCCATTCGGGGCGGAACCGGATAGCATCGCCGTTCAGCGATCCGCCCGCAACGACCGGTTTTTGTACACTGCGCCCGCAAATCGAGCATGAGCCTTCCAATCGACCCCGACGAACTTACGGGACGAGACATCGGTGAGAAGCGGGCGACACTGCATATGGACCACGAGACGGCAGTCGAACACGTCCGCGCGGCGTTCACCGACGCGGGATTCGGCGTCGCCACCGAGTTCTCGCCGTCCGAACTACTCAATGAGAAGATCGACGCTGACCGCGACCCGTACTACGTGCTGGGGGCGTGCAATCCAAACATGGCCGACCGCGCGCTCGACGCCTCGGAAAACCGCGTCGGCGGGTTGTTCCCGTGTAACGTCGTCGTCTGGCAGGAGGAACCCGGCGTTCAGACCGTCTACCACGTGTCCATTATGAAGCTCGCGCGACTTGCCGGGATGGCGCCGGATGACGAGACGATGGCCGACATCGTCGCCGACACCGGCGAGCTGGTAGAGGCGGCGTGGGCGAACCTCGAGACCGCGGAGTAGCTACTCCTTGCTCTCCTGTAGGTGCTCGACCTGGGCTTCCAGCCGGCCGATCTTCCGCTCGATGCGGTCAAGCCGCTCGTCGACGCTTCCACCGGAGCGGATCCGCAAGAGGAAGTACCCGAACCCGCCGAGGAAACCAACCAGAACGAGCAGATTGAGCACCAGTGCGAGCAGAACAATGAGTATCTCCGGCCCGCCGGGAAGACCCATCTGGAGTGGAACAGGAACCATATCCGGTGGCCTGGTGTGTGGGGTTATAGGTCTTCTCGCCGAGCGAAATCGACGAGGCTTGACTGAACGCCGGCTACCAGTTCGGAGTTGCGTCGGAGAACCTCGAGTTCGACCGGGAGGACCGGGAGCAGCTCACGTACGGCATCGTGCAGTGTCCCCGCCTCGCCCGGTTCGCCCTCGGTGAAGGCGTTGCGCACCGTTTCGCGCACCTGCCAGACACCCGCAGGCCCCCAGTAGTCGGGCGTGACGTGGCGGAAGACGAGCACCTTCGCCTGGCGCCCGCGGTCGGTGAGTTCCTCGAGCGCCCCGAGCCGCGCGGCGTAGTACGCGCCGGCGGTCTCCTCAACGTAGCCCGTCCGACCGCCGAACCCCTCGTGGTCGCTTGTGACCGCATAGCCGCGGCCTTCTGGGTTCCAGACAGAGCCGGGTGCCTTCAGTTCAACCAGTTCGAACTCGAAGTCACCTGGCGTGAACACGATCCAGAACTGGTTGCCGAGGTACTCGTTGTACCACACCTCAGTCGCGTCGACGCTGGGTGCGTTGTAGATCTTTCCACGGAGGAACTCGCCGACGGCGTCGTCGACGGCGGTGATGGACCAGCGCGTCGGCACGAGCTTTCGGTTGGTCGCCTTGCCGAGTGCGCCCGCCGACAGCACGTTCTCGATCTCGTATACGTCAAGACCGCGGTTGTAGAGGTACGTCATCGCACCCTGGGCGTTCCAATCATCATCGGAGAGGGTATACTCGACCGGCCTCGGCACCGAAGGGTTCTCAGCGAGGTCCGCATAGCTCGCAGTCGCGCGGGGGCCAGTCGGCGTCGAGATGTCCGCGAAGGAAACCTCCATGTCGACCTCTGGGCGACCGTCCAACCCCACTTCGAGATCGACCGGGCTGTCAGCGATGGCGACCTCGCGCTGGACGCCGGTGAACCCGTCCCACTCGTCGGCGACGTGGACGTTCGTGCGCTGACTGGAGTTGAGGAGGTTCGTCCGCGAACGAAATACATCGTCGATGGTGTAGCCGCGACGGTACCAATGAGGACCGGTCTCGAAGTCAGCCGCCCGGTGTGGCTTCGAGACGGGCGCAAGCACGCCCGCTGACACATTGGGATACGAAGAACGCCCGACGAAAATGCCCGGCGCGGTCGAGCCAAACAGCGAGCCGTCCTGGAGTGTTTCATCCATCGCGCCCTCAACCTCCTCGAGATACTCAGTGATCGCGTAGGATTTCTCCTCGGCTAACTGACGGCGGCGCGCCTCCTCGTCGTCGGCCAGTCCGTCGATGTACTCGTCAAGGCGCACGTTAATGAACGTTACACCGTAACGGTCTTGAACCGTTCGGCGAGCCGGCTTGGTGTTAGGCTTATTTATACTGTGGCGGCCACAGCCCCACGTATGACCCGCCGCGTCGCCCTGCTCGCTCACGAAGGATTCCCCCAGCGCGCCAAAACCGCGGTCGGTGTGCTCCGGTACGCCGCCGACGAACCTGTCGCCGTTCTTGACCGCGAAATCGCGGAAGCCGATCCCACCGCCCGGACAACCGATCACGTTGCCGGCGTCCCAGACGTGCCGGTCGTCGGGCGCGCTGCTGATGCCCCCGCGTTCGACGCCCTGATTATTGGAGTCGCCCCCATCGGCGGCGGCTTCGACGAATCGTGGCGCCCCGACGTGCGCTACGCGCTCGAATCGGGCGCCGACGTGATCGCCGGGCTCCACTATTTCCTGAGCGACGACAACGAGTTCGCGGCGCTCGCCAACGAACACGACTGCGAGCTACACGACGTGCGCCGCCCGCCCAACGACCTCACCGTCGCTGAGGGCATTGCGCGCGACCTCGACTGTGAGATCGTGCTCACCGTCGGCACGGACTGCTCGACGGGGAAGATGACGACAACACGTGAACTGTACGAGTCGGCAGTTGACCGTGGGTTGGACGCCGCGTTCGTCCCGACCGGGCAGACGGGCATACTCATCGAGAACTGGGGGATCCCGGTCGACCGGACGGTGAGCGACTTCACCGCGGGTGCAGTCGAGCGGATGTGCCGCGAGCGCGCGGACCACGACTACCTATTCGTCGAGGGCCAAGGGAGCATCGTTCATCCTGCATACTCCGCCGTCACCTGCAGCATCCTCCACGGCGCGATGCCCGACACGCTCGTGCTGTGTCACCAGGCCGGCCGCGAGGCCGTCCACGGCTATGAGTCGTTCGCGATCCCGCCGGTCGAGGCGGTGGCGACGCTCTATGAATCGTTGGCGGAGTCGGTCGCAGCGGCCGAGATCGCTGCCGGCGCGCTGAACACCGAAGGACTGGCCGCGGCCGCGGCCGAGGAAGCCGTGGGAGCATACGGCGACGCACTCGGCGTCCCGGCGGTCGACCCGGTGCGCGACGGACCCGAGGCCATCTTGGAGGCGGTGTTGTGAAGTGGTCCATTGAGCGCGTCTCGCTGCCGCTTGCCGAGCCGTTCGAGATCAGTCGAGGAGTCCAGCGAGTCGCCGAGAACGTGATCGTGGAGCTGGACTCCAAAGACACAACGGGCGTCGGCGCAGCCGCACCGTCGGCCCACTACGGTGAGACCGCCGGGACGGTCGAGGCTATCCTTCCCGCGCTACTCGACGCGCTGCCTGACGACCCACTCGCTCTCGACGCCGCTCACGCCGCGATGGACGAGGTCGTTGAAGGGAACCCGGCCGCGAAGGCTGCCGTCGATATCGCCTTACACGACCTCATAGCAAAGCGGCTCGATCTGCCGCTCTACCGGTACCTCGGGTTCGACGCCGCGGCAACGCCGACCTCGTCGTTCACGCTCGGGCTCGCCGAACCAGACGAAATGGCCCGAAAGGCACGCGAGGCGGTCGCCGCCGGTCACGACGTGCTGAAGCTGAAGCTCGGGACAGGCCGTGATCTCGAGCTCGTGGAAGCCGTGACGGACGCCGCGCCCGAAGCCCGGCTCCGTGTCGACGCGAACGAAGCGTGGACGCCGAAGGAGGCCGTCGCGACCTGCAAGCGGCTTGACGGGCTCGTCGAGTTCGTCGAACAGCCGGTCCCGGCGGACCACCCCGGCGGGATAGGCTACGTCCACGACCGGTCGCCGGTGCCGATCGCGGCCGACGAATCGCTCGTGACCGCCGCCGACGTGCCCGCCGTTGCCGGGGCCGCCGACATCGCGAACGTGAAACTCATGAAGTGCGGCGGGGTCAGGCCTGCTATCGAGATACTCCACGCCGCCCGCGCCCACGGGCTGGAGACGATGCTCGGCTGTATGATCGAGTCGAACGCCGCGATCGCGGCGGGTATCCACCTTGCGCCGCTGCTTGACTACGCGGATCTCGATGGCTCACTACTGCTCGCTGAGGGAGCCGATCCCTTCGACGGGCCGCCCGTGCCATCGCTTGCCGTTGCGGATGCCGCCCGTGGCACGGGGGCATATCGGCGGCATTAGCCGCGCGAGCGAACGTTACCGGGTGACCGCGACTGCGAGCGAGAGTGTTCCAAGAAAGAGCAGCCCCGTCGCGGCCAAGAGTGTCCGAGCGAGCGGCGCCTCAATGACGGAGCCAGCGCGAGCAGCTCCGATCGTGATTGTGAGGAGTGTGGCGACCCCAGTTATAAACGCAAGCGTCATGATACCGGCCCCGGGAGATGGAAACCAGGAAGTTTGATTCTCGTGTATCTCAGGGCGGTCGAGATACGCAATGTCAGCCACGCCGAGCGCGCTCGCAGAGTACCGCCGCTCGACGACGCGTCGATGATCCGCGGTCTCCGGGTTGACCGACCACCAATAAACGACGAGATAATTGAAATGTTCGCCTAACACGTTGAGCCGAGCGGCGACCGAGGGCACGTGGGCCACGTCGTTCGTGTCGAGGAGAACGATACCAACTTGTCCGTCGACCACCACATCGCCGGCGAGAGAGCCTCCACTCAACTCGACGACCGCGCGGTCCCACGGCGACTCGGCGTTGGCGTTCAGCTCGTAATCTAATCGTTCGCGGATGCGATGGGTGCTACCAGTCTCGTCCGCGTCTGGTTGCCACTCCTCAAGCGACTCGACCACCCGTTCGAACGTCTCCTCCGAGGACTCGGTCACGGCTCTTCGGAGGCGAGCGACCGGACGGCTGTGTCGTGCTTTTCAACAGTGATTTCGTAATCGACTGCACGGCCGAGGATGCGTCGGGTTTTCTGATCAGTCTGTGAATCGAGTACGAACCACGCGATTGCGCCCTGTTCGCGGATCCGTTGTGTGAGAACGTACAGTAGTCGGTACGCCTTTTGCAGATCAGGGGCGAACGATGTCGGCGGGGTCGCGAGCCACAGTCGGTCGACGGGTGGCGACTCCTCTCCTGCCAGTACGGCAAGGCCGGCCTCCCCAACGGCCGGGACCGAGCGGCTATCGATACGGATGCACGTCGTGTCGCTACCCGCAGTTAACTCCCGATCAGTCACCACGACTTGGTGGACGGGCGCTCCACCACTGGCCTGTACGGTCTCGATATCGGCTGAGGTTTCTGGGAGAACGACCGCCGCAGCTTGGTTCGCGGTGCCGAGTGAGTGGCGACAATAGTCCCGTCGTCGCTGCGGGGACCCGATTACGAGGGCCGTTGTCCCAGGGCTGACCGCGTCCGCCGCGTCTTCCGGTGTCACTGTCCTTCCCGGAGGAGAGCCGTCAGGTCATCGTCCGACAGCTCACCCCCAGTGTCGGTCAGTGCCGCTTCGAGCGATGTGAACTCGGCC
Source organism: uncultured Halobacteriales archaeon (assembly GCA_964478805.1). Classification (GTDB taxonomy): domain Archaea; phylum Halobacteriota; class Halobacteria; order Halobacteriales; family Haloarculaceae; genus Halosegnis. Next base: position 2,154 of record CAYZJQ010000008.1, on the reverse strand, counting down.
TCAAGCTCGGCGTAAGCCGGTGACTCAGCAAGCTCCTCGGCCGGCACATGCGACTCGAGCGTGGCGAGCTTCGATGCAAGCGCGTAGTGACGCCGAAGCTTGTCGTCATATGTGGCACGGCGGTACAACACATCGACCAGGTTGAGGAGTTCTCCGCGCTCGACAGGTTTGCACACGTACTCGTCGAACGGCATGTCGGCGATGTCGGGACCGGGATCAACCGCCGTCACCATCGCAACAGGCGCGTCTACGCCTCGGTCCCGGAGTATCGATAGCACCTCATCGCCTTCGTGTCCGGGCATCATCCGGTCGAGCAACACCACGTCGTGGCCATCATAAGCCTCGAGTGCAGCATCACCATCGTACACCGTTGTCGCGTCATACGTCGTCTGGAGCCACGACTCGTAAAGTGACGCAAGTTCGACCTCGTCCTCGGCGAGCAGCACGCGGGGGGTCGACTCTTCGGATTGGGGGGCCATGTATCGGACTGCTACGGCCGGTGGCATAAACCGGCATGAGCGTTCTTGCCTACTGAAAACGAGACAGTAGAAACTACGAGCCCATACGACAGTCGCCACCGTCTCTAAACGCTTATACGGCGCGTCCGACTTCTCACGGTCATGAGCGAGGTGACGGTCACGCTGCCCGATGGCTCCGAACTCTCCGTGCCCGAGGGGTCCTCTGTCGCGGACGTAGCCTACGAGATCGGCCCGGGACTCGGGTCGGACACGGTCGCGGGCGTCGTCAACGGTGAACTGGTGGACAAAGTCGACGAGGTGCGCGACGGCGATCGCGTCGTCATCGTCACGGACGAGTCGGACGAGTACCTCCAAGTGGTACGCCACTCCGCGGCGCACGTTTTCGCGCAGGCGCTCCAGCGACTGTATCCAGACGCGAAACTCACCATCGGCCCGCCGACCGACGAGGGGTTCTATTACGACGTGACCGGCGTCGACCTCGATGAGACCGATCTTGAGGCCATCGAGGCCGAGATGGCCGAGATCATTGAGGCCGACTACGATATCGAACGCGTCGAACGCGCCCGGGAGGAGGCGCTTGCGTTGTATGAACATAACGAGTACAAGCGCGAAATACTAGAGACGGAGGCCGCTGGCGAGGAGACGGTCTCGTTCTACAAGCAGGACGGGTGGGAGGATCTTTGTCAGGGCCCACACGTCGAGTCGACGGGCGAAATCGGCGCAGTCGAGTTGCTCAACATCTCGGCGTCATACTGGCGTGGCGACGAGGACAACGATACGCTGACGCGCGTGACGGGGACCGCCTTCGAATCGGAGGCGGACCTCGAAGCGTTCCTCGAACGGCGGGAGGCAGCGAAGGAACGCGACCACCGGAAGATCGGCCGCGAGATGGATCTCTTCTCCATCCCCGACATCACTGGCCCGGGGCTCCCCCTCTATCATCCGTCCGGGAAGCGCGTGCTCTCGGAACTGGAGGCGTACGTCGACAGCGTCAATCGCAATGCGGGCTACGAAGAGGTAGAGACGCCCCACGTGTTTCGTACGGAGTTGTGGAAACGGTCGGGCCACTACGACAACTACGTCGACGATATGTTCCTGCTCGACGTGAACGACGAAGAGTACGGGCTGAAGCCGATGAACTGCCCGGGCCATGCGACCATTTTCGATCAGCACGACTGGTCGTACCGCGACCTCCCTGTCCGTTACTTCGAGAACGGGAAGGTATATCGAAAGGAGCAGCGCGGCGAGCTCTCGGGGCTCTCGCGGGTGTGGGCGTTCACTATCGACGATGGCCATCTGTTCGTCCGCCCTGATCAGATCGAGGGAGAGGTCCGCAAAATCATGGACATGATTTTTGAGGTTATTGGCCACTTCGACCTCGATGTGGAGGTTGCGCTCGCCACTCGGCCGGAAAAGTCCGTTGGAGGCGACGAGATCTGGGAGCAAGCAGAAGAGCAGCTCGTCAACGTGCTGGAGTCGGATGGTTACGATTTCGACATCGAAGCGGGCGACGGCGCGTTCTACGGGCCGAAGATCGACTTCGCGTTCGAGGACGCGCTCGGCCGTTCGTGGGACGGGCCAACGGTCCAGCTCGACTTCAACATGCCCGAGCGGTTCGACCTGACCTACACCGGCGAGGACAACGCCGACCACCGGCCGGTGATGATCCACCGCG
>CAYZJQ010000007.1:4092-38118 GCA_964478805.1 uncultured Halobacteriales archaeon | reverse complement strand
GTGTAGTATTGCAGAGCGCAGAACGGGAGGTAGTGCAAGCGTCGGTTCATCCGCGTGCCGTAGTCGAGACTGTCGCGCAGCTCGCTGAGGTATTCAAAGACGATACACGGCGTCTCGAAATGCCGACTCCACTCTACGATGTGTCGAGACATCTTGTGGAGTTGGTCACAGACAGCCCGTTCTTCACGCCCCTTGAGCGCGTCGTGGATGCTGTCCTTCCCCGCGTTCTGGACGCGCTTGCGCATCGTAGACGAACGACTCCTCCCACTAGACTCGGTCAATCTTGGCATCGTGGTCGGTCTCGGCGTCGCTCACGTCGTCTCGGCTATCTTCTAGGAGCACGAAACCCGTGCGTCGATCGTTCCCCGATCACCACGTCGACAGCGCTGCCCGTCCGTAGTCGTATATAAGTACGCCGAGAAAGGCGAGCGCCCCAGCCAGCGCGAATGCGCCGCCGACGTAGAACACCGACGCCATACTCACCTCAATCATCAGCCAGCCGCCGAGTAGCGGGCCGACGACGGACCCTGGCCGCCAGACGAGTTCACGGATGCCGAAACTTGAGGCAACGCCGCCGTCATCGGTTCCTTCGTCGGCGAACAGCGCCATGCTCGCCGGTTCGCGGAAGGCGTCAACAACGCCAAGGCCCCCCGACAGGCAGACGAGCGGGAGGTACGCCGGCCCGAGGTCGCCGAGCACCGGGAGCGCGGTCGGTACCCCGATCGTCGTTCCGATAACGGGTGCGAGCGGGACAGCCAGCGCGACGAGCCCGTAGCCGGCGCCGCCCCCGAAGACGAACGGCGCGCGACCTATGCGGTCAGAGAGCCGACCAGTCAGCAGTTGCCCCACCATGTTCGTCGCCTTCTCGGCGGTGACGGTGACGGCGACGGCCGTCGCCGCGACGCCAAGCCCGCCCGCCGCGACCCGCGTGCCGGCGTAGATCGGTACCCAGGTGCGCACCATCGTCACGGCAAAGGCGTACTGGGCGCGGAACGTGGTAATAGTCAACAGCCGACGATTAACGGCGAGGTCGCTGAACGGGAACCCCGTGACGCGCGTAGGGTCGGGATCAAGCGTGGTGTACAGACCGACCCAGACGACAACCAGCAGCGCGACGATACCGGCGAAGACCGGCGTAAAGCCGACGGCGTCATATACCACACCGGCGCCGAGTGCCCCGAGGATTGAGGCTGCGAAGGCGGCCGCGTTAGCCCGGCCGATATGATGTGCGCGCGTCCCGCCCTCTGCCAACTGCCCTACAAGCGATAGCGACATCAGCCCTGTACCGGTGACCGCGACACCTTGGAGTGCCCGCACAATGATGAACGACGCCGAGGAATCGACGACCGGAAAAAGTGCGTACACGCCGGCGGCGAGTCCGAGAACGATGAGCAGCAGCGTCCGCTTGTCGAAGCGGTCGCCGGCCCACGCTAACGGCACGACTGCCACGGTCTGTGCTAGCGTGAACCCAGCTGTATACAGCCCGATGATGATACCGGCGCCTACGGTGACCCCGAGCACCGTCCGTGCTTGCGGATCGAGTGCATTGATATACGTTGGCAGCAGCGTCAACAGCGTGACGAAGCCGAATCCTTCTGCAAACCGGGTGAGGTACAACACCCAGAACTGTACGGTGTCGTCGCCGTCGCTCACTGTCGGAGCGGCGCTCGTCGCACAAAAACCGGTTCCGATTCGCTCATAGGTTGCTTATATGCGACCGGCTGCCGGCTCATCCACAGCCCCCGGCGGCGTCCTGCCGAAGGCCACCAGCGACGGTGCCGTGGCTCCCAGTTGCTCAGTTGGCCGCCGATCGTCCGAGGCGCGGCAGTCGGGGGAACTAATGACTGCCTGCGCAGGGGGATGTCCGCCAGCCCGCCCCGGTGTCGCATTCCCCCGTAACGACCCCGATGGGCTACCGGACGAATCATATACGCGGTTGGAGGGTATCGGTATGGAGACCCTGCCGGCAGATACGACCGCTTAACTGTCTGGGCCGTCAAGTGTCGTTAATGAGTGAGGACAGTGGGCGCAAGCCCCTCAGAATGCCCGACGACAACCAGCAGTTCGGCGTCGTGACGAACATGCTGGGCGGTGGGCGCGTGCGCGTGCGGTGTGCAGACGGGAAGGAGCGGATGGGCCGTATCCCCGGACGGATGCGCTTCCGGACATGGATTAACGAGGGCGACGTCGTCCTTATCGAGCCGTGGGACTGGCAGGACGAGAAGGGCGATATCGAATGGCGTTACGACGAGCAGGACGCCCAGCAGCTCCGCGAAGAAGGACACATCGAGTAGTCGTCGCGGCCGCCGGTTCTTCACTTCACCCTGTCTTTTCAGTTTCCACCAGCCTGCACGCCGCACCACCAGACTCAGCCGTAGTGACGAAAAAGGAGCCCGCGCACGTCATCCTTCGTCCGCGCGGTCTCCGTCGAGCCGTCAGGTAACTCGACCTCGTAGGGCTCGTCGCCCCCGCTCTCGTTCCATTTGTCCGCATGCTGGTCGAGCAGGTTCATCATCGCGTTCAGCCGGGTCGTCCCTGCGCCGTCGTTTCCGGGCGTCGGTGTGCCGCCGCTCACAACGGTCCGCGTCCCACTCGTCGCGTCGCCTGGGTTCCCGTCCGCGTTCGTCTCGTCCGGCTCCCCACCGGCGTCGTCGCTGCTGACAGCTTCGAGGATGCGCGCGGCGAGCGTCTCGCCAATGCCCTCAACCTCGGTGAGATCCGCGATGCTGGCCGTCTTGAGGTCGTCGACACTCTTATATCCAGACCGCTCGAGCGCTGCGGCCTTGGCCGACCCGATGGGGTCGATGGCCGCGAGGCCGCCGTCGTTTCTCTCTTGAGGCCTGTCCTCCACCGGGGCGGCCTCGGCCGCTCCTCCGGCGTCCACCCCACTCTTGTCCGGCGGGGTGTACGTGTCAAGAAGATACTCGACAGCGCCGCTAGTTGGCACCGTTCCGTACGGCCCGGCGAGGGCCTCTTCGACCTCCGCGCGCACCGCCTCGAGTCGCTCAAGTTGTTCCTCAGTGATTTCGATGGTGGGCATACGCAAGCAACCGACCGGGGGTGCTAATAGCTGCCGCCGATTACGCGATCAGGCTGTAAACGTCTCGTCGTCAAATTCCTCAAGCACCCACTCCAGCTCCTCGATGGCCCGCAACAACGCCACCTCAGTGCTCTCTTCGAGTTGCGAGGCGGGCGGGTCGTGTCGGTCGTACTCCGCCTCGAGCGCGGCGATTCGCTCACGGATCTCCCCTTCAGTTCGCATGGCCGTCTTTCCGCGCGGCCGCCCTTTCAGCGTACCGCCTGTGGTGGTGTTGTCTGCGCCGCCGCAGGGTCTACTTACCTGCGCCACCTACGGGTAGTATGAGCGACACCGACCGGACCATTCCTGAAACCGATGAAGAGTGGCGCGAGTTGTTAACCGACGAGGAATACCGCGTGCTCCGCGAGCAGGGCACCGAACCGAAGTTCACCGGCGAGTTCATCGGCAAGGATGACGCGGGGGAGTACCGGTGTGCCGGCTGCGGCGCGCTTCTGTTCGACTCGGAGACGAAGTTCGACACCGAGGGGTCGGGATGGCCCTCCTTCTATGACGCCGTTGAGGGGGCTATCGAGTTCCGCGAGGACCGCTCGCACGGGATGGTGCGCACCGAGACCGTCTGTGCGGCGTGTGGCGGCCACCTCGGCCACGTCTTCGATGACGGCCCGGAGCCGACGGGAAAGCGCTTCTGTATTAATTCGGTTGCGCTTGACTTTGACAGCGACGAGTAACCTCCCGTTTCGGGCCGCACGCTACCCAGGCGACCACAACCCCTGTGCGCGGTCCATCCATGCGACAACGACGACGTGCGGGAGCGTCAGCGCTGCGATAAGGACGAGATACAGCCCTACGAAGCCAGACAGCGTCGTCGGCGGATCCGGCACGAGGAGGTAGAGGCCGCCAAGCAACGCCAGCGAGACGGCAGTCAAGGGTGCGGCCTGCCGAGCGAAGCGCCCAAGAGCCGCCGTTGCATCGCCACCCGCGAGCGCCTTAGCGGCCGGTCCGTCAAGGAGGACAAGTCGCGCGACGTGGCGGGCGGCGTGCCACAGACAAAAGTAGGTGCCGACGGCGACGAGCGGCGGCACCGCCGCAAAGAAGATTCCCAGTAGGAGCGTCTCGCCAACGTCACGCTGCCACCCCGCTCCGTCGCCGCGCCGCGCGAAGCCAACGAGTAGATGAACGGCCACGAGCACGGCGAAGCCAACCCCGACGACAAGCCGCGTCTCAGGGGCGAAGACGGGCGCAAGCGGGGTGGCGGAGCCGGCGAAGGGGGCGACCAGCGCGGCGGCCACCTCGCGGTATGCCTCGGGGAATGCGACCAACGGGACGAGCATTGGGAACCCGCCGCGGACAACGGCCGCGAGCGCGCGCTGTGAGCGGGTCCGGAGGTGGTTGCCGCCGGCGAACACGACGAGCGCGTGGACGTCACCCTGTCCCCAGTGGGCGAGCGTGAGGAGAATGAACACGACGAAGGCGGCGACGGGTACGAGGAACCACGTGAGCGCGTAGGCGCCGCCAACGACGGCGTAGAGGAGCCCGACGAGCGCGAGCGAGCGGACCGATGGCGGGGTGCCGCGAAGGCGCGCGGGAACGAGGTGGTCGATGGCGCCGTGGGGGAGCCCGACGAGAACGACGCTGGCGACGAGTGGGAGGTAGCGAACGACGGCCGGCACGTCGGGGACGACGGCGAAAAGAGGAACGAGCAGCAGGCAGGCGGTCCAGCCAGGCACAAGCGCCCACCGGCGCACGGTTTGGCGGGCCGCCGCGGGCGGATACAGCGGCGCGCTCACGGCTCGGCGGGCGCGGCTGCCGGCTCCTCAACGGTATCGATACCGAGCCGCTCGGTTACCCATAGCCACATGACGAGCCCCTGGACGACGAACAGGTTCGTACACAAGAAAAAGAGCGCTTCCTCCACTGGGAGCCCAGCGAACGCGATACCAGTTGTGAACTCGGGCGAGAGCTTCCAGATGCCGATACCGATGGCAACGGCGTCGGCCGCACAAAGGTAGATGGTCGGGAGTCCGACGCCGATCACGACCGTCCGCCATCGTTCGCGGAGGTACGGCCAGCCGAACGCCCACTGGAGCGCAAGCACCGGGCCGGCCCACCCGAGTAGGGCGCCGAGATAGGTCGTCGTCCCGCCGCGGAAGTACAGTGCGAGCCCAACGGCACAGATCGCCAGTCCAGCAGCGGCACCGATCGCCCGCTGTGTCAGTGGGACATAGAGCGGCCGATCAGTTGGGTCGGTGAACTGGTAGAGCCACAACGCCGCGGCCACCGGCTGGACCATAATGAAGACGAGTTCCTCGTAGGGGATGCCCCACAGTCGACCGCGGACGACTCCGTCGCCGTACGACCAAACGCCCTGTCCGATGAGCAACACTTCCCATGGTACGGTGTAGACGACGGCGACGGCGACGATAATGCCAATCCCGCCCCACTGAACGCGGGCACGCGGAAGCCTAAGACGCCGGATCGAGACGGAGACGAGCAGCACGAACAGCAGTGGGGCGAGGAAGACGACGAGAAACCCGAGGTAGCTTAGAGTGGCCATGTGGCTGTTCGGAGCGGCCCTAATAAAAAATCCGCGTGGTTGCGCCGTGGCTTCTCAGTCCGCGGTCGCGCGCGCCTCGTTCGACACTGCGTCGAGCACGTTCCGACTGCGGAGCAGGATGAAGCCGAAGCCGACCTTTGCCGCGAGGTCGAGCACGGCGAACAGCGCCGTTTCCGTCGTCAGTCCAACGATTTCGAGCGTGGACTCAGTCCCGATGACCCACACGATCGGGTAGGCCGTCCACAGCACGATAACGAGGTTACGCAGCGTCGAGAACGTCGCGGCGACGTCTCCCGAGCGCCGCGCAGCCTGCTGGCTCAGCGACGAGACGAGGAAGTACAGCAGCACGACAAAGAAGCCACAGCTGATTCCCCACCATGCGAGGCGGAAGGCGGCCCCTTCGGTTGCGAGCGCGCCAGCCAGGCCCGTAACGATCATGGCTACATCGAGCCCGATGAGCGTCGCGATGGTGTTGCGGTCCGCACCGGCGAGCAGCGCAAGGTCCAGTAACAGCAGCGGCGTTGTGAACAACCAGTCAGCGTACCGGGCCCAGTAAATCTCCAGCCCCTGCACATCGATCAGGCCGTAGCCGGTCGCCATACTGAAATACGAGACGGCGGCGATGGCCGTGATGAATATCGTGATGATGTAGAACTCCTGCTTCGATTCGTCCTTCTCTCCCCAGCCCATCGCGATGAAAGCGAGCGTGCCGAGCGCCATGCCCAGCGTGCCCACCCACAGGATGAGCTCTTGTGTCGAGTTCGGTTGGACCATACCCACTACGCCATATACTAGGAAGGCATATAAAATCCAACCCAAACAACTGGCATACGCTGCTGGTTGCCTTCCTCACAGCCTTCTCCTGAGAACGTTATACAACTGAACGTTTTGGATCGGCTATCTGCGGCCCGCACACGGGGGTAGTCTTACCTTCGCTGGTCTCTGAAGGCGGTCTATGAGCCTCAGCCTCGGTCCGGACCAACTGGACCGCTATTCCAGACACATTATCATGGATGACGTGGGACCGGCAGGCCAAGCGGCGTTGCTCGATTCGCGGGTGTTGTGTCTCGGGGCCGGCGGGCTTGGCTCCCCGGTCATTCAGTACCTCGCGGCGGCCGGTGTCGGCACGCTTGGTATCGCCGACGACGACGTCGTTGAGCGGTCGAACCTCCAACGACAAGTGATCCACGCCGACGCCGACATTGGTGTCCCCAAGGTCGAGTCCGCGGCACGGTATGTCGAGCGGCTCAACCCTGATGTGGCCGTCGAGCCTCATGAGACGCGCGTGACGGCCGACAACGTTGAGGCGTTGATCGAGGGATATGACGCTGTAGTCGATGGCTCTGACAACTTTGCCACCCGGTATCTGGTGAATGACGCTTGTACACTCGCGGAGATTCCCTTCTCGCACGGCGCGATTCTCCGGTTCGAAGGACAGGTGACGACCTTCGAGGCCAACCCTACTGGCCCCTGTTACCGGTGTCTGTTCGCTGAGGCGCCTGAACCCGGGACTGTGCCGGGCTGTGCGGAGGCAGGCGTTTTAGGTGTACTCCCGGGCGTCGTCGGCTCGATCCAGGCAACCGAGACGATCAAACTCCTGCTTGATTACGGCGAAACGCTCGACGGTCGGTTCGTCTTTTATGACGCCGGTGACATGACCTTCGAGGAGATTCCCGTTGAGTCGCGGTCGGACTGTCCGGTGTGTGGAGACGGTGATACTATCGATTCCGTTCACGACGTGGAGTACGCGAGCACCTGCGCCATCTAACTCTGGTTCTCTACGACCTCGTACACGCCCCTCCGCTCCGTCTCTTCGACTTTGAGGACCAGCTCTTCACCCTCATTCGCGCCCGCGTCCGCGACGAGGGTCACCGCCTCGATGGTGTCCCGACGGATGAACGCCAGCAGCTTCTCGACAAGCGATGGCGACCCGCCTTTCCGCCCGACGATAACGTACCGGCCCTCGGCGCGGTCGCGCAGATCCGTCTCGAGATCGTACTCGTCGAGTTCGTCGGGGGAAACGACGTGGACCACCTCGACGCGTAACCGTTCCATGGCCGTCGAAGGAGGGCGTGTGTCATGTGTGTTCGCCCCGTCGACACCGATTTGTGCTCGAAGCGCGCGCGTCGAGGTATGTACAAATCCGGTCGCTACGTCGCGGGGCACCTCGATCCGGTGGACGAGAGACAGGTCCAACCCAATGGCGTTGATCTCCGGCTCGCGGGCGTCGACCGACAGGTCGAAGCGGGACGGATCGGCACCGACGGCAAGACGATTGGCAAGCGCGAGCCAGTAACTGCGGACGATAGCGTCTATCACTTGGAGCCCGGCGCGTATATCGCCCGCTACGCTGAGACCGTTCGCATCCCCGAGGGTCATGTCGGCTTCGTCTACCCACGCTCGTCGCTCATGCGCAACTCGTGCATGCTCCACACGGCAGTATGGGACGCCGGCTACGAAGGGAAAGGCGAGGGGCTGTTGCAGGTCGGTCACGCTGTCGAACTCGAATCCGGCGCGCGGATCGCGCAGTTCGTGCTTGCAACGGCCAATCACGAGGAGAGCTACGAGGGGACGTACCAGGGCGAACGACTCTGAGGCCTACATGACGGACCGACTCGACGGTGACGACACGGACACCTGCGCCGCTGCGTGACTATCATCAAAAACACAGGGCGAAACTCCACGGCCGGAGCTGGGGGTGGCTCACCTGCAGCGTTATGCTGACTCTTTGTGACTGTCGAAACCGGGGGGTCGTTGGACACACCGTCGGGGACGCGGCCGTCGCCGCGGTACATGGACTGATGAGTCGATCGCGTTTTACTCATCGGGGTCGATCCCCGCGAGTCGCATCGCGTTGCCGGTGACGCCGACGGTCATCCCGGCGTCGCCCGCGAGGACGGCTGCCCAGATGGGAACCAGCCCGAAGGGCACGGCGACAACGAGCGCCGCCTTCGCTGCAAGGCTCGCGTAGACGTTCTGCCGGATGACACCGTTCGCCCGTCGAGCGAGCGTATGGAGATACGGAAGCCGCGAAAGGTCGTCGGCCATCAGCGCAACATCGGCCGTCTCGAGGGCCGCGTCGGTCCCGACGGCACCCATCGCGACCCCAATGTCGGCGGTCGCAAGCGCCGGCGCGTCGTTGATACCGTCACCGACCATCGCTACCATCTCGTACTCTTCTGCCAGCGACTCAACGGCCGTGACCTTCGCCTCGGGGAGCAGTTCGGCCCGGACTTCGTCGACGCCGAGCTCCCCCGCGACGGCGCGAGCAGTTCGCTCGTTATCGCCGGTCAGCATGACGGTGTGGACGCCTGCCTCACGCAGCGCTGTCACGGCCGCCCGCGCTTCGGGGCGTACCTCGTCGGCGACAGCAATGATGCCCTCCAACTCCGCGTCCGTCCCGACGAGTACGACAGTCTTCCCCGCCGCCTGAAGTTCGGGCACAGTGTCAGCGAGGAGATCAAGGCAATTGTGGCGCTCGCAGAGCTCGCGGGTAGTCCGTGTGACGACCCCACCGTCGGTGGCGGCGTGGACGTGCGAGAGGTCGAAGCCCAACTCGTCGAACAGGCTCGGCTTGCCGGCATAGTGGGTCTCCCCATCGAGATCGGCGACGACTCCACGCCCGGTTAGCGACTCGAAGTCAGTCACCTCTCGATCGGTGACACCCGCCGCGTCCGCTCGGGCGACGATGGCCTCGCTGATGGGATGTTCGGAACGCCGCTCAAGCCCGCGGGCACACCGGAGCACGTCGGCTTCGGTGTTGTCGCCAAGCGGAATCACGTCGGTCACAGTGAGTTCGCCCTTGGTGAGGGTCCCCGTCTTATCGAACGCGACGGCATCGACCGCGCCAACTGCCTCCAAGTGGCGGCCGCCCTTCACAAGCACGCCATGACGGGCCGCGCTCGTGAGTCCCGAGACGACGGTGACCGGCGTTGAGATGACGAATGCGCAGGGACACGCCAGTACGAGCAGTGTGAGCCCGTAGACGACGTAGGTATTCCAGGCCCCGCCCAGAGCGAGCGGCGGGAAGACAGCTACCAAGGCGGCGAGGATGACAACGAAAGGCGTGTAGTAGCCCGCGAACCGCTCGACGAACTGCTCACGCTCGGTGGTTCTCTCGCCGGCGGCCTCGACAAGATCGACCACCTTCGAGACGGTGTCCTCACCGGCCGTTGTCGTCACCTCGACCTCGAGATACCCTTCTTCGTTGACCGTCCCGGCGTACACCTCGTCGCCGGTCGTCTTGTCGACCGGGACCGACTCGCCCGTCACGGGCGCTTGGTTGACTGCGCTCGCCCCCGTCACGACGGTACCGTCGCGGGGGACTCGCTCGCCGGGACGGACGACTACCGTTTCACCACGAACCACTTTGTCGGCTGAGACGACGACCTCCGACCCCTCCCGCAGAACGGTCGCCTTCTCTGGCGCCAACTCCATGAGCTCCTCAAGGGAGGTGCGAGCACGGTCCATCGCGTAGCGTTCCAAGAGCTCAGAAATGGAGAAGAGGACGGTGAGCATCGCAGCCTCGAAGTACAGCGCTTCGCCGAACCCAACGCTCGCTGCCAGCGCGCCGAGGATCGCGACGCTCATCAACAGGTCAATATCAAGGTTTCGCTGACGCAGAGAGTAGTAACCGTTGCGGAACACCGTCGCGCCCGCAACGGCGACAGCGGCCAGATACGCGAGGTCGCCGACAAGCACCGTCCGCCCACCAACTGCGACTGCGGGCCCCTCGAATCCGGTCACGGGGTTTGCGAGCACAATACCGATAAGTGCGAACGCGGTGGCGACATAGGTCCGGAGCGCACGAGGGCTCACCCACGCGCCTGCGCGCTCGCCGTCTCCGGCATCACTCTTGACGGCATAGCCTGCACCCTCAATAGCCTCGATCAGCCTTCCCTGATCGGTGGTACCGGGGTCGAAGCCCACGAGCACTGTCCCCGACGTCGGTCTCGTATCGACGCTCGTGACCCCCTCGTGTCGTCTGAGCGCGTTCGACACCTTCCCCGCGCAGGAGGCACAATCCATATCGGGGACGGAGAATCGCAACGTCGACCCGCCGACCCCGTCAGCCCGCTGGTCCCCCGTCTTGCGCCCGGGCCTGTGCCCGTCGTCGGTGGGAGGATCACCCATACCGGTGTTAGCGCACGAGCGTATATTAATTGAATTGCTATATGCACGCGTTTAGTACATAGAGATTCATAATTCGAGGGGAAAGATTTCACAACTTGCGCTCTAAACGGATCTTGAACACGGCCCGTCTCGCCGGCTACGCCCGGTTGAAACCTTGGCCGTCCCTCTGTCGGATATGGCAACCGACTGGGACTCCGACACCGTCCGCACGCTTCATGCTGACCTCGTCGACCTGCACGGCACCGCCGAACGAACGGGCGAACATGGCAGCGACGCCGCACCCGGCGAGGGCGTCCGCCAGCTCGTGACGACAATCCTCTCGCAGAACGTCGCCGACGAGAACACTCGCCGCGCTTCGGAGAACCTCTTTTCAACCTATGAGGACTTCGCGGCCATCGAGGCCGCGCCACTGGAGGAGCTCGCGGAAGTCATCCGCGTTGCTGGGCTGCCGGATACCAAGGCCAAGCGGATACAGCGAGCGCTTGCGGCGGTCCGCGAGGAGACTGGCGGCGCGTACTCGCTCGCCTTTCTCGACGCGATGTCGACCGACGAGGCGAAGGCGTGGCTCACAGAAATCAAGGGAATCGGTCCGAAGACGGCAAGCGTCGTCCTCAACTTCCACTTCGGCAAGCCGACGATGGCCGTCGACACCCACGTTGAGCGCGTCGCAAAGCGATTCGGGCTTGTTCCCGAGTCGGCGTCGAACGCTCGGGTCCACGACCTGCTCGACGAGCTGGTGCCGGACGAGCTGAAGTACCCGCTGCACGTCCTGCTCATCGCCCACGGGCGCGCTCACTGTACGGCGCGGACCCCAGACTGTGCGAACCCGGTCTGCGAACGGTACTGCGAGTGCGACGGCTGTCCGTAGCCAGCGTCCACATTTATCGCCCCCCGCGGTGAATCCCCGCAGGTGCAGGAAGCCACTGACGTGAACGACCTGTTCGACCCGGACCGGGTCGCCGTGGTTGGGGCGACCGACCGGGAAGGGTCTGTGGGCCGCGCCGTCCTCGCGAATCTCGCGGAGTTCGACGGGGACGTCGTGGCTGTGAATCCGTCCCGCCAAACCGTCCTCGAGTATCCCTGCTACCCAGACCTCGCGAGCGTCCCCGACCCCATCGACCTCGCCGTCATCGTCGTTCCGCCCGACGTGGTGCTCGACGTGGTGCGTGCGGCAGGCGAGACAGGTGTGCCAGCCATTGCCGTCATCACGGCTGGGTTCGGTGAGGCCGGCGCTAAAGGGGCCGCCCGCGAGCGCGAGCTCGTTGCGCTCGCCAAGGAGTACGACATCGAACTCGTTGGACCCAACTCGCTTGGTGTCATGAGTACGCGCTCGGGGCTAAACGCCACCTTTGGACCGGCGATGGCGGCTCCGGGCTCAGTCGCGTTCATGAGCCAGTCGGGGGCGTTCATTACGGCCGTCCTCGACTGGGCGAACGACGAGGGGTTCGGGTTCTCCGACGTGGTGAGTCTGGGTAACAAGGCTGCAATGGACGAGACGGACTTCGTCCGCCGGTGGAACCGCGATTCAGAGACGAACGTCGTGCTTGCGTATCTCGAGTCCATTGTCGACGGCCGTGCGTTCATCAATGCCGCCCGCGAGTCTGACACCCCCGTCGTCGCAGTGAAGTCCGGGCGTACCGACGCAGGCGCCCAGGCGGCATCCAGTCACACTGGCGCCATTGCGGGCAGTGAGGCAGCCTACGAGGCTGGCTTCGAGCAGGCTGGCGTGCTCCGCGCCGAGACAACACAGGAGCTGTTCGACGTTGCGCAGGCGCTCGACGGGCTGCCTATGCCCGAAACGTCGACGGTCGCCGTTGTAACGAACGCCGGCGGGCCGGGCGTGATGACGACCGACGCCGTCGGCGACAGCGATCTCTCGATGGCGTCGTTTGCAGAGGCGACTCGCGACCGGCTGCTTGAGGCGCTCCCAGACAACGCCAACGTCCACAATCCCGTCGATGTTATCGGTGACGCCGACGTCACGCGATTCCGGACCGCGCTCGACGCCACGCTCGCCGACGAGGGAGTCGGGGCAGCTGTCGTCGTGAGCGCGCCGACCGCCGTCGTTGAGTATGGTGACCTCGCTGACGCCGTTGTCGAGGTGCAGCAAAAACACGATAAGCCAGTCGTGACCGCGTTCATGGGTGGGTCGCGCGTCGACGAGCCGGCCGACCGGCTGGCTGCAGCGGGTATCCCGAACTACTTCGATCCGGCACGGGCGGTCGACAGTCTCGACGCCCTGGCTACTCACGCTCGCCTCCACGACCGTGAGTTCCTGCCGCCTCGCGAGTTCGACGACGTAGACCGCGAGCGGGCTCGCGAGGTGCTTGAACAGGTGATGGGCCGCGACTCAAACGCCCTCGGCGTTGAGGCCATGGCGCTGCTCGACGCGTACGGCATCCCGACCCCCGATGGTGCGGTCGTCGACTCGCCCACAGAGGCCGAGGCCGCGGCCGCCGATCTTGGTGATGAGGTCGTGCTGAAGATCGTCAGCCCCGACATCCTCCACAAGTCCGACATCGGCGGCGTGAAGATCGGTGTCCCAGTCGCAGAGGTACGCGACGCCTACGAGGACCTCGTCACCCGGGCACGCAACTACCAGCCGGACGCCCGGGTTCTGGGCGTGCAAGTACAGGAGCTCGTCGACACCTCGGACGGCGTCGAGACGATCATGGGAATGACTCGGGACCCGCAGTTCGGCCCGCTGCTCATGTTCGGGCTTGGCGGCGTCTTCGTTGAGGTGATGGAGGACACCACCTTTCGCGTCGCGCCGATCAGCGAGCGGGAGGCCGAGGCGATGCTGACGGAGATCCAGTCCGCGCCGTTGTTGCGTGGAGCGCGGGGCCGCACGCCAGTCGACCGTGCCGCGCTTGCGGAGTGTCTCGAGCGGCTCGGCCGTCTAGTCTCGGACTTTCCCGCGATCCTCGAACTCGACGTGAACCCGCTCGTGGCTCGCCCCGAAGGTGCGGGCCCGCTCGCGATCGACCTCAGACTGACCATCGACCCCGAGAAGCTATGACCGACACTGACACCACACTCGTCGCCTCGACCGAAGCCAGCACCGGAAAGACGGCCGTGACGCTCGCCTTGGCGACCGACGCCCGCGAGCGCGGACGCACGGTCGGCTACATGAAACCGAAGGGGACGCGGCTCACCTCTGCGGTCGGCAAGACGCTTGACGAGGACCCAATGCTCGCGCGGGAGGTGCTCGACCTCGACGACAACATGGGGGATCTTGAGCCGATCGTCTACTCGCCGACGTTCGTCGAGGAGGCGGTCCGCGGCGGGGAGTCGCCCGACGCGCTCGCCGCTCGGGTGCGAGAGGCGTACGACACCCTGGCGGCCAACGCCGACGCGATGTTCGTTGAGGGTGGCGATGCCGTCTCGACCGGCCGGGTCGTCGATCTTCACGAGCCGCGGGTCGCTGAGCTGCTCGGCGCCGATGTGGTACTCCTCGCGCGGTACGACGAGCCCCGTGACGTGGACGATGTCCTTGCGGCGGCTGACGCGCTCGGTGGCTCGCTCCGTGGCGTGCTGTTCAATGCCGTTGCGGACGCAAACTACGACGCCGTGGCCGAGCGGGTGGCCCCGTTCCTCGAGGCGCGTGACGTGCCCGTGCTAGGTGTTCTCCCGCGTGACCCCGACCTCGCGGGCGTGACGGTCGCAGAGCTCGCCGACGAACTCGGCGGCCGGCTGCTGACCGATGGCGACACCGACGCCCTTGTCGAGCGGTTCCTCGTCGGAGCGATGAGCGGCGAGGCCGCGCTCGCGCACTTCCGCCGAACGAAGGACGCAGTCGTTCTCACCGGTGGTGACCGCGCGGACGTGCAGACGGCAGCGCTCGATGCGCCCGGTGTGCGCGCGCTCGTGCTCACCGGTGGCTACGAGCCGTCGGGGGCTGTCGCGGGCCGGGCCGCCGACGCAGGCGTCCCAATTGTCACTGTCGATGGTGACACACGTACCGTCGTTGAGCGGACGGAAACGATCATCAGTGGTGGCCGGACCCGTGACACCCATACCGTCGAGCGCGCGCGCCAATTACTCGCTGCGCACGCGCCTGGTATCCTTGAGTAGTCACGGCCGATCCCATTCGTAGAACCACCAGGCTGCACCGAGTAGGAGCAGACCGGCACCGAGCACAGAGGTCGCAGGTTCCGGGAAGACGAACAAGAGGAACCCGAAGATGATGAGCGTTGAAGGGGCGAGTTCGTCTGTCCACTCTTGCGGAATGGGCGCCATGCGCCTCCGAATGACGCCCACGGGTATAATCGTGCTGTGCTCGCTGGATGTGTGGGTTGCTACCACCCACCGTTCAGCCGGGATAGGGAACCCCGGTTTTATAACGGAGTGTAGTGAAAGACGACTGAACAAAGGTGACCGAAGACACGACGGCGTTCACCAGCCGGCTCGCCGATCTAAAGCGGCACGGGGCCGCGGTGTTCGTCACTGGCGAGACCAACGAGGACGCCCGTATTGCGGCCTCGCGGACGCTGTTCGGCTCAACCGACCAGCGCCGACGCCGCGTCATGCTGTGTCTCGGCGGCGACGCCGGTCCAGACGAGTACCTACCGGACGGCGTCTCCAGCGGCGACCCCGACGTGCGCGCCATCGTCGACGGTGCCACCGTCCGCCGACCAACAAACACGCTCACGTCTACTGGCGACTCGACACTATTCTCCGCCAATGAGACAACGGCAAACCCAATCATCACTCCGACGCCCTCCGGGGGGGAGACGGAGCCCGATCTCGACGACATCGAGACAGCGCTGCTCAACGCCATTGAGGGCGCTGTCGGTGATGACGCGCTCGAGGGTGGTGACCTCCGGGTCGGCGTCACTTCGTTACTTCCGCTGATCGCGCGCTTCGGCGTTGAGGCTGTCCACGAGTTCTGTGTGCGCGTCGCGGCAGCCGTCCGTGCTCGCGATGGACTCGTCCACTTCCATTACCCGCTCGCAGACACGGCAGCCCGTGCCTCCCAGTTCGCGGACGTCGCCGATGCCCGGGTCGAACTCGACTCCGACCAGAAGCTGTCGTGTCGGTGGCACCTCATCACCGCGGACGGCGACCTCACAGCCGGCCCGGTCTCACTGTAAGCCGATGTCGCACCGCGGTGACCCTGACCCCACCCGGAGGCTCATACGCGCGGCCTCCCTGCAGGGTGTATGGAACAACCCAGAGTCCTGATCTACGACGGCCGTCGCCGGGTGTTCCGGGCGGCAGCGCGGGCCGTCACCCGGCAGTTCGACGACGTTCACCCGGTCTCGTGGGGAAGCGACGCTGCCCAGTCGTTCCTTCGCGCGCAGTTCGGCGAGCGTCCCTTTGCCTTCCTCCTCGTCGACGACGAAGCGGTCCATGCCGGCGGTCGTACGGTCGCCCACCTTCTGCGTGCTCAGGGAATCGATGACCGGCTGGCTACCCGCATTGAACGGCTCTACGGTCCCGTCTCCGGGCCGTTTGGTCGGCTGGTCCACGGGCGTCCTCCGGCGGATTTAGAGGGGAGCTACCCGCTCACCGACGCGGCGCGGAACCATCTCGAGCGGCTCCGCGGCGGCGTCGATATCCCCGTCGTCGAAGAGTAGTCAGCCGGTAACCGCGGCGGCGATGGCGTCCTCGATGGATGTCTGTTCGATGGAGACGATACGCTGGAGGTCGCGTTCGGCGTCTACGGTCACTGGATTACGCATACTTTCGACGAGCGGTCGCGCGATAGCGTACTGTACGTCGGTCGTAACCCGCAGCCAGTGTGATGAAAGTTCAGGCGTCATCACTGGGACCGGCACAATCCGGATCCTTCGTCCCTTCTGCCGGGCTGTCTCACGCATCAGGGACTCGTAAGACCATACCGAGGGAGCGCCGATGTCGTAGATGTCGCCTCGGGTCTCCTCATGATCGAGGACGCCGAGCAGGTACGCGACCGTATCTGTGATGGCGATGGGCTGACAGGGCGTCTCGACCCACTTCGGGACGACCATCAGCGGGAGTCGGTCGGTTAGATCGTTGACGATGCGGAAACTCGCGCTCTCAGCGCCGATAATGATGGCTGCCCGGAGAACGGTGAGATCATAGCTCCCCTCCGCGAGGACGGATTCGACTTCGCGGCGGGAGGCGAGATGCTCGGAGAGGTCCGACTCGTCGCCGCTGATGCCGCTGAGGTAGACGACGCGGTCGACGCCTGCGGCCGAGGCGAGGTCGCGGAAGCGGGCGGCGTAGGTGCGGTCCCGCTCGGCAAAGTCATCAGCGGTGAGCGAGTGAATGAAGTAGTAGGCAACATCGACGCCCTCGCAGAGCCCCTCCAAAGAGTCAGGGTCACCCAGGTCGCCCTCGAACGGCTCGACGCCTGCAGGAAATGACTCCTCGCTCGCCGACCGCGAGAAGGCCACCACCTCGTGGCCCGCGTGGACCAGCGCCGTGACCAGCCGCGAGCCAACAAATCCTGTGGCGCCGACGACGAGCACGCGCATACTTCCGATAGGGGACACGGACGGAAGACCGTTCGGACGGAGTGACGTCCCGCACGGTTCCCCTGATGATCACAAGAGCCGAAATGACCGCCGAGCCGTTCTTGTTCTGACCGTCCATACCGCGAGTGATGCCAGCCGCGACGTCCATTCCCGTCAACCCGGCGGTCCACGTTGAGACGTTCACAACCCACGCCAGCCTGACGTGGCGGGCCGGTGGTCTTGCCCGCTTTCTTGAGGCGATCCGGACGTCGCCGGTAGTCCCGGACGAAACAAGACCGATCGTGGACGCGACGAACGCCGCTGGTCGCCGCAAGCTCCGTCTCGACGAGATCGACACGACGAGCGGCGCCACCACCTACGTCCGGGTCGATCCCCCAGAACCGTGGACGCTGGCGTGGGAACGGCGAACCGATCCTACCGTCTCGCTCACCGGCACGCCCGACACCGGGACCTGCCAGGTGTTCCACGTCGCGACGACGGACTGTGCGGCGTGGGCGCGGTCCCACTGCGACGCGCTCGATGAGTTGCTCGCGGGCCTGTGAGGTCAGTCGCTGGTGAGCGCCGCCGCGATCACCTCGAGATCGGCCTTTCGGAACGCCCCCTCGTCGGCGTTTCGCCCTACCCGCTCGCGGATTGTCGCGCGCATCTCTGCCTTCGGGGGCAGCCGACCGTCGCCGACCGGGGCGTCGAGTGCCTCGCAGATGGCGGCGAGCGCCTCCTTCGTGAACGCGGTCGACTCGCGCCGCTCGTAGCGACCGACGGCGACCCGGACTTCATCGCGTAGCTCGTCAACGGATGGCATGCGCGACCTGTTCACCGCCTACGGATGTCGCTTACGGTCGACTAGTCGGCGGCGACGCCTACCCGCGCTGGCTCTGGGTCGCGCCAGCCGGGGAGCGCGTGAACATAATCGTCAAGATCGAGCGCGAACCGCTCGTCGGTCCCGAGATCGACCCACGAGAAGGAGAACTCGGCGCCAACCTCCTCGCCAGTGCCGGTGACGACGTGAGTCCACTCGTCGCGCGGTTCGTGGATGGGAACGTGGTAGAAGTTGCGAACGTACCGCTTCGGTGGGGAGAGCCGGCGCTGCCACACGTCAGTGACAAGATGATGCGCTCCCTCGACAGCTGCCAGCCCGCTTTCCTCGACGATCTCTCGGTAGACGGCCTCCTGTGGGTCCTCGTTCGGTTCGACCGTCCCCTTCGGGATCTGAAGGCCGTTGTGGCCCGGGCCCTCAAAGGTCAACAGCTCCGAGCCGTTCCGGGTGATGTACGCGCAGGCTTTCTCAACGTACAGTACGTTCGAACGCTCCATACAATGAGTTTCCAGCCGACTCACTTAACTCTACTCGGGCACATAGTTCTAGGAATAAAATGTGGACATACGTGTTTCATGATTCTGTCTGGATGGACGAACAATGAGTTCAGACGGGCGTCCGCCGTCAGCCGTGAGCCCGCTGACTCTCCGGCGCACGTGTCAGTTGTTTCCTGAGGGCGCTCGCTGTTCGCGACCCCGTTAGGTGCGGCGCCTTCCCCGGAATCGGTCGCCTCACTTAGTCGTCGCTCTCGACCTCTGGCGCCGAGTTGGAGCGTGGGACGGTCACGTCGGTTAGGTTCGCCTCGATCTGCTCGCGTCGTGCCTCGAACTCTCCGGGAAGGACGAGCCGTTCGCCGAGCGCGTCAAGTGGTTCGTCGCTGTCATACCCCGGATCGCTCGTCGCCAACTCGAAGAGGACGCCGCCATGTTCGCGGAAGTAGACGGAGCGGAACCAGTGGCGGTCGATCTGCCTGGTGGGTCGCAGCCCCAACCCCTGGACGGCCTCGCGCATCGCCTGCTGGTCCTCGTCGGTCGGCGTCTGGAAGGCGACGTGGTGGACCGTCCCGTGGCCCTGTCGGCCACCCTCGATGGTCGGAAGCACATCGACGTAGTTCCCCACCGGACCCGGTGCCGCGAAGCGGGTGCGCTCGTCCCCCGGCGTGTCCCCCGCCGACTGCTCCGTGCCGGTGTGCTCGAATCCCATCGTCTCCAGCAGGTCAGCCGTCGGCTCGGGGTCGGCGAGCCACAGCGTGACGGAGTGGAACCCACGGATGGCGTGTTGCTCGGGGACGTAGGCCGTCCACGGCACCGTCGGGTCGTGGTCGGGCACGTCAACCGCGACGAGTTCGACTGGCAGGCCGTCGGGGTCGCGGAACGGGAGGACTGACTCGCCGAACCGCTCGACACGCTCGTCGTACTCAACGCCGTGCTCGTCGAAGCGGGCCTCCCAGAAGTCGAGACTCCCGTTAGGAACGCGGAACGCGGTCCGGGCCACCTGTCCAGAGCCGACCTTACCCTGGCGCATCCCTTCCCACGGGAAGAAGGTCATACTCGTGCCGGGGGTCCCCTCTGCGTCCGCGAAAAAGAAATGATACGTCTCGGGATCGTCCTGATTGATAGAGCGCTTCACGAGCCGGAGACCGAGCGTCTCGACCCAGAAGTCGAGGTTGCGTTGCGGGTCACCGGCGATGCAGGTGACATGGTGGATTCCTGGAGTGGGCGTGAGGTCTGTCATACCTTTCGTACGAACTCCACCTACTTCACTTGGCGCTGACATGCGCGTCACCGGCTGGCATCTGGACCACCATGGGTGACCGCCACTGGTTTGTCGCTCCCGTCGATAACAGCTACTACCAATGAATACTACCCAGCTAGGAACATACCTGGTGACTCAGGCAGACCTGTCGGCAGGCCGCACCACTCGCGAGGTGGCCGAGGCCGCCATCGATGGCGGGGTCGATGTCGTGCAAGTGCGCGAGAAGGCCCGGAGTGCGCGCGAACAGCTCGCCGTCGCCCGCGACCTGCGTCCGCTGTGTACCGACGCCGATGTGCCGCTCATCGTTAATGACCGCGTGGACGTCGCCCGCGCCGCCGGTGCGGACGGCGTCCACCTCGGCGACGATGACCTGCCCATCGCCGTCGCGCGTGAGCAACTCGGCCCGGCCGTCCTTGTCGGCCGCTCCGTCTCGACGGTTGAGGGGGCACGCGAGGCCGCCGCTGCCGGTGCCGACTACCTCGGCGTCGGCGCTGTCTTCCACACAGACTCGAAGGACGTTGACGAGGCGAACCAGGCGGTCGGGCTTGATGCTGTCCGCGCGGTCGACGCGGCTGTTGACGTGCCGTTCGTCGGCATCGGCGGTGTCACGCCTGAGAACGCCGCAGACGTCGTCGCCGCGGGCGCGGACGGCGTCGCCGTTGTCTCCGCCATCACGGAGGCGGAGGATCCGACAACCGCGACCCGACGGCTCGCCGCGGCGGTTGAGGAGGGGCGTCGTCGCCGCCAGTCGGGTGTCGACGCCGTGCCCAATGGAGGTGAACGGCCGTGACCGAGGAGTTGCCGACGCTGCCGGCGGCGCTCGGAGCTGTGGCCGAGACCGCGCCACTCGTCAACGCCGTCACTAATGCCGTGACAGTGAACGACGTGGCACAGATCATTCTCCACTGGGGTGGGCTTCCGGTCATGTCCGACGACGAGCGAGAGGTCGACGAGATGGTTACAGGCGCGGAGGCGTGCCTGCTAAACATGGGGACGGTGAGCGAGGCGGGAGAGGCGACGATGGTGACGGCTGGCCAGACGGCCAACGAGGCTGGCGTCCCCGTCGTACTCGATCCAGTGGGCGTCGGTGCTACGTCGACCCGCGACCGCGTGGCCCGCCGGCTCGCCGCCGAGCTCGACGTGGCGATTCTGAAGGGCAACTACGCCGAGGTGACGGCGCTCGCGGGTGAGGCCGCCGAGGTTCGCGGCGTCGAGTCCGTCGGCGAGTACGACGACATCGCCGCCACGGCCGCGGCCTGTGCCCGCGCGTACGACACCGTCGTCGTTGCTTCCGGCGCGACCGACGTGGTCGCGACCGCCGACCGCGCCTACGAGGTCGCGGCGGGCGATCCCGCGATGGGCGAGGTCGTCGGCACGGGCTGTATGCTCGGCGCGACGGCCGCCACCTTTGCGGGTGGGCTTGAGGACCCACTTGTGGCCGCGCTTGTCGGCACGACCGCGTTCGGACTCGCGGGTGAGGCCGCCGCGGACGGCGCGTTCGGGCCCGTCCACGGGCCGGCCAGCTACCAGACGGCCTTCCGGGACGCTGTCGCCGGGCTCAGCGACGTTGACACCGACCCGCTCGGGGAGCGGATCACGGGGGTCGCGGTGGCGAGCAACGGTGATCGGGCGTGAGAGCCGAACGCTCCGAGCGTCCGCCGTACGCACTCACCGTCGCGAGCACGGACTCGGGCGGCGGCGCCGGCATCGCCGCGGACCTGAAGACGATGACGCGGCTCGGCGTCTACGGCGGCTGCGTCGTCGTCGCGGTCACAGCCCAGCACACCCGCGGCGTCGAGTCGACGCACGTGCTCCCCCGCGCGGAGGTCGAGGCGCAGTTCGATGCCGTTGTCGACGACTTCGACGTCGGCGCGGTCAAGACAGGGATGCTCGCGACCGAGGCGGGCGTCCGGGCCGCAACGGAGCGTCTCGCGGCGTACGACGGGCCCGTCGTTGTCGACCCAGTGCTCGTCTCGACGGCCGGCGACGTGCTGCTCGAACCGGACGCGCTCTCGGCGTACGACGACTTGATTGCGGCGGCGACGCTGGTGACGCCCAACGCCGACGAGGCTGCCGAACTCACCGGCATCGAGCCGGACTCCGCGGCGGCGGTCGAGGCGGCCGCGAACGACCTGCTCGACCGCGGCGCCAACGCCGTCCTGCTGAAGGGTGGTCACCGCGCCACCGGCGACGAGGTGCGCGACACGCTCGTGACGGGCTCGGAAACGCGAACGATCACGAGCGCGCGTGTCGCGACCGAGCGCACCCACGGCTCCGGGTGTACGCTCTCGGCCGCCGTGGCGGCGCGGCTCGCGCACGGCGACGCCCTTCCGACGGCAGTCGAACGCGCCATCCGGTTCACTAGCGCGACCATTGAGCGGCCGGCGGACGTGGGTCGCGGTCCAGGTAGCGTCAACCACCTCGTCGACTTCGACACGGCGTTCGGTGACCGGGCGTGACGAGGTAGGCCGTGGAGCTACAATGCTCGGTCCCGTAACGCAGCCCGTGGACGACTTCCCGGACGGTGTCGACACCGAGCGTGTCGCCGGGGTCGCAGTGCCGGCCGTCTGTCGCGACCGGATCGACGAGACGGCGTTGCGGGCCGCGGTCGCCGCGCTCGAGGAGCACAGCGTCGGCGAGTACCGCGTCTCGCCGGCCGGCGGACTGTTGGTCGAACTCGGCGCCCGCCGCCCGGACCGGATCCACGACGCGGTGACGGTGGCGTTGTCCAAGGCGGGCCACGGGCTCCACGACCACGGGTTCGAGCGGGGTTACCGACGACTCCGGGTCGCCCTCGTTCCCGATCAATAAGGGTCAGTTCTTGGCCTTCAGATTGTGGACTGGGTCGAGCCAATCGTCGACGCGGGCGGTCGGCTCTAGGGCGGCAGCGATGCGCTCGGCCGACTTGTACGCCATCGGCGCCTCGTCGATAGTGCCCGAGACGACCGACTCCGAGTAAACCCCCTCCATCGCGGCTTCGAAGTCAGCGAGCGAGAGCGTCCGGTGGGCGTCACCGCGGCCCATCACCCGGCCCGCGCCGTGCGGCGCGGTCGAGAACCACTCATCGTTCCCCTTCCCGGTCGCAAGTACAGAGCCGTCAGCCATATTGAACGGAACGACGAGCCGCTGGCCCGCGCGCGCTGGGGTCGCGCCCTTCCGTATGACCAAGTCATCGAAATCAATCATGTTGTGCAGGCTTTGGAACTGATCAGCTGGCTCGACGCCGAGCGCCTCGCAGATCGCCTCGATCATCAGTTCGCGGTTCCAGCGGGCGTACTGCTGGGCGAACAGCATGTCGACGTAGTAGCCGTGTGCCTCCCGGCCTTCCAGCGGGTCGAGGTCGGTATTGCGCGCCTCAGGTTCGGGCCGGAGATCACCGAGCACATCGAACGCCCGCTCGATCTCCGATCCGTCGAGTTCGCGACGCACCCGTTCGCGGTCGATGTGGGACTCCCCCTTTCCGCCGGTGATCCACACATAGAGATCGGCGTCGCTCACGGCCTCGAGGTCGAATTTCAGGAAGCGAGCGAGGTCGTCGGGCACTGCCGCGCGGATGCCGTCGGCGTTGCGGTAACTGGTTGCGCGGCCCTGCCAGTACTCGGCGACAGCTTTGCCGAGGTAACGCGAACCGCTGTGGACGACCAGCCAGTAGTCGTGGGATGTCTGGGCACGGTTGAACTCGACGAAGTGGTTGCCGCCGCCGAGCGTGCCGGCGCTGTTGATGACGTGGTCGGTCCCGAGCCGCTGGTCGGCGAGTACGCGGTCACACAACGCCTGGAAGTACTCGGCGTCGTAGCCGTCGAACTCGAACGTGGGCGGGTCGACCCGGCGGCCGTGCTTGGCGGCGAAAGCGTCGTCAAACCGCTGAAACCGGTCGTTCGCGCGGGCGAACGGGAACGCCTCGACCACGTTGACGGCGTCGTCGTCGTCGTGGACGTCCCGCCCCATCGGGACCACATCGCGGACACGCCGCTCACGCTCTGCGTCCGCGAGCGGGAGCGCGTCGCCGAGGTTCGCGGCTGCAATGCCGCAGCCCACGTCGATCCCGACCACGTTTGGGACGACTTGGTCGGGCAGCGGCATCGTGAACCCGATGGGCGCGCCCGCACCCCAATGGGTGTCGGGCATGATCCGGACCGGCTCGGTGAACGCGGGGTGGTCGATGAGTGTCTGGATCTGGGCCAGACATTCTGCCTCGACGAGCGACTCGTCGTCGACCATGATGCGGGCGGTTGTGTGCGCCCCGGTCAGCTCGATGGGCATTTCCCTAGACTACGCGAGCACACCGATGAACCTGCTGGTGGCGCGCGAGCCGGTGTCTCTTGACGTGGTCACTCAAAGGCGGTCAGGTCGGCCTGTTCGCCGCCGTCGTCGTCACCACCGTGTTCGGCGGCGATACGCTTCGCGGCCGGGATGCCGCCGGACAGCGAGACGCGTCGGGCGACCGACTCGTCGGCGAGCCGGGCGGCCGCGTCGGACGCGACAGCTCCGTAGCGCCGCCGGAACCGCGAGACTGCAGCCTCGTAGTCGACGATCGGGTACGGGTAGTCATCGTTCGGTCCGTCACCGATCGAGACGCCGCACTCGCGCTGGACGTGGAGGGGTGTTCCCTCCGGCCGGGAGAGGTGAGTGCTGGGAAGTCCCCGGAGTTCGGGGACGTACTCGCGAATCCACTCTCCATCGGGATCCTGGTCGCGCACCTGCTTGCGGGGGTTATACAGCCGAAGCCCGGGCTTGCCGACCAGCCCGCACTGGTACTGCCACTGGGTGTAGTTGATGCTCGCCTCTGAGTCGATGAGGTGGTGGTGGAACCAGTCGGCGCCGCGCTGCCATGGCTGCTGGAGGACGTGAAAATAAAAGGAGACGCACATCGCGCGCATCCGGAAGTTGAGCCACCCGGTCTCCCGGAGACACCGCATCGCGGCGTCGACCATCGGATACCCCGTCTCCCCGCGCTTCCACGCCGCGACCAGGTCGGGGTCGTACTTCTCGCGGTTGAACCACCGGAGCTCGGGGTTGGCGGCCTCGTCAAGCCAGCCAGGCCAGTCGGCGAGCTTTTGCTCGTAGTGGCGATTCCAGTAGAGCCGCGAGACGAACAGCTCGCGCGCCCGGCAGTCGGACACCTCGGCGTGAACGCGCTGGTAGACCTCCCGGACTGAGAGACAGCCGAAGCGGAGATACGGCGACAGTCCGCTGGTTCCTCCGCGGGCGTCCAGCGGCGAGGAGATGTTGCCCGGATAGTCGCCGATCCGCTCAAGGAACTCATCGAGCCGGTTGAGGCCAGCAGAGCGTCCACCGGGCGGCACTTTCCGCTTGGTCGGCTCCACCTCGTAGCGGTTCTCGATCCTCTCGATCGCCACGCCGGTGTCGAGCGCGGTGAGTTCCACCGTCGTCGGGTCGAAGGCATGCGGGTCGGCTTCGAACCACTCGGTGACCTGCGCCTCCCAGCTCTCGCGGGGGCGGTCGGCGTCGTAGACCAACCCGTCGTCGGCGACGAACTCGACGCCGACCTCGCGGGCGCGGTCGTCGCGTCGTTTCCCATAGCGGCCGGTCGGCGAGCGCGCGGCGATAACGGTCCATCCCGCGTCGACGAACCCCGCGAGCAGATCCACGGGGTCGCCGTGTGCGAGCATCAGCCCGGCGTTGTCGCTGCCGGCCCGCCGGTACTGTGCGTCGAGGTCGGCCAACGACTCGTGGAGGAAGCGCACCCGTGCGTCACAGGCCAGTCCTCGGTCGTCGTAGAACGCCGGGTCGAAGACGAAGACCGGGCAGACGACGTCGCCCCGCCGGGTCGCGGCCGCGAGCGCCGGGTGGTCCGCAGTCCGCAGTCCTTCCCGGTGCCAGACGACGACGCCCGTCCCCTCGGGTGACGGCACGGTCGCGGGCCGCGGCGGCTCAGACGACTCCATCGGCGTTCGATTCGACCGTGCCGGACAAAAGCGGTCGCCTCCCGCAGCGGAAGTGGTCGCGGCTGGGTCTCGGTGCTGGCTTACTGCGCCGGCGTATCGGAGGCCGCGAGCTCGTAGTAGGAGGCCGCGACCGACAGCACGGCGAGGCCGGGGAGCGTGTCCAACGGCTCGTCGTCCGTGACGAGCGTGTAGCCGAATGAGGCGGCTGTCGCCCCGGTAAGCGCGAACGTGAGCCGGTTGGCACGATGCATATTCTGTTGGATGCGTTCGGGCTTTCTATACCCGTCGGCTCGCGGGGCACAAGGTCTTGTTATTGGGTCACGAACCCACCGTATGGCCGATGTCGCGGCCCTGTACGACCTGCTCAAGGCGCGGGACGCGCTCACTATCGTCTGTCACAACAATCCGGACCCGGACTGTCTAGCGAGCGCCTATGCCCTTGGTCGGATCGCAAAGCACACCGGCGTCGACGAGCGCCGCATCGTCTACAGCGGCGACGTCTCCCACCAACAGAACCGCGCGTTCATTAACCTCCTCGAAATAAAGCTTCAACAGTTCGAAGCGAGCGCGGTCATCGACCGACCGGCTGGGTCGCTGCTCGCCTTTGTCGACCACGCGACGCCGGGTGTCAACAACCACGTTCCCGAGGGGACGCCCGTTGACATCGTGCTTGACCACCACCCCGCTGGGACGGTCGATGCGCGGTACGTCGACCACCGTGAGGCGGCCGGCGCGACGGCGACGATCCTCACTGAGTACGTCGACGACCTCGACGTGCCGCTCGACGCGTCGCTGGCGACGGCGCTGCTCTTTGCGATCCGTCGCGAAACGCTCTCATTCCTCCGGGGGGCGACTCCTGGGGAGTACCGGGCCGCCGCGCTGCTCCACGACCGTGCCGACCGCGACCTGCTGCGCCGGCTGTCGACGCCGTCGGTCAGCGGCGCGACTGTCGACGCTATCGCCGATGCCATCCACAATCGGGTCGTCCGCGGCGGAACGCTCGTCTCGCACGTCGGGCGGACGAGCGAGCGCGACGCCCTGCCCCAGGCGGCCGACTACCTCGCCACAGTTGAAGGGGTCCAGACCGCCGTGGTCTTTGGCCTCGTCAACGACACCGTCCACCTCAGCGCCCGGTCGACCGACGCCCGCGTCCACGTCGGCGAGACGCTCGACCGCGCGTTCGGCGACCTGGGGAGCGCCGGCGGCCACCGCGAGATGGCCGGCGGCGAACTCCCGCTCGGCATTCTCGCCGAGTACACCGACGACGAGGCGCTCGTCGTCGATATCGTCGAACAGGTCGTTACCGCGCGGCTGCTCGGGAGCCTGAACCTCGGCGCTGACCACGAGGAACACGAAGAGTGAACGCCGCGCCCCGCATCGGTCGTTGCGCTGAGCCGCGTGACCACCCGCCGCAGGACTTTACTTTTCTTCGTCGTGCCGCGCACGCCGCATCCCCGTCGTCCCTGCCGACGGCTCCGATGACACTACGACAGCGCTGTCACCTCGGCGTGGACCGTCCCGCGTGGTCGGAGCGTCACCGACGGTTGGAGGTCGAGCTCGTCGGCGAGCACCTCGACGTCGTACTGGGAGAGCACGTGCGCGAGCGCGAATTGCGCCTCGGTCAGCGCGATCTGCCGGCCGATACAGACGCGGGGCCCGCTGCCGAACGGGAAGTATGCGTCAAGCCCGCGCGAGACCTCCCCGTCCCATCGATTAGGACGGAACCGATTGGCGTCACCCCACACGCTGCGGTCGCGGTGGTGGGCGTATGGTGGCATGAGGACGAGCTCGCCCGGCTTGACCCGCGTCCCGCGGAGGGTGGTTGCCGTGCGGGCCTCCCGCGAGATGTTCCAGGCTGCGGGGGTCAGCCGGAGCGTCTCACGGACAACCTGCTCGGTCACTGTGAGCTCTGGGAGATGCTCCCAGCCGGGCACGTCACCGTCAAGGACGCGCCGAGCTTCCGCGCGGACTCGCTCGCGGATCTCGGGATGTCTTGACAGCCAGTACAACGCGTACGTGATGGTCTGGGCAGTCGTCTCCTGGCCGCCGGTCATGAACAGCACCGTCTCGTCGACGAGCTCGTTCTCGGACAGGTCGGCGCCCTCTTGCTGGGCGATCATCAGCCCGGTAATGAGATCATCGGGCGGGTCCTCGTGGTCGCGGTGCCAATCGACGAACTCCGTCGCGACCGACTCAAGCACGGCGTCGGCCTCCTCGACAGCGTCGTCGGGGCCAGGCTGGAGCCGCTCGGGCAGGACGAAGTCGGCGAGCCCGGGTTCGACGGCCGTCGAGAGCGTTCCCAACGCCTCATGGACCGCAGCCGCCTGCTCGCGGGTCGGGTCGCGGCTGAACAGCGACCGCGAGATGACCCGCATCGTCAGCACCGACAGCTCGCGGTAGAGATCAAGCGTTCCCCTGGTGGGCCACTCGTCGAGCATCTCCGTGACCGCCTGTCCCGCGATTTCGGCGTACTCAGCGAGCCGTCCGCCGACGAACTGTGGATCCAGCACCGACCGCTGGGTCTCCCAGAGCGCCCCCTCGCTCGACAGCAGTCCGTTGCGCTGTTGGACCTCCGGGTCGGCGGCCGGCCGGCCGAATCGCTCACGATCGGCGAGCACTTCGTGGACGAGCTCCGGGTCAAGGACGACCGTGATGTCGTCGCCGACCGGCGTATTGAGTCGCGCGAGCGGATACTGGCCCCCGTAGGCGTTCTGGATGCCGACGAAGAACCGCAGCGGGTCGCGCGCCAGCCGTGGCCCGCTTCCCACCACCGGTAGCCCAGGCGGTGTGTGCGCACTGTCACCCATGCCCGGGCGTTCGGGAGGAGGCCGAAAAACCCTCGGCCCCCGGCAGCCTCACGCCTTGTCGCTCGGGTCGTCGGCGACCCGCTCCATTGCGGCGCCGGCGATTCCAGCCGCCGCGAGCCCGATTCCGGTCGCCCGGAGCTGGCGGACGTAACCTGGGCGCGCTTCCAGCCCATCGGCGCCTGCGAAGTTTTCTCCGACCAGCCGCCGAACGACGGCGACCGTTACGCCCGGGAGCGCCGCGAGCTGGAGTCCCTGGATGATCGCCCATACGGCCGTCAGTCGTCTCGTTCCTGACAATGTCATACATGTCGCTATGCCCTCCGGCTGGATGAAGCCCACCCCCAGGTCGCAGGGGGTTTATACGAGACACGGGGCGAAAAGCCACGGCTTCAGCCGTGGATAGCTCAACAGCCCTTCTTGCGGTACCAGACGCGCTCGCCGACCGGCGACTCGTCGGGCCCGAGGTTGAGTCGGGAGACGAACAGGTCGCGGACGGCAAGCGTCACGACCAGCTCGACCTCGTCGCCGTCTGATTCCTCCGGAACGACAGTGGCGACGGCGTGGCCGTCACGTTCCGTCAGGTCGACGAGCCGGCCGACAGTCCAGCGGTCACGGTCATGCGTCGGTTCGCGCGCGTGAACGCGGTCGTGGACCACCGCTCACTCGGCGTCGGACTCCGGCTTCGCGAACATGCTGGTAAAGAAGCCCGAGAGGAACCCCGAGACGGCGGCCGTGAGCGCAAGGTCAAGTTCGTCCCACGGGGCGTCCTCCTCCTTTGCGAGGTAGAGCGTGACAACTGCGCTGATGACGAGCGAGACGATCCCGTTGATGAGGTGTGTTCTGAATCCCATACCGGCTTTTCACCCGCCCGGGGAATGACGTTTGCGCCCGACGGTTACAGCCGATACACGGCGACCCCTCCGCCGCACGCTGGGCAGCTCTCTGTGTCAGCCTCGAGATTCCGCCCGCAGTCACGGCACTCGTGGTGTGTGTCGTTGTCGGTGCCTCCGTCGGTACTGATCGGCAGGTGGTCGCGAACGCCCATCCGCATCCTCACCGTGTTAATGCTCCGCATGGGTCATATCTAACTAAATCTTTCGCCACCGCTCAACACGAACCTCCAGTCGAAGCGATGCCGTTGTCGTTCCGGACGGCTCCGGAGGCCTCCCGATGGCTCACGAGGTATCGGCCACAGGGTTTTGTCCTCGCAACTCGTTCACACGTCCATGCCGACGGTCACTTTCCGGGGAGAACACATCGACTGCGAACGGGACGCGCTGTTGCGCGACGTGTTGCTTGCAGCAGGCGAGAGTCCACACAACGGTGCGAGTGGGACACTCAACTGTCGCGGCCACGGCACCTGCGGCACCTGTGCGGTCGCCGTCGACGGACCGACGAGTGATCCGACAGCAGCCGAGCGTCGCCGGCTCTCCATCCCGCCGCACGACCCCAACGACGGACTGCGGCTGGCGTGTCAGACCCGCGTTGAGGGTGACCTCCACGTTGTGAAACACGGCGGGTTCTGGGGCCAGCACGTCGAGGAGTAGTCGTCGAAACCCGCTTGACCGCGCGGCGCCTACTCCACCCGTGCTCTTCGCGACACACCTCGTCGCGGCCGCACTTCTCGGGCGAGCGACGCGGCTGTCGCCGCGCTGGCTCGTCTGTGGGGCGGCGCTCCCCGATCTCGTTGATAAGCCGCTGGCGACGCTCGGTCTCGTCGACCTGTTCCACTCGGTCGGCCACTCGGCGCTGTTGCTCCCGGTCGCGCTGCTGATCGCATGGACAGGTGCCCGCGGCCGCGCCGTCGCCGTCGGCTGGGGCTCGCACCTCATGCTTGACGCCCTCCACATCGTCGTCAACGGTCGGCCGAACGACGCGCTGTTTCTCGTCTGGCCGCTGGCCGTCCCGTCGGATCCCCTTGCGATTCCGCCCGGCGAGTTCTTTTTTTACTACCTGTGGTCGCCTTCCTTCTACCTCGAGTTTCTCGTGTGGGGTGCGGCCGGCTACGCCCTCCTCGCGTGGTGGCGTGACCGCCCCGGGACGGCTGCCTGAGCCGCCCGCCGGGACCCGAGCGCCTTTGTCGTCTCACCACGGCCCGCAACCGTGCTCGAGACGTTCCGGGACCTGCTTGATCTGCTGTTCACGCTCGACCTCCGAACCGCCGAGGCGGTCGCCACGCTCCGGACGCCGCTTGCGACCAAGGTAGCGACCTCGGTCACCGGGCTCGGATCGGCCGCGGCTGCCGTCGTCCTGCTCTGCCTCGCGTACCTCGCGGGGTGGCGCACGGAGTTCCTCACCGCGGCCGTTGCGCTCTCCATCACCGGTGCGGTCGTCGCGACGCTGATGGGCGTTGTCGGGCGGCCGTTTCCGCCCCACCCGGTCTGTGACACCGGCGGCGCTGCGACGGTCGCCACCTCCTTTCCCTCCGGCCACGCTGCCGCAGTCACGGTGTACGCGCTGGTCGCGCGCCGCTCGGAGACGCTGCCCGCCGCACCGGTCGCCGGCGTCGGCGCGATCGTCGCCGTCTCGCGGGTGTATATCGGCACCCACTACCTGACTGACACGGTCGCAGGGGTGCTCATCGGTGTCGCCGCGGTCCTGCTCGCCCGGCGGCTGCTCGCGCGGTTCTGGTCGCCGGCGCTGACCCGCCGCTACCTCTCGCGGCTCGCGTAGGCGTCAGTCCACGAGCGTGCCGCCGGCGTGTGCAAGGACACCAGCGGTCGTGACGGCGATGCCCCCGAGCGTACAGACGAACCACAGGCTCACCAGCGGTCCGGAGAGCCGACCGTACAGGGTGTACAGCGGCGACCCAACGGCCCTGCCAGCAACCGCGGCGAGTCCGCGGACGGCGAGCAGGGGCAGGACGCTCCCCCCGCCAAGCATCGCGCCGCCGAGGAGAAGCCGCCGACCCCAGCCGTCGAGCGACGACCACCGATCGAGCGCGGTGAGGGTCGCCGCCTCGCCGAGCGCGGCCAGTCCCGCCAGTCCGATGCCGATGCTGAAGGCCACGGCGAGCCCGGCGACGAAGCCGTCGCCGGCCGGCTCGGCCGGGATGCTCGCAAGCGACACGGCGGCGAGACCGAGTCCGGCGACTCCACCGAGCGCCGCGCCTCCCGCGACCGCGGTCGTGCGGTTCACGTCGGACCGCGGCGACCGTCCAGCGTACGCTTTCGGGCGGTCACCAATCGACGATTTCCTTGTCGCGCCACAGCCGGCCGGCGGCACTCCCCGGCCGGAACCGTGCCAGCCATGCGGGCGTCTCTGCGCCCTTCTCGGGCGAGCGGTTCGCGTTCGGGCCACCCATATCCGTGCGGACCCACCCCGGGGAGACGGCGTTTGCCAGCAGGCCGTCGCTCGCGTACTCGCCGTGGAGGTACGCCGTCAGCCCGCCGAGCCCGACTTTTGAGATACGGTAGGGCGGGTAGTCGCTGCCCATCTCGCCGCGCGTGAACTGCCCGAGGCCCGACGAGAGGTTGACGATGCGCCCTGCCTCCCGTTCAAGCAACAGCGGGAGCGCGTACTTACTGACCAGCGCCGGGCCCCGCAGGTTTACCTCAAGCGTCCAGTCAAGATCCTCCGTATCGGTCTCGTGGAGTGGTCCTGACCGCGGGAACACGCCAGCGTTGTTGACGACGGCGTCGAGTCGTCCGGCCTCCTCATCGATGCGGTCGACAGCAGCGACGATCTCGGACTCTTCGGTCACGTCTAGCCGGATGGGACGTTGGTCCGTCGCCGTCACGTCCTCGGTGTCGCGCGCGCCGGCATACACCGTCGCGCCACGGTCGGCGAGGTCGGCCGCGACCGCCGCGCCGATACCGCGTGTCGCGCCTGTCACGAGCGCCACCTGTCTCTCGAGCGAGTCGTAGGTTTCGACCGTTGGCTGGCTCACGGTCTCGCTTGGGGACGACAGGGCAAAGCTCCCGGGCCCCGAGTCCCGACTCCACGCTTCCGACTCAATCGCCCGCCTCAACGCGCAGGTCGTCGACGGCCGCGAGTATCTTGGCACGCCCCGAGAGCACGCGCAGGTCGTCGACGGCCGCGAGTATCTTGGCACGCCCCGAGAGCACGCGCAGGGAGAACACGAGCCCGGCTCCAGCGAGAACGAGCCCGCCAGCGACGCCGAAGGCGACGAGATAGCCGAAGCCAGCGACCCAGCCGCCGAGGACGCCGCCGACGCCGCCGGCTACCGCGCCGAGCGCGGTGTAAATGCCCAAGACCTCGCCGCGGACGCTGGGCGGCGCGAGCCGTGTGACAATGCTCGTGCCGACAACGGCGATCACTGCCCACGTCGCGCCAATGGCCCCGAGTGCGAGTCCGGCTGCCCCCACCTCCGCGAGGCCAGCGAAGCCGACGCCGAGCGCAACCGCTGGGAACAGCAGCGCGCGCCCGGCGAGCGCGCCGCTCTGGAGCAGGCGCACGTCCGTCACCGCCGCCAGCCGACCGATGGCCTCGTAGAGGACGGCAGAGGCCAGACTTGAGACGAGGTACAGCGCGAAGATGACCCCTGTCGGGAAACCGGTCTCGGTGAACAGCAGGGGCAACGGTGCCCAGAAGGCCGCCGACCCGACAAAAAAGAACGCCGCCGCAAGCAAATAGACTCCCAGTGCCGGCGAGAGCTTTCTCAACAGACGGCGCGGCCGGATGTTACGAGTTGTCCAGTAGAGTCGGCTGGGGGTGAACGCGAAGGTCGCACCCTTGATTCCGCGGTGTGATCCAGCGACGATTCGCGCGAGTCGGCGCGCTTGTCGGTTGCTTTCGATGACCGACCCGGTCTCTGCGGACCGAGGCAGCGTCCGCGCGGTCCCGAGCGCGCTCGCGGCCGCACAACCGGCGAGAACGACGAACAGCGCTCGGGTCGCGCTCCTGCCGACGAGTTGCGGTCCAATGAACGGCCACGCCGCCCCGAGGACGAGCCCCCCCGCCCAGCCGTACCCCTGGTACTTGTTGAGCCGGCCGATACGCTCGCTCCAGGCGGCCTCGGGAACACCGTCGACGACCAACATCGTCAGGACGGGCGCGACGGCGGCGACGACAAGCCACAGCGCGGCGTTCGCGACAATGACCGCGGCGACGCTCTCGAGCAGGGGGACAACCGCCAGCGCCAGGGCGATGATCGCGAGCGTCGCGAGCACCAGCCCGCGCCGGTGGCCGACCCGGTTCGCCAGCCGGCCGAACAGGATGGCACCGGGGGCGCCGATGCTCGCCGCTGTCGCGGCGAGCAGGCCCAACTCGAACGGCGTCGCCCCCAACTCGACGAGGTACAGCGGGACAAGCAGCGACGCGCCGCCGAAGGAGACCGATCCGAGTGCCCACGCGTAGAGCCACCGGTCGCTCATGTGCTCCCGTATCGGGCCTGGTAATAAGCCGTGTCGGTCGTCGCGGTGCGCCACGGTCGGATCGGCGTCTCCGTCGGCAATGTCATGGGGAGCAACGTGTTCAACCTGATGAGCGTCATGGGTCTGGCCGCCGCGTTCCACCTGTTGTCAGTGAACGCGGCCGCGACGACCAGCCGTAGTGGCTCCTCGCCGTGTGTGCGGCGGTGTGGACCGG
>CAYZJQ010000007.1:0-3992 GCA_964478805.1 uncultured Halobacteriales archaeon | reverse complement strand
GCGCTTCGGCCATTCGCGGGCTGCCGGCGTCGCCGTCAGCGGGAGCCTCCTCTGGATGGCGACCCCGTGGGTTGAGACGGTCGTCCTCGGCGACCACCCGTACGTCGCGACGACGATCGACGTGCCGCTGTTCGCTGGATAGCTGCTGATGGCCGTCGCCCTCGTCGGAGTCGGGACGGCACTTGACACGGACGACCAGTTCGGGCGCGCGGGGCGGCTCGGCCTCGTGACCGCGTGCGTCGGCATGAGCGCTCGTTGCGGCCGTTTACGCCCGTGCCGTTCTCGTGTTGGGCCGCACCGGCTTCCGGACGGTTTCGGCAGTCGGCGAAAATCCCAGTGGGTCTCCTCGTCATCTCCACCGTCGTCGTGGGGTTCGCGGCCACCCTCGCGGGCGTGGGCCTGCTCGGTGGCGCACTCCGGCGAGCCGACTTCTGGGATACGGGCGTGGTCCTGCTGCTTGCGGCCCCGGCGGTTCCGGCGGTGCTGGTCACCCTCCGACTCGCGGCGCTGCTCCCGACCCAGGTGGGCTGGCTCGTCGTCTCGACGAATGCCGTGCTCGTTCCGCTGAGGGTTGCGTGGCTGACGCTCGGTCGGCTGCTGTGGCGTCGACCGCTTCGGGAGGGAGGCGGCTGAATCCCGGCTTCGTTCCGGTCGCAGCCCCGATACTGGTTCGTTACAGCCGTCGCCCACCCGTGTAAAACATATCGAGGAGATGAAATTTTGTGGCTGTATCCGCACGGCTTCAGTATGGGGGTCATCCAGATCGCGGGGGTGGCAGTCACGGCCAACGCCATCGGGGTGGCGACGCTGGTCTATCTGCTTACTCGGATGGAGGAGGCGATGGGGGAACGGACGACCGGAGCGGTCGGTGAGCGATCGGCATGGCTGTTGGTGCCTGTTAGTGCGTCGCTGGAGCGAGCCTGCTGTTGTCGCTAGTCTCGCTTCACGTCGCAACGTTCGGCCCGGTGGTTGGCATGGTGTCGATGGAGACGCTGGTGGGCGGTGCGCTCGCGACCCTGTTTGTCGGACTGTTCGGCACGGTCGGAGCCGCTCTCGCCGTCCGGTTCCGGCAGTCTCGGCGCGTTAGGAATGCCCGTGAGAGCAACGGCGCGCTTGACCGGATGTTCAAACAGTACGATGCCGGCGACAGTGACTCGCGCGATGGCCTACTGTAGGTCACTCTGCCAGCGGCTCATCGATTCCGAGCAGTTCGGCGCTGCGGTGCCATAGCCGTCGTGCGTTCCGGTCGTCCTGTGCGGCCTGTGAGGGTGAACTTCGGTGTCGGTCCGCATAGTAGGCCCCCGAGACATCCGCCGTCCGCTCGCTCACGCCGACGTACAGCAACTCAGCTGCACCGTCAGCAACTGTCGCGACACCTGGCAACCGGTCGAACTCCGCGACGAGCGCCGGCAGCGGCCCAGGGAGAAAGCGGCTGAACCCGCTGCCAGGGATGGCGCCGGGGTGGACGCTGTTCGAACTAACACGGGGGAGTCGTTCGGCAAGTTCAGCTGCGAACAGCACGTTCGCAAGCTTCGAGTGGCTGTACGCGCCGAAGCCGCCTAGTCCGTTCGGCGGTGTGACCCGGTCGAGCTGGAGCGACGCTCCCCCGTGAGCCGAAGAGGCCGTCGTCACGACCCGGGCGTTATCCCGCAGGTGCCTGTGGAGTTCAGCATTCAGCAGGTACGGCGCAAGATGGTTGACGTGGAAGGTACGCTCGACCCCGAGGGCAGTGTAGTCGGTACCGCGGAACAGGCCACCGGCGTTGTGAAATAGCCGGTCAATCCCGTCTGTTGTATCACGGATTTCGCCGGCGAGCTGTCGCACGGCGTCGATGTCGGCGAAGTCGGCGGCAACGAACCGTGCGTCGACGCCGAGCCGCTCTAACTCGTTGACGAGAGTCTCGCCGGCCCGCTCGTCGCGGCCGTGGACGACGAGATTTGCGCCGAGCCGCCCAAGCGCGAGCGCGGTCGCCCGCCCGATGCCGCTCGTCGCTCCTGTCACGACCGCCCACTCGCCCCCGAGGTCGACGTCAGCCACCCCCGCGATGGCCTCCGGCTGCTCGTCCATACTGCCACAACGGGCGGGGTGCGGTTAATCCCGCGGACGGCTCGTGAGGCATTTATCCCTTGACCGTCTCCTGTGAGTGTGGACCCCGAGTCGAACCGCCGCGGCTGGGCCGAGCGGTCGGGCGCCTACTCGCCGGCTTACTATGCCGAGCTCGGTCCTAACGAGGTGAGCGAGACGATCGCGACCGTGTTCGACCACTACGTCGCCGAGGACGCGCGCGTCCTCGAGGTGGGCTGTGGCTCCGGCCGCCACCTCGAACACCTCCGTCGCCAGGGCTACAAGGAGCTGACGGGGCTCGACATCAACCCCGACGCCGTCGAGACGATGAAGTCACACTACCCGCGGCTCGCCAAGATCGCGACCATCCACGTCGACGCGCTGGAGTCGTTCCTCCCCGACCAGCCGGACAACGTGTTCGACGCCGTCTACTCCGTCGAGACGCTCCAGCACGTCCACCCTGAGGACGAGGTCGTGTTCGACGAGCTCGTCCGCGTAACCGGTGACCTGCTCGTCACCGCTGAAAACGAGGGGAACGGTCCGACCCGTGGACGCGCGAGCGAGGTGAGCTACGTCGAGAGCAACGACGACGCGTTCCCTCTCTATCACCGCGACTGGAAGGGCGTCTTCGCTGACCGCGGTGCCGTCCAGCTGCTGTACGAACCGAGCAACCGCGACACCGTGCGAGCGTTCCGCGTCCTCTAATCGCGCCGTTCGACGATATTGTGTGAAGTGACCGACAGCACCGGCTCGCCGTCGACCGTCACCTCACGGACGAACTCAACGTAGCCGCGATCGTCGCGGCTCTCGGAAGGCCGCGCCTCGACAACCTCCACCGTCAGGGTGAGCGTGTCTCCCGGTCGAACTGGTTCGTGCCAGCGCAGCTCGTCCATCCCGAGCCCACCCATGTTCGCGAGCCCCGGGCCGCCTTGGACGAACTCGGTGACGAACAGCCGGACGGAGAGACACAGCGTGTGGAGCCCGCTTGCGACGAGCTCGCCGAACATCGACTCGCTGGCGGCCTCCGGGTCGACGTGAAATGGCTGCGGGTCGAACTGCTCGGCGAACGTGATGATCTCCTCGTCGGTGACCGTGTACGCGCCCACCTCGTACGTCGCGCCCGGCTCGATATCCTCGAAGTACAGCGTCATGCTTCCGGTTCGGACCGCTCGGGCAAGGCTCTGTGGTCAGCGCTTCGAGACCGACCGCGAGTGATAGCGCTCGGTGGTCGTGTTGCATCCGGCAGGGAGCCGATTGCAGGGCTCGCGCCCGGAGCAGTTCGTTGCTGCGGGGACGCGTGCCCAGCCTCGCGTTCGCAGTATCACGGCCGCGATTCGCGGACCGTCCTCGCCAGCGCGGTGACGTTCCCGGTGCTGAGCACCGCGACGCAGAGATACCCAAAGGCGCGGGCGCCGAGGAACTGCAACGCGAACCGTCCGGCAATGAGCAAGCCCACCACGGTGAGGAGCATGACCGCACCGGCCTGTATCTCGACGCGGGAGTCGGTCGAGAGGGGGCGGACGGTGAGCTCTCGCTTTGGGTCGGATCCCGCTGCGTCCGCGGCTCGGGACAAAAAGTGTGCCCGAAGCCGGTCCCAGGCCCAGATTGAGAGCCCGTTCGCCGAGACGAGACACGCCACGGCGACACTGACCACCGCGAGCGACCGATACGCGAGCATCCAGAACAGCCCACCCAGAAGCAGAAACAGCGTACTCCCGACGGCGTGTCCGGTTGCTCCTTGGAGATACCTGATCCTCTCGACCCGCGTGACCTCGCCGCTGATGTCACCGTCGGGATCCATCGTCCGTCTCTGTCCCGACGCTCTGTCGACATAAGCAATTCCGTGGGCTACACCGCGCTCTCGCCGGTCCGGCGATACACGGCCGGCTTGGCCGAACCAGCCCACGGTGTGGTGCTCGCTCGGTCTC
>CAYZJQ010000006.1:0-41069 GCA_964478805.1 uncultured Halobacteriales archaeon | reverse complement strand
CTCAGCTAATGTCGACGCGCCGGCGTCTCGCACAAGAGTTGGGTGTCGTCGCCGGGTTCGACGACCCGCGCGCCCCACTTGAACAGTATCACACGCCACCGGATCTCGCGGCACATATCGTCCACACCGCGGACCTCCACGACGACATCGAGGATCAGACCGTGGTCGATCTCGGCAGCGGCACCGGGATGCTCGCGCTGGGCGCTGCGTTGCGTGCTCCATCGCAGGTCGTGGGCGTCGAGCTCGACCCGGCCCCCCTCACGACGGCACGGGAGAATGAGCACCGGGTCGCTGCCCGCGCATCGGTTGAGTGGGTCCGCGCCGATGCGACTGATCCGCCGCTGCAGGCGACCGGTGTCACCGTTTTAATGAATCCACCGTTCGGCGCACAGGCGGGCAACGAACACGCTGACCGCGAGTTCCTCGCGGCTGCCGCGTCGCTGTCGCGCGTCTCATACTCCGTCCACAACGCTGGTAGTCGCAAGTTTGTTCAGGCCTTCGCCGACGACGAAGAGGGCGACATCACCCACGCGTTCGCCGCCGAGTTTGACCTGCCGCGTCAGTACGACCACCACACAGAGGCGGCTCGGACTATCGACGCCGAGGTGTTCCGCATCGAGTGGGGTTAGCCCCGGTACTGCTCTTTTGTTGCCACGCGGACGCTGGTGCCGTTGCGCTCGGCGAAGAGCGCCGTCCCGTTGCGCCTGACGTCGATCCCCCCAGCCGTGACCGTCCGATTCCCTGTAGGGATAGGCACTGTCGCCAGCCGTTCGCCAGCGGCAGAGACCCCGACCTGGAATCCGGACTGGGTAGCGACCAGGGTGACGTTCCGACCAGCGATCGTCGGCTGGGCTCGTGACGGAGCGGAGGCGTACGCGAAAGTGGTTGCTCCGTCGTGACGCAGGGCAACGTGGTAGACCGTCCGATTGCCGAACACGGTCCAACCGGTGCGGGTGGCGACGACGGTGTCACGCCAGCCGACGCCACCGATCCGGACCCGTCGCTCACCCGCGAACGCGAGTTGCCCCCGGGAGACCTGCGTCCACCACACCTGCCGCTCGGGGCTGGTGACGATGACGCCGCTCGTGGTCACGTTCCCTGCGTCGCCCACGGGGAGGTCGTATGCTGCGACGTACTCGTCACGTACGTCCTCAGCGTAGAAGACGGTGTAATCGCGCACCTCGACGGTCCGTTCTTCCGGGGCGACGTCCCCGACCGTGACCACATTGTAGGGTACTGCGACGAGCGCGAGTGCGAACAGGACGGCGACGAGTAAGCCGACAGCAGCCTCCTGACGCGAGAGGTCGATGCGTCCAATCAGGTCGCGCGGTGAGGCCGCGGCCGCGGCGGTGACGAGCGCCGCCAGCAGGAATACCAGCCCGACCCCCGCGGCCCGGTAAAGAGTGAAACTGTCACCACCCTCGAACAGATACACTGCCCATAGCCCTTGCGAGGCGGCGTAAGCAAGGGCACCAAGCCACACCCGTCCGGGCGAGGCGAGCGCTTCCCGTCGGCGGAACAGTAGCACCGCAAGGACGAAGCCGGTGAACACTCCGAGTGCGTGTCCCTGAATGGCGATGGTCGACCACCACGGGACGGAGTAGCCAACGGATCCGGAAGCAGAGACTACGGGGGTCAGCAGCGACCGGTAGACGAGATTCACGAGATCGCCGGCGACGAGCAACACGACGGCCGCGATCGGATAGCGTACCAACGCGAAACCGGCATAGGCGAATACGACGCCCGAGAAGCCGACGACCGGGCCCAGCGCGAACAGCCCGGTCGTCACCGAGACGAGGAGTGCGACAGCGGGGACAGCGAGGATCCGCACGAACGGGTTGGTGGCGGGCGACGTGAACGTCCCCGAGCCGCGACGGGTTGGGAAGTGGCTCCAGGCGTACTCCGCGAGCGTCCCAAACACGAGCGTCCCGAATAAGTTTCCGAGGAGATGCCCTGCACCGGAGTGGGCGACACCGGCGGTGAGGACCCCGAGAGGATAGAAGTACGACCACGCGCGGAACGGAACCACCACCGGACGATACCAGTTTTCGAACCCGCCCTGCACGAAGAGGTAGAAGCCAGCAACCAGCGCGACGGTCAGAAGCGTTCCCCATGGAACGCCAAGAACGAACCGCCGCCGGAGCGTGAGTCCCCACCGGCCGCCCGGTCGGGCAAGCGCGACGAGCACAACGAGCGAGGCGAGCGCCCCGACGACGAGGAGAGCCCGCGAGAGCGTCGCGACGAAATCCATATTCATCCGTCCGTGTGCGGCGGGTTAGACGCTTACGCCGCTGGGTCCTTACGGCGTCACGACGAGCTTGCCAAAGGCATCGCGCGACTGCATGTCCGCGAACGCCGCCCCGGTTTCGACCAGTGGGTAAGTTCGGTCGACGACCGGCTCGAACGCCCCAGTGGCCGCGAGGTTGACCAGTCGCGTCAGCTCCGACTGTGTGCCCATCGTGGAGCCGAGGATGGACTGGTGTGATAGGAAGAACGGCGCCGAGAGCTGGTCGAGCGTCGCACCCGCCGTGCGTCCGCACACGACCTGCGTGCCGGCGGTGCGGAGCACGCGTCCACATATGTTCGTGAACGCGCCGGAGAGATGGTTGAGCGCGGCGTCGGCCGTCGATTCGCCTGCTCCGGCTACGAGTTCTGCTGGCTCGCTGCCGACGACCACCTCGTCGGCGTACGTGCGAAGACGCTCGGCCTTCGACGCCGACGCCGTCGTCCCGACGGATTCCGCACCGAGTACGCGCGCGAGCTGGACGCCTGCCAACCCGACACCCCCCGTAGCACCGGGGACGAACACGCGGTCACCGGCCGTAACGTCGGCCTTTCGTAACATGTGCCATGCGGTGAGATAGGCAGTGGGAAGCGCCGCGGCCTTTGCAAACGAAAGGCCCTCTGGTAACGGAATCAGCCGGTCAGCATCCACGAGCGCCCGCTCCGCAAACCCGCCATGGTACAGAGAGAAGGTCTCACAGGTGTTTTCGGGCCCTTCACGGCAGCGGTCGCAGGTTCCACAGGTCTCGTTCGGGCACAAGAGAACGCGGTCACCTGGCTCAACGGGGGCATTTCGGCCAACCGACGCGACAACGCCAGCTGGGTCAAGTCCGGAAACGAACGGGAGCTCATCGCCATCGACCATCGCGGACTCCCCCTGGAGGATCCACAGATCGTGGCGGTTGAGCGAGCAGGCTCGGACATCAACGATGGCTTCGCCGGGCCCGGCCTCCGGATCAGCACGGTCGATCAGGTCGACGCCTTCGGGTGGGCCTACGAGTTCGCCGAATGCTGCGGCACGCATACGGCGATGTTCGACGGTCAGGACAAGAGGCTTCGGGAGCCGCCGTCGAGTTCACAGCCGGTCGGCAGCGGGATCAGTGCCCGCCGTTCCACTACAGCTGAGCGACTCGTTCGCCAAGAGTGTCAGAGCGGTTCCTTCCCGTCGATGATCCGCTTGGCGCGGTCGGCAAGCGCGGGAACGCCGTCGCGCATCTTCGGATACATCGGATCGTCACTGTTCCCTTCCAAGTAGCGGCGGAAGAACATCTCGCCGAGTCCGGCGAGTTTGTAAACTGCTAGCGCGCGGTAGAACCGATCGTTTCCGTACTCAAGACCAGTCAGCTCCTCGTAT
Organism: uncultured Halobacteriales archaeon; assembly: GCA_964478805.1. Classification (GTDB taxonomy): domain Archaea; phylum Halobacteriota; class Halobacteria; order Halobacteriales; family Haloarculaceae; genus Halosegnis. Next base: position 37,432 of record CAYZJQ010000006.1, on the reverse strand, counting down.
CGGTGGACGAGGTCCCGCCGGGTAGGATAGCCTTCCTTCGTCATGAACGTGTTCGACAGCGAGTCGGTCGACTCCGGGGGGGCAGGGTCCTTCTCGTTCCACCAGTACGAGAGCATCCAGCCGAGGTCGGTGAACGGATCGCCGAGCGTCGACATCTCCCAATCCATGACGGCGACCACCTCCGGCTCCGCCCCGGGCCCATACATCACGTTGTCAAGCTTGTAGTCACCGTGGACGAGTGTGGTCGGCGTCTCCGCCGGGACGTTGTCACTAAGCCACTCCATCACCTCATAGAGGACGGGTACTTCCCGCTCTTCGGCGGTGACGTCGAAGGCCCAGGTCAGCTGTTCGGACCACCGCCGGACCTGCCGAGCGGTGAACCCATCCGGGTAGCCGAAGTCACCTTCGGGGAGCCCGACGCCCTCGTAGTCGACTTCGTGAACGCGCGCGAGGTTCTCAACGAGTTCGTAACCAACCTGCTCGCGGGCCTCCGGGATCTGGAACCGTTTGGGCTCGCCGTCGCGGAACACGTCGCCCTCGACTCTCCGCATCACGTAGAAGTCCGCGCCGAGCACGTCATGATCATCGCAGGCGAGCAGGGTCTCGGGGACGCGAACCTCAGTGTCTTGGAGCGCGTCGACAACGCGGAACTCCCGAAGCACGTCGTGGGCAGTCTCCGCGGTCTCGCCAGGCGGCGGCCGCCGGATGACGAGTTCGTCGCCACCCCATGTCACGAACAGGGTCTCATTCGAGTGGCCTTCTTTGTGGTGGCGGACTTCATAGTCGTCGACCGCCCCGAGTTCGCGCTCGAGGTAGCCAGCGAGGCGATCCTCGTCGACGATCCGCCGAAAGTAGTCTTCCTCGGTCACGGCTGTTCGCCCCCGCGTTCGGCGTGCTTCGCTAACATTGTTAGCGGCCTTACCGCCTCGGGGTACGAATAGCTACGGGTCACCGCCGATGACCCGGCTTTTGAGCGCCGATTGTTTTACAATGGTGTGCCCGAAGGTGCGGGTATGGAGTACCACGACTCTGAAGCCGCGACGGAGCTCGCAGCCGAGGCGAGGGCGTTCATGGACGAACACGTCATTCCGACGGAACGTGAGTACCTCGGCCACGGCCCCGTTCCCTCGGACGTTATCGCCGACCTGCGGGCGGAGGCCCGCGAACGGGGCATCTACTGTCCGCAGATCGACGAGAAACACGGCGGCGGCGGATATGACTTCGCCGACGTGCTGCCGCTGTTCGAAGAGGCGGGCCGCTCGCTGTTAGGCGCCTCGGCGATGCGCGTCGATGCCCCGGATGAGGGAAACATGCACACCATCGAACTTGTCGGCTCGGAGTGGCAGAAAGAGGAGTTCCTTGAGCCGCTCGTCGCCGGTGAGATCCGCTCAGGCTTTTCGATGACCGAGCCGCGCGACGGCGCTGGCTCGGACCCGAAGATGATGAAGACACGTGCGGAGAAGGACGGTGACGAGTGGGTTATCGACGGGCACAAATGGTGGACCACACAGGGCGACGAGGCGGATTTCCTCATCGTTATGGCGCGCACCGACATGGACGCCCACCCGTACAACGGCACGTCGCTGTTCCTCGTCGAGACGGATCGGGACGGCGTCGAAATCGTCGAGTCGACGCCGCACCTCGGCCAATCGGTCGTCGAAGAGAGCCACGCCGAGATCGAGTACGACGGGGTGCGCATTCCCGAAGAGCACCTGCTCGGCACGCTCAACGAGGGGTTCACCCACGCCCAACAGCGGCTCGGGCCTGCCCGGCTCACCCACTGTATGCGCTATACGGGGATGGCGACCCGTGCACTCGATATCGCGAAAACGTATATGAGCGACCGCGAGGCGTTCGGCTCCGAACTGAAGGACCTCCAGGCGCAGCGCTACGAGATCGCCGACATGGAGACACGCCTGCACGCCACCCGAACGATGGTGCGGCACGCGGCCCGGCAGATTTCCGCCGGTGAAGAGGCACGGATCCCCGTCTCGATGAGCAAGGTGTTCGCTGCGAACACCACCCAGGAGGCCATCGACCTTGCGATCCAGTGTACCGGCGGCTCGGGCATCTCCGAACACCTCCCGCTCGCTGACTTCTACAAGTCCGTGCGCGCGTTCCGCATCGTCGACGGCGCCGACGAGGTCCACAAGCGCGTCATCGCGCGTCACGCCTTCGACGAGGAGTTCGACATGGCGGAGCTGGAGAACCTACCCACGTTCTGAGGGACACATGGACGAGGGCATCGCACGTGCCGCCGACCGTCTCCGTGCGGCGGACACCGCCGTCGCGTTCACTGGCGCAGGCGTCTCGACGGCCTCGGGTATTCCCGACTTCCGCAGCGACGGCGGGGTGTGGGACCGGTGGGACCCGATGGACTTCCACGTGCGCCGCTTCGAGCGCGACCCTGGCGGGTTCTGGACCGACCGCGCCGAACTGGTCGCGGAGGTGTACGAGGACCCGGAGCCGAACGCGGCCCACCGGGCGCTGGCAGACCTCGAAGGTGCTGGACGGCTCGACCGCGTTATCACCCAGAACGTCGACGGCCTCCATACGCGAGCCGGCAGCGAGGGCGTCCTCGAGATCCACGGTACCGGCGACCGGGTCGTCTGCCGGGCCTGCGACCGCCGCTACGACGCCGGACCGTACTACAGGGCCGTCGGGAGCGGAACCCTTGGGGGCGCGCCCCGCTGTCGTGAGTGCGACGGGGTACTCAAACCCGACGTGGTGTTGTTCGGTGAGCCGCTCCCGGAGGGAACGTTCGCGCACGCTCGACGACTGGCCCGCGAAGCCGACTGTCTACTTGTCGTCGGGTCCTCGCTCACCGTCGAGCCGGCGGCGTCGCTACCGGAGTACACACTCAAGTCGGGTGGCAACCTCGTCGTCGTGAACCTCGAACGGACCCCGTTGTCCGACCGGGCGGCGGTGGATCTCCGCGCGGATGTGACAGACGCCCTTCCAGCCGTCCGCGACGCGCTCGCCGCCGACCGAGGGTAGCTTTTTATCGCGCCCGGTGAACCGACGCTCATGGCATACTACGAGGTGGTAGATACCGAAGATGTAACCGAGACGGACCTCTCGAACGTCGAGGAGATCCCGCCGGACCTGACCATCCGCGCCATCGACGACGCCCTCGGCACCGAGCAGATCGGCGCGAAGCTCTGGTACTTCGAGCCCGGTGAGGAGATCCAGTACCACGCCCACAGCGAGCAAGAGGAACTCTACTACGTGCTCGAGGGAACCTTTTCCCTAAAGTTAGGGAGGTCGGGCGAGGAGGAGTATCGCGAGGTCGGCCCGGGCGCGTTCTGGGTTGCCGGCCCGGAGACGGGCCACGGCCACCGCAACGTTGGCGACGAGCGGGGCGTCGTCTTGGCGATCGGCGCGCCGCGCGTTGAGGACCCCGGCCTCGATCCGCACTCCCTCAAGGACTAAAGTGCGGCCTCGACCTCGTCCGGGTGGTCGGCGTCGCCGTAGGTCGTGTGGAGGTACTCCACGATGTTAGCGGACTCGGCCATCGTGACGCCGTAGGCGGGGTCGACGATGACGGGGACGGCGCGCTGACCCGAGACCTCACGGACAGCGTTGCGCTTGGAGTGGAGCCCCTCGGTCCAGACGGACTCGTACTCCAGGTCGAGGTCGTCGAGTTCGTCAACGACGAGTTCACAGAACGGGCATCCCTCCAGCCGGTACAGCGTTATCGGTTCGCTCATACCTCGGAGTAGAGCCCGCCCCACATAATCTTTAGTCGCGCCCGCGAGGGTGTGACCCATGCCACCGACTGAGGGGGAGCGGGCCCCGGACTTCGAGGCGCTCTACTGTGACGGAGAGACGTTCCGCGAACAGTCGTTCGTCGACGTTGCGGAGAACGGTGCGGTGCTGGTCTTCTCCGGGTTCGTTTTCAACGCCATCAACGAGAACTGGTGGAAGCGTTACGACCGGGCAAGATGGGCGGAGCTCGACGTGCCGGTCCTGCTGGTTGCGCGGGACGGTCCCTACGCGGTCAACGCCTTCCTCCGGCAAATCGACTCGCCGTTCGACGCCTTCGCCGACGTCGAGGGACACAGCGCGAGCGCTTACGACCTGTTCGTCGAGCGGGACGGAATGGCCGGCGTGCGGACGGCGCGGCGAGCCGTGTTCGTTGTCGACGCGGAGGGTCTGGTCCACCACTGCTGGGTCGCAGACGACTGGATCACCCCGGTCCCGAGCGAGGAGATCGAGGCGGCGGTCGCGGAGGTGTAGCGTGAACCTCGACGGCGTCCGCGTACTCGACCTGACGCGGTTACTCCCCGGACCGTACGCGACACAGCTGCTCGCCGACTGCGGTGCCGATGTGGTGAAGATCGAGGACACCGGGGCGGGCGACTACGCGAGGGGAATGCCCCCGTTCGCCGAATCGGGCTACGGCGAGGTCTTCGACGCCGTCAACCGAGGCAAACGAAGCGCCGCGGTCGACCTCAAGACGGAGGCCGGGACGGCGGCGTTCCACGCGCTTGCGGCCGAGGCCGACGCCGTCGTCGAGAGCTTCCGTCCCGGCGTGGTAGAGCGTCTTGGCATCGGGCCCAAGGCCGTCCACGAGACGAACCCCGGCGTCGTCTACTGCTCGCTGTCCGGCTACGGCCAGACCGGGCCACTCGCCGATGCGGTGGGCCACGACCTGAACTACGTCGGGCTCGCCGGCCTGCTGGACATGACGAGGGACGACGACGAGGAACGCCCGCGCGTCCCAGGCTACCCGGTCGCCGACATGGTCGGAGGACTCGCGGTCGCGGTCGCGGTTTGTGGCGGGCTCCTCTCTCGAGAGCTCGGCGACGGGACAGGCGAGCACCTCGACGTAGCAATGAGCGACGCCGTCCTCTCAATCGGCCAGGCAGTCGCGCCAGCCGCACTCCGCGGTGAGGACCCCCGCCCAGGCGAGACGCCGCTCACCGGCGGCTACCCATGGTACGATGTGTACGAGGCCGCCGAGGGGTACGTGACTCTGGCTGCGCTGGAGCCCGACTTCTGGCATGCGTTCTGCGAGACGGTCGATCGGCCCGAGTGGCGCGAACTGCACGGCACTGACGACCCCGCCGAGCGCGCCGCGTTGCGCGAAGGGCTGACAGAACTGTTCGCGGAACGGACCCGCGACGAGTGGGTGGCGACTTTCGATGGGGTCGACGCCGCCGTCGGCGGCGTGTTCACACCTGCGGAGGCAGTCGAGCACCCACAGTTCGACTCGCGCAGTGTCGTTCGCCGTGACGAGGCGGCGGCCCCGCGCGTGGGGCTACCGATGACGGGACAGGACGTCGATGAACGAGGGGGACCTCCGCCGGCGCACGGGGCCGACACCGATGAGGTGCTGGGCGCGGTCGGTTACACGGAGGCCGAACTGGCAGCCCTGCGCGAGCGGGACGTCATCCGCTGAGGTCGTCGACCAGCCGTCGGAGCGACGCCCGCTTCAGCAGTGCGAAGCCGACGAACACGACGAGGAAACCGGCCAGCGACAACACGGTGATCTGCTCGTCGAGGAGGGTGACGCCGACGATCGTGGCGACGATGGGGACGACATAGCCGACAAGGCTCGCCTGGAAGGCGCCGTACCGGTCGAGCAGCCCGAAGAACAGCCCGAAAGCCAATGCGGTCGCGAATACGCCGAGATAGAGGACGGCGGCGACAGTCAACAGCTGGTACTCCCCGGTGACGGGCTCACCGATCGCGAGGCTCCCGCCATGTAACAGCACCGCGCCGACGAACATCGACCAGCCGGCGCGCGGTACGGCGTCGAGCGACGCCTCGGCTCGCTCGACGAGAACGCCACCAAGCGAGACGCACGCAACCTGAGCAACGACAAGCAGTCGACCCGTGAGGTCGCCCGCAAGCAGGTTCGCCGGCGTGGGGCGGACGATCAGCCCGACGCCGAGGAAGCCGACAAGCACGCCGAGCCACCCAACGGGTGAGACCCGGTCGCCGAGGATAAGCATCGCCCACAGCGCCGTCGCGATGGGGACGAGTCCCTGGATGATAGCGGCGACGCCGCTGGGTACCGTCTGCTGGCCTACGAACAGAAAGCCGTTGCCGGCCACGAGGAAGCAGCCGCCGCCGAGGATCGCCTCCCAGTCACCGCGTGTGGTGGGTCGCCAGGCCGTGGTCGCCGCCGCAGTGGTCAAAAGGAGGATCGCGGCCACGTCGTAGCGGAACGCGGCAAACAGCAACGGTGGGAGTTCGCGGAGCCCGACGCTAATCACCGGGAACGAGAACCCCCAAAGAAGAGGGAGGAGTGCGAACGGGGCGAGCGCGCGGAGCCGGGACACGCTCAGCGTTTGGCGCCGCGTGCGAAAACCGTGGCGTTCCTCTTGTCGTCGAGAACGGTCAGGCGGCGCAGCCGTTCCATTATCAGTGCGCCACGTACCCACTCTGACCGACCGGACCGTTCCCAGGGTACACCTGGTGTGGGCTCGTTCCTGTGGGTGAACCGTCACTCACCGCGGACGATGTCGACGAGTTCGCGGATGTCGTCGATTTCGTGGGTCGCCTTCGGGCCGCGGGCGTCGGAGCCGAGCGCGACGGCGTCGAGGCCAGCGTCGACGGCACCCGCGACGTCGTGTCGGTAGCGGTCGCCAATCATCACCGCGTCCCCGGCTGCACCACCCCATGCAGTAAGGGCGGTCTCGTACATCCTGGGGTCGGGTTTCGTGTGGCCGACTGCCTCGCTGGTCGTCACGCTGTCAAAGCAGTCATTGATTTCGAACCGAGCCAACAAGTCGTGGGCCTCGGCGGTGTCGATGTCGCTGATGACGCCGACGTGAACGCCGAGGGCGGAAACGGCCCGCACGGTCTCGACGGCACCGTCGACGGGACGAGAGGTCTCCGCTGTTGCGCGCTCGAGGACGGGTCGCCAGTCGGATTCGGGCGGTGGCGACCCGTCGAACAGCGCGGCGGTCGCAACGCGGTACCCCTCACGCGCGGTCCGGTACTCCGTCCCGTCGCGCCGCTTGAAATGACTGCCGAGCGAGGCCTTCCATCGGTCAAGCGCGTCGTTGGGGAGGTCGTACTCCGCGGCGAGCCGCTCGACAAACAGCGCATACCCCTCGCGGATGCTCTTCAGGTCGACGACGACGCCCCCGAGATCGAAGAAGGCCGCGTCGTAGCGGGTCATCGGAACCTCCGAACACCGTCGACCGCGTGGCTTTCGATGCGCCCCTCGTCTACGAGGTGTGCGAGCAGGCTCATCGTCTCGGCGAGTACGTAGCGCGGGTCACGATCGCCCGACAGCGCCGCGGCTACGCCAGCGACCGTTCCGGTCCCACCGGCGACGAGTTCGGCGGCACGGTCCAACCGGCGGGCGAGGCTCTCACGGTCGCGCGCGATGGTCTCATCCAGACGGTCGTGGATCGGGCCGTGCCCCGGGAAAACGCGGTCCGGGTCGCGGGCGGCCAGGCGGTCGAGCGCAGCTTCGTACCCCGGGACGGCATCGGGGTAGCCGTCATCGAGCCCGTCGTGGAGCAGCACAGCACGGAACGGCTCGATCGCGAGGTCGCCAGAGAACAGCAGCTGGTCGCCGTCCACCGCGAACTCGTAGGCGAGGTGGTCGGCCTGGTGGCCCGGCGTGTGGATCGCGCGGCCCTCAAGCGGTCCCACGGTCAGCTCGCCAGGCTCGACCCACTCGTCGACCGCATCGGGCGAACACAGCGACCGGTCGCGCTCCAGCGATTCGACGGCGCTCTCGACGGCCAGTTCCAGCTGCTTGCCCTCGATACCGACGACACTCGCGTTCGCGCGGACCCTTTTTGCCATCGCCTCTGCGTCACGGGCGAACCGCTCGCGCAGGCCAGCCGGCGCGTGCAGCGTCGGGTCGGCTGCCTCGAGCACCGTCGGGACCTGGCCCACATGATCGACGTGCGGGTGGGTGAGGAGTAGATGGTCGACATCCGCGAGTTCGTAGCCGGCACGCGCGACGCCGTCCTGTAGGGTTTCATGTTCGACCGTCCCGGGGGTGAGTCCGTCCGGCGTTCCCGCGTCGACCAACAGGAGGCTGTCGGCATCGATCAGGTAACAGGCGACGTGACCCGGGGGCCAGTCGACGGCGAACTCGACGCGGCGTACGGCCGCGGTCCGGCTCTCGCTCATTCGTTGGAAACCGCACCACCGAGGCGAATAAGCGTTCCCCTCGTCGCGAGGGTCGCCGTCGGGGCCGAATCCCCGCGCCGAACGGAGTTCTTCGGGTGCACAGGTTTATTTACGATACCTCCCGAGGGGAGGGACGAGCTTACCACTGTAAATATGACACGAAACGAACAATTCAGCGTCGACGGGGACACGGTCGTCATCACGGGATCGAGTCAGGGTATCGGGAAAGTCACCGCGGAAGAGTTGGCGGCCGACGGCGCGAACGTCGTCGTTTCCTCACGGTCACAGGAGAAGGTCGACGCCGTCGCCGAATCGATTAACGGGTCGGGCGCGCCGGGCGAGGCCATCGCTGTCGAGTGTGATGTCCGCGAGCGCGACGCGGTCGAGGCGCTGATGGACGCGACTGTCGAAGCGTTCGGCGACATCGATACGCTCGTCAACAACGCCGGCGCTTCGTTCATGGCTGGCTTTGATGACATCTCCGAGAACGGTTGGAAGACCATCGTCGACATCAACCTCCACGGCACTTACCACTGCGCGCAGGCGGCCGGCGCGCGAATGCAGGAGGGTGATGGTGGGCAGATCATCAATTTCGCGTCCGTCGCCGGAACAAAAGGGTCGCCGTACATGAGCCACTACGGCGCCGCGAAGGCCGCAGTCGTCAATTTCACGACGACGCTCGCGTACGAATACGCGCCCCACGACATCCGAGTGAACTGCATCGCTCCTGGTTTCGTCGCCACCCCCGGGGTCGAGTCGCAGATGGGCGTCTCCGCCGACAACGTCGACCGCGACAGCGTGGAGCGGCGAATGGGCCTCTCCGCCGAAATCGCCGACATCGTCCAGTTCCTCGCCAGCGACGCCTCCTCGTACGTTGTCGGCGAGACAATCGAGGCGAAAGGCGTCCCCGATATTGAGGAGAGCCCGGAGATATGACTGCCGACAGCGCCGACCGCGAGCTGTTCCTCCCCGTTGCGGCCCAGCCGAGCGTCGACGCACTCGTCGAAATGGCCCGAACAGGCGAGGAGCTGGGCTACGGCCGCGCGTGGCTCCCTGAGACATGGGGCCGCGACGCCGTCACCGTGCTTACAAGCATCGCCCACGCCACCGACGAGATCGGCATCGGAACCTCCATCATGCCCGTCTACTCGCGATCGCCCGCACTTATCGGCCAAACTGCCGCGACGCTCCAAGAGGTCTCCGACGGCCGACTCCGACTCGGTCTCGGTCCCTCTGGACCAGTGGTCATCGAAAACTGGCATGGTGTCGAGTTTGGCAACCCATTGAAGCGGACCCGCGAAACCATCGAGATCGTGAAGCAGGTGCTTTCCGGCGAACCAGTCAAGTACGACGGCGACTACTACGACCTCTCTGGATTCCGGCTACGCTGTGACCCGCCCAGCCCGGCGCCGTGCGTGGACGCCGCCGGGATGGGGCCGAAGGCAGTCGAACTTGCCGGGCGCTTCGCCGACGGCTGGCACGCGCTGATGTTCACCCCGGACGGTCTCCGCAAGCGCCACGCCGACCTCGAACAGGGTGCCAAGTTGGGCGGCAGTGAGCACCCGCGGACGACGATATCGCTCACCTGCGCGGCATTGGCGGACCGCGAGCGAGCACGCGACATCGTGCGTCGCCACACCGCGTTCTACCTGGGCGGCATGGGGACCTACTACCGAGACTCGCTCGCCCGGCAAGGCCACGAAGAAACCGCACACGCGGTCCACGACGCCTGGCAGGCCGGCGACCGGAGGGAAGCGGTCGCAGCGATCGACGACACCCTACTCGATGATCTCGCCGTCGCTGGAACGCCCGACGAGGCGCGCGATCGACTCGTGGCCTGGGAGACGATGGAGGAGGTTGACGCCGTCTCGGTTTCGTTCCCGCGCGAGGCAACGGTTGAGGAAATCAAGGCAACAACGCGGGCGCTAGCGGCTTGAGGCCCCTCAGTCGTCGGCTGGCGCGTCCGCCTTCAGCTTGTCCGCGAACTGTTTCCGAACCTTCTCGATCTTCGGGTCGGCGTTGAACTGACAGTACGCGTCGCCAGGATTTTTCTCGTAGTAGTCTTGGTGGTACGCCTCAGCCTCGTAGAACGCCTCTAGCGGCTCGACCTCGGTGACGATATCGTCGTCGTAGACGTCCTCACGCTCAAGCCCGTCGATGAACGCCTCGACCGCCTCCCGTTGGGCCTCGCTTTCGTAGCATACGATGGAGCGGTACTGGGAACCGACGTCGGGGCCCTGGCGGTTGAGCGTCGTCGGGTCGTGGACGGTGAAGAACACGCGAAGCAGGTCGTCGTAGCCGATCACGTCGGAGTCGTACTCGACGCGGACCACCTCGGCGTGGCCGGTCTCCTCGCGACACACCGCCTCGTATGTCGGGTTCTCGACGTGGCCGCCGGCGTAGCCGGAGGTGACTTCATGGATGCCGGCGAGCTGTTTGAACGCCGCCTCGGTACACCAGAAGCAGCCGCCGCCGAACGTGGCCGTCTCGGTCGCTACCATACCAGACGTAGGGCCGAGAGGCGTTTCAACCCTCCGCCGAGCCGCGAGGGGTGTCAGGCGAAGGCGTCGCCAATTTTCTCCGTCTCGTCCTCATCGGTCGCGAGGACCTCAGTGAGTGCTTCGTGGATCTCGCCGACAGGCGGGACGTCCCGCGTTGGGTCGAGCCAGTGTTCGCCGAGCCAGCGGTACCGGACGACGCGGTCCTCGTCGACGAGGAAACAGGAGCGGCGTGACCGCGAGAACAGGTGGAACGCTTTGTAGTCTACCTCGAACATCTCGGCGACCGCGAGATCAGGATCCGAGAACAACGGGAAGTTGAGGTCGAGATACGAGATGAACCGCTTGTGGAGATAGGGACGGGACTTGCTGACGCCGACCACCTGGACCTCCTCGCTGGTCGCGAACCAATCGAAGTCGCGGAACGAACACCATTCCTCGATGCAATCAGGGCTGAAGTCGACGGTGTAGAAAGTGAGCAACACCGGCGTGTCGGCGACGAGCTCGGACAGCGAGACCTGTTGGACCTCGCCGTCCGGGCCGACCAGATCGGCGGTGAAGTCCGGCGCCGTGTCCCCGACTGCGAGCCCTTCCGCTTTGCTCATAGCTGAACGAACAGGAGGGGCAGGTATAGGTCTCTCGGCCGTATCGAGTTGTGTCCCGAAGCTTTCCTCAACCGTCGGCCGCTAAAACACCCGTGACCGACCCGCCAGCCTACCGTCGCGACAAGCACGGGCGGGCGCTCGCGGAGTACCCCGAGCGGACGGAGTACGGCCACCTCATCGGGATTAACGCATTCGGCAACGCTGCATACGCGACCGAACGGACGGCAACGTTAGCGTCTCTCGACGAGGAGGGTCGACTCAGAGTTCCTGTCCGAGAGCGGTGGATCGCCAGGGAGTTCCCCCTCGCTGAGGCCGGCCTCTCGCCAACGGAGTATGTCGAGTACGTTGTCGAGGAGACCGGGCCATGGCGCGCGCTCACCGACGGTGTCGAAGAGCGATTGCAAACAGCCGGTCACGACCTCAGTCTGATCGTCTCGGCTGGTTCGTTCACTGCCGAACTGGACGGCCTGATCGAAGCGGTTCAGACGAGGGACGGTGCCGCGAGCGAGGCCAGTGGCGCGCTTCGGCAATACGCTCTCGATCACCCCGCGGAAGTCGTGTCGGTCGTTCCCCGGCTCCTTGATCTCCAGGAAAGCTACGCCGGCGCAAACGACGACTTCGATGCGCTCGCGGTCGCGGCTGATCTCGCTGCCGTGGTTGCCCGCACGACACGAGCCGACCCCGGTACCGTCGCGACACACCTCGATCGATTAGTCGCCGTCGTGGGACGCGAACGGAAGCCGGCGGGCGACGACCCAACGCTGCTTCATTTGATCGACGCACTAGACGTACTGGGACGTGACGACCCGGAGGGACTCGCGACGGCGCTCGCGACTGACATCGAAAACGACGACGACGACGACGACGCAATCAGGACGCTAAACGCGCTCTACCGGCTCGAACACCGCTACTCGACCGGCCAGCACCCGTTGCTCGAAATCGACCCACTCCGACAGGTGGTCGCGGCGGCCGCCGAACGGGCGACCGGCGAACTCCGCGAGGCCGCGCAGGAAGTCGAGACCATCCATGGTTTTCACCGGTGACCCCGCGCCGTCACCTATATACCCGCGCCACGGACAGGACGGATCATGGGAGACACACGCACGGGCGCGGAGCTGTTCGTCGAGGCACTCGACCGCTACGGCGTCCCGTACCTGTTTGGCAACCCAGGGACGACGGAGCTTCCGGTGATGGAGGCGCTCCCCGATGCCGACGTGGAGTACGTGCTCGGCCTGCATGAAGACGTGGCAGTCGGGGCGGCAGCGGGGTACGCGCAGACGCGACGGTACCACGCGGATGCAGAGGGGTCGACAGCGACACCCGCCGATGGTGTGAATCCGGTTGGCGTCGTGAACCTCCACATCACGCCCGGGCTGGCCCATGGAATCGGCAACCTCTACGGCGCCTCAATGACCGGTGCACCTCTGGTGCTCACCGCTGGCAATCATGAACTCGACTTCCGTCACGAAGAACCGATTCTCACGGGTGATCTGGAGCAGCTTGTCGACCAGTTCTGCAAGTACTCAACCGAGGTCACCGCAGTCGAGGCGCTGCCGATGCTTGTCCGGCGGGCGTTTCGCACCGCACTTACACCGCCAACCGGGCCGGTGTTTCTCGGCCTCCCGGTCGACGTGATGCTGGCCGAGACGGACGCCGACGTGCAGCCCCTTGGCCCGATCCCCGATGCTGGAGGTGGAGACCCCCGACAGGTCCGGGCCGCCGCGGACGCCCTCGTCGAGGCGGACAGCCCGCTGTTGGTCGTCGGTGACCACATCGCCCGCTCCGGAACGGACGCGGTTGAAGCGGCGGTCGACCTGGCAGAAGCCAGCGGCGCTCGCGTACACGGAGAGATGCTCGGCTGCGAGGTGAACTTCCCAACCCGTCACGACCAGTGGCTCTCGTTTCTCCCGCCCCGGGAGGACCTCGGCCGGATGTTACAAAACACCGATACGGTCGTTTTCGCCGGCTGCTCAACGAACACTACCCTCCTGCGACACGACGGGCCGCTGGTGCCGCCAGAGGCGACGACGGTGCACCTCTCCGACGACGCCTGGCAGCTCGGGAAGAACGAGCCGGCCGACGTGGCCGTGATCGGTGATCCCGGCCGGGTGATGAGTGCCGTGGCCGACCGCGTGGCGAACCGGCTCGATGGCGCGACCCGTAAGAGGCGGGTCGAACAGGTGCGCGCGACGAAGCAGTCGATGGCCGAGACGCTCGCCTCGATGGGGGAGGGCAACGCTGAGGACGATCCTCGGGCGTCGAAGGCCGAACTCGTGGACGCGCTGCGCGACCTCGAGGCCGACCCGTTCATTGTCGACGAGGGCGTGACGGCGAAGTACGCGCTACTCACACGCTATGACCTCGAGCCGCAGGAATACGTCTCGAACAAGGGTGGCGGACTCGGCTACGGGCTCCCCGCGGCGGTCGGAGCGGCGTTCGCCGAATCGCTACGTGACGAGCCGCGTGACGTGATGGGGTACGTCGGGGACGGCTCATATCTCTACTACCCACAGAGCGTCTACACCGCCGTCCGCCATGGTCTCGACCTCACGGTCGTCGTCCCGGACAACCGCAACTACCGGATCCTGAAGGACAACACGAACCTGATGTTCGGCGGGACGGACGCGGACCACGATTACGTCGGGATGGACTTCGACCCCCACGTCGACATCCCAACGAACGCCGAGAGCCACGGCGCGCGCGGCCACCTCGTCGAGACCCCTGGGACGATTACGGAGGTCGTGGCCGAGGCGCTCGGGGCCTCCGGAGTGGACGTCGTCGACGTGCTGGTCCACGACTAAGGGGCGGGTGAGGGCCGCCTCGTGGCTCTCCTGCGGTCTCAATAGTCACACCGAGTGCTCTGGAGCCGGCGTAGCAACGCTTAGGCGGCTGCTCCTCGAAAGTGCTGACAGTGAACAGGGAGGACCTCCAAGGGGTCGTGCTCGTGACGGTCGACTCGTTGCGTGCAGACGCCCCCGAGACGATGCCGACGCTGACCGCCCTCGGCGAACGCGGGAGCCGCTTCGAGAACGCCTTCGCGACGGGCAACTGGACGCCCTTCTCGTTCCCCTCCATCCTCGGTGCCGATCCGGTGTTTACCGATGACGGCACTTTAGGGCCCTCGGGACGACCGACGCTGGCCGAAACGCTGGCCGAGGCGGGCATCGAGACGGGCGGGATCAACGCCGCCAACGGCTTCTTGACGCCACATTGGGGCTACGACCGCGGCTTCGACCGCTTCGAGGCGTTCACCGATGGAACCGGGTGGCTCGACGCCCATCCGACGGTCCACGGCTGGCTTCAGTTCGCTGGCTGGCCGCTGCGGCGCGCTCGCGACCGACTCCGTGGCGACACGGATGCCCACGCCGTCGACACGTCGAAGCTACTCGCCGTCGAGGAGCGCGCAGAGGACTTTCTCGCGGAGACTGACGGTCGGTTCTTCCTGTGGCTCCACCTGATGGACACCCACACACCGTATGTTCCCGCGCCGCGATACGTTCGCGAGGTAACGGATGGCGAGGTCGGCTCGGCGGGGATGCTTCGCGCCCACGTGCGAGCCGGCTTGGGCCGCGAGGTCGCCGGCGCGACGCTGGACCGGCTACGGGCGCTGTACGACGCGGCAGCGCTCCAGGTCGACGACGCGCTCGCCCGACTGCTTGAAACGCTCAAGCGAGAGGACCTGCGCGAGGACACGATGGTCGTCGTCGCCGGCGATCATGGCGAGGAGTTCATGGAGCACGGACACCTCGCCCACTACCCGAAGCTGTACGATGAACTCGTCCGAGTCCCGCTGGTCGTCGACGACCCTCGCGCCGAGGGGCGCGACGTGTCCGCACCTGTGGGGCTCGACACGGTGCCGCCGACGGTCGCGGATGCGCTCGGCGTCGCCGGCGACTTCGAGGGTCGGACGAGCCTCCCGGTCGTGGCCGGCGGCGAAGTCCCGCCCGTCGACCCCGTCGTCTCCGTCGCCCTGCGCGGTGAGACGGTCACCCAACAGCCTATTCCGCGCAGTCTTGAGGACGGCGACCTCCTGGCGAGCGCGCGCTCCGATCGATGGACCTACATCCGCGATACAAAAACCGGGAGCCACGAGCTGTACGACCGTCGCGCGGATCCCGGCGAACGGACGAACGTCTGGCCCGAGGCCGCCGAGGACCCCACCGTACGCCGACTCCGCGATGCAGTCGACGCCCACCTCGACCGGATCGTCGACGACGCCGGCGGCGAGAGCTTGCCCGAGGATGTAAAGGATCGGCTAGAGACACTCGGCTACCGCTGACCAGCCCCGCTCACCCGCCCAACCGCTCTCTCGCGAGTGCACGGAACTCCTCCGTTCCCGCCCGGAGGTGGCCGGCGTCCCACCCTGCAACGAGGAAGTCGAACCCCATCTCCGCGTAGCGATCGATGGCCTCGGCCGAGGTGGCAAGCGTTCCGACGGGCGTATCGGCCGCGTCACCGGCCGCGAGCACCTCAGCGATAGCCTCGCGGAACGGCTGGCCGTCAAACTCGCCGAAGACGCCGAGGTTCGCCGACAGGTCGGCCGGACCGACGAACAGGGCGTCCACCCCCTCGGTCGCCGCGATCGCCTCGGCCGCGGCCACCCCCTGCTCGGTCTCGATCTGGACCAGCAGCACAGTGTGGTCGTTCGCGCGCTCGTAGTAGTCGCCGAGGTCGCGGCCGTAGTCGGAGGCGCGGGTGGCGGCGATGCCGCGCGAGCCGTCCGGGGGGAAGGAGGCGGCGTCGACCGCAGCAGCCGCCTCCGTGGCGCTCTCGACCATTGGGATCATCACGCCCGCGACGCCCAGATCGAGCAGTCGCTTGATCGCCCCGGGGTCGTTGTCGACGGCGCGGGCCAGCGGCACCGCGTCGCCCGGCGCGGCCTCGACCGCTCGCACCTGGTTCGCGACCGTCTCCGTCCCGTTTGGACTGTGTTCGGTGTCCAACATCACGAAGTCGAAGCCCGGCGCGGTCAGCTCAGCGACCGCGGGATCAGCCAGTGAGATCCATGTACCGACAAGCGGGTCCCCAGCGAGGCGATTGGTGAACATACCCCGACTCCGGTTAGCACCGCGAAAAGTTCCGGTGGTCCGGTCAGTTGAGTTCGAGCTGAACGCGGCCACCTGGTTCGGCCGTCTCCGGAAAGATCTTGCCTGGATTGAGCGTGTCGTTCGGGTCGAAAGCACCCTTCACTCGGCGCATCAGGTCGACGGCGACCGGGCCGTGCTCGCGCTCAAGGTACTCTCGTTTCCCCATTCCGACTCCGTGCTCGCCCGTCGCCGTCCCGCCGAGTTCGATGGCCTTCTCGACGATCTTCGCGTACACCGCTTCGCCGCGTGCGATCATATCCTCGTCGTCCGGATCCGCGAGCACCGAGTAGTGGACGTTGCCGTCGCCGGCGTGTCCGAAGCAGGGGACCAACAGTTCCTCCTCGGCGGCCAATTCCTTCGCGTACCGGACGACCGCCGCGAGCTTCGAAACGGGCACGGTGATATCTCCAGGGTGAAGCGGCACCAGATCGGGATCGTAGCTCTGGACAGCGTACGCGAGGTCCTCCCGGGCGCGCCACAGGTCGGCCATCGCCTCGTCGGCCGCGATCTCGAATGACGTTACGTCGTGAGCTTCGAATACCTGCCGGCAGAAGTCGATCTCCGCCTCCACGCCGTGGTTCGCGTGGAACTCGACGAAGATCATCGCCGTCTCAGGCAAGTCGAGGTCGCTGTAGGCGCTGGCCATCGTGCCGGCGGTCTCGTCGACCAGTTCGATCTTTGCTACGTCCACCCCCGACCGGACCGCGTCGAAGACAGCGTCTGCCGCGTCTTCGAGAGAGGCGAACGTCGCCCGCCCGCCGCGTCGCTGGTCGGGGCGGCCGGCGAGTTCGAGCGTGGCCCGCGTGACGACCGCGAGCGTCCCTTCGGAACCGACGAGCAGATCCGCGAGGTTGTAGCCCGCGCTGGTTTTCCGCGCCCGGGAGCCGGCAGTGAACGTCTCGCCAGAGGCGGTGACGGCCTCGAGTTCCAGCACCCAGTCACCCACCTCGCCGTACTTCACTGTCCCCATCCCGGAAGCGTCGTTGGCGATCATCCCGCCGATCGTCGAGATGTCACCTGACGATGGCAGCGGCGGGAAGAAGAGCCCGCGGCTCGCGACGGCCTCGTCCACCGCCGACCCGAGCACGCCGGGCTGGACGTCTATCTGGAAATCGTCAGCGCGTACTTCGAGCACCTCGTTCAACCGCATCATATCGAGGCTGACACCTTCGAAGGCGGGGACGGCGTTGCCCTCCATCGAGGTGCCGGCAGCGTACGGCGTCACGGGGACCCCCCGCTCGTCGGCAGCGGCGAGCACGGCCGCGACATCGTCAGTCGATTCTGGATAGGCGACCACATCGGGGAGGACCCCTGTCCCGGCCCCCTCCGCCCCCCAGTCGGCGGCGTGGGAGTTGCGCGCCGACTCGCCGAACGTGTACTGGTCCTCGGGGAGCACGTCCGCGAGAAACGAGCAGTCGTGTGACATACCTCACCCGACGGTGCGACCCTGTTAAATCTACCCACGGAGAGAGGAAGGCCCAAGTGTACCCTCTTCGACTCCCGGACGATGAAGACCGTTCAGGTCGCGGAATTCGGCGACGCATCGACTCTCGAACTCGTAGACGCCGAGGTTCCAGACCCCGGCGAGGGGGAGGTCCGGATCGCGGTGAAGGCCGCGGGCATCAACTTCGCCGACATCATGCAGCGGCGCGGCCACTACGACGGCGGGCCAGAGCCGCCGTACGTCGCCGGGCTGGAGGTCGCCGGCGTGGTCGACGCCGTCGGCGAGGGCGTCGGCCGGTCGGTGGGCGACCGCGTCGTCTCGATGGTCGGGGCGGGTGGTTACGCAGAGTACGCCATCGGCGACGCCCGGAGCCTGCTCGACGTGCCCGAGGGAATGAGTTTCGAGGAGGCCGCCGGCTTCCCTGTCCAGTTCCTCACCGCCCACAATTGCCTCCACGAGTGGGGAGGGCTGGAGGCGGAGGAAACGGTCCTGATCCACGCCGCCGCAGGCGGGGTTGGGACCGCTGCGGTCCAGATCGCCGACGCCGCCGGTGCGCGCGTGATCGGCACTGCCTCCACGGCCGAGAAGCTCGAGACGGCTCGCGAACTGGGTTGTGACGTCGGCATCAACTACGAAGAGGAGGATTTCGTTGAACGGGTCCACGAGGAGACCGACTACGGCGTCGATCTCGTTCTCGACGGGGTTGGCGGCGACACGACGGAACGCTCGCTCGACGCACTCGCAGAGTTCGGTCGGATGGTGAGCTTCGGCGCGGCGTCCGGACGCCCCGGGCGGCCGCCCACGAACGAACTGCTGTTCGGCAACAAGACGGTCATCGGTTACCACCTCGGGCGCGCGGCGAATCGCAAACCTATGAAGGTGATGGGCGCAGTCCCGGAGTTAACGGAGTTGCTCGCCGACGGGACGCTGGAGGTCCAGTTGGGCCACACCTTCGACCTCGCGGACGCGGCGGAGGCCCACCGGTTCATCGAGAACCGGAAGTCACAGGGGAAGGTCGTGCTCGTCCCGTGAGTCGGTAATCGAGGCCGGACTGTTCTCTTACGATGTCTGTCGACTGAACGCGTCAGGTTTCCATCGTTCACAAGCAGGGGAACGTTTTCGTATCCGCCACGGGACGACCACACGTATGAGCAACCTCGTCACCGACATCGAGGCGACGGCTGCGGAGCATCCGACCGCGACGGCCCTCGGCTTCCAAGGGACAGAGACCACTTACGAGTCGTTCTGGACCGAGACCGGGCAGTTCGCACGGGCACTCGCCGACGCGGGCGTCGAACCCGGCGATCGCGTGGCGCTCTACCTGCCGAACCTCCCGCAGTACGTGACGGCGTTCGTTGGGGCTCTCCGGGCAGGTGCAATCGTCGTCCCGATGAACCCGCAGTACAAGACCCGAGAGATCGAGCACCTGCTCTCTGACTCGGGCGCGACGGCCGTTGTCGCGCTCGCGGACCTGATCCCGTTCGTCGTCGAGGTTCGTGACAAGACGGCCGTCCACACGGTAGTCTCGGTCGGTGAACAAACCGACGAGGGGACCGACTACGCGGAGTTCCTCGCCGATGAAGGGCTCCCCGTTCGAGACCGCGCCGACGACGACATTGCGGTCCAACCGTACACTTCCGGCACCACGGGCCAACCGAAGGGCGTCCTCCTCACGCACGGCAATCTCACCTTCGACGCCCGCGCCTCCGCGGAGCTCCACGACGGCATCCGGGTCGACGACAGGATGCTCGGGGTCCTCCCGCTGTTCCACATCTACGGGATGACGATCACGATGATCGCGACGCTGTTCGACGGCGGGTCCTACTGGCCGATGAGTTCCTGGGACGCAGAGGCGGCGATGGAGCTAATCGAGTCCAAAGGGATCACCCTGATGCACGGCGTCCCAGCAATGTACAACGACATCGTGAACACGCCCGGCGCCGCCGGGTGTGATCTTTCTTCAGTGCGGTTCGCCAACTCCGGCGGCTCGTCGCTTCCGATCGAGGTGATGGAGCAGTTCGAATCAATGTTCGATGTCGACCTTTTCGAGGGGTACGGGCTCACGGAAACCGCCCCGGTCACGCACGCGAACCGACCCGGCGAGCGGCGGCCCGGTTCCATCGGCAAGCCCATCCCGGGCGTCGAGTCGATGATCGTCGGCCACGAGTTCCGCGAACTCGACCCTGTCGAACGGGGGCCGGTGGACGACGAGACCGACCTTGACGAGGTGGTGGGCGAGCTCGTCGTCCACGGGCCGAACGTGATGGAGGGGTACTACGGTCTGCCGGAGGCAAACGAAGCGGCGTTCACCCATCATGAGGGGAAGCGGTGGTTTCACACCGGCGACATCGGCTACCACGACGAGGACGGCTTCTTCTACGTCGTCGACCGCGAGAAACACATGATCGTCACCGGCGGCTACAACGTCTACCCCCGTGAGATCGAAGAGCTCCTCTTCGAACACCCCGAGATCGCCGATGCTGCGGTCGTCGGCATCCCGGACGATCGACGTGGCGAGACGGTCAAGGCGTTCGTGGTCACGACGCCAAACGCGGCCGTGACGCCCGACGACGTGCGCGACTACTGTCTCGAACGCCTCGCCGAGTACAAACACCCCCGCGAGGTGGCGTTCGTCGACGAACTGCCGCGGACGACGACGGGAAAAGTCCAGAAGTTCGAACTCCGCGACCGCGAGTGAAATCGACTCACTCTATGGGGAGCGCGCTTGTGTCGATGCCGTCCCTGCGGCCGTCGAGCAGCTTGAACCGCTCGTTGCGGCGATGCTCGAGCCAGTAGAGCAGACGTTCGGCCCACACCAGCTTCTGTCGTTTCATCGACCCGATATCTGGATCGTCGAAATCCCACCCGGGAAAGACGAGATCGGCGGCACCGAACGCGTCGGCGACGAACGCGGCCCGGTCGCCGTCGGTGAACCCACCGAAGTTCTCGGTCGGGCCAGCGGGCGCACACTGCACCGTCGGGAGGACGTAGTCGCCGTCGAAGCCAGGGACGCGTTGTCGCACGAGATCGAGGTTGTCGCCGTGGGCGTGGGTAGCCACGACGACGCCCTCCTGTGAAAGGTACCGTGCGGTGTCAGGGTTCTTGTCGAGATCCGTCACCATTAAGTCCACGTCAATCCGCGCCTCACGGAGGGTGTCGGCCGCAACGCTGGCAGCGACCACGGCATCGGCCCGGCGCACGACGCCGAGTTCCTCGCGAAGAGTCGCAGCGCCGCCGCAAACGGCAACGGTCGCTCCTGCTAGACCGGCGAGCCGGCGATGATCAAACGGCTCACACAGCTCCGCCAGCACGTTGCGGGCTCGCTCGTCACTCGCCGCGTCAAAGCCGAAGTCGGCCAGCACCCGACGGTAGACCGGCTCCCAAGTCTCGTAGCGCATTATTCAAAGAACGAACCGCGGGCCCGGCGGCCACAGAGTACCCCTACCCAGCGTGACCGGCGGGCATCCACGCGACCGTTCATTCGGCCCCGGTATAAGTTTTCTCTTGCGTAGACACCGTCTGGGGGCCGCAAGCAGGCGTTTGTCAGACGCTCGCACGACATCTCAGTCGAGCCCCAGTTTGGTGAGGCACGCGATGACTGCATCGTCGCTTGCGGCGCCACGCAGCGCACGTAACCCTGCAACAGTCCCGAATAGGAGCGTCCCCTGTTGGCCTGCGGCCAGCGTCACTGCGGGGTGATCGGCCGCAAGCGTTGCCAATCGATCGCGCGTCGGTCCGTTGAGCCCCCGGAGCTCGAAGACACGCGTCGTGGCCCGCTCGGGATCAGCCGACGCCGCCGTGCGGTCGAGGTGTCTACCTGCCTCGCCGGGAGAGGTCACGTCGAGCTCCTCGACGGTCTCAGTGCGGACGCGGTCGCGGGTGAACCGATCACCGATCTTTGCGGCGTCGAGCGTCTCGGCCACGTCGTGAGTCCGGACGACGTGGGCGCCCCGTTCGACGGCCATCGCAGTCGCCGCCAGCGACACCGGCAATGCTCCTTCAGTGTCGCGATTCGCGAGGTCACGGAGGAAATTTTTTCGATTGATAGAGATAAGAATAGGCTGGCCGTAGCCGCGGAATTCTCGCAGGCGCTCGAACGTTTCGCGATCGTCCTCAAGTGTCTTCGCCTCCGACCAGCCGCCGAACGCCGGATCGACGATGGTCTTGTCCGTCAAGCCGTTCATCGACAGAGCCTCGTAGATGTCGTCCACGTCCTCAACGGCCCCAGGCCGCTCGAGGTCTGGCGGGGAAGCCATCTTCCCAACGGCGACGTCGTACTCCTCGCAGACGCGAGGCATCTCCGGGTCAGCGAACCCACAGATGTCGTTAACCATGTCGAAACCGGCGTCAAGAGCAGCTTCGGCAACCTCGTGGTAACGAGTCTCGATGGAGAAGACAGCGTCGCCGGAGACTGACTGAATTGTCTCGACAGCGGTCTCGAGTCGGTCGAGTTCGCCTTCCGCAGGGAGTACCTCGAACTTCTTGTTGGCCGACTCAAGGCCGACATCGACGATATCGGCTCCTTGACCGATGAGCTGTTCGTCGACGTAGGCGGCCGCCTCGCTCGGATCGTCGAAGACGCTCGGCTTGTACGGCGACTCCTTCGAGACGTTGAGCACGCCCATGATACGGGTCGGATAGTCGTCGCCGATACCGAGCCCCGCGGCGTCCACGTTGCGCATACCGGACCGACGAGCGGACGGGCGATAAACCCGGGGAACCCGGATGGTGGTGAGCGGGAAGAACTGTCCTCGACCGAGCCCCGCGCTCCGGCCCCGATTCATCGAGGCGACGTTCACCACGGTGTCCATCGTCGCGCCACCGGATACGGTTCGCGGGCCGTTCGCGCCGTTTTTATTCGGTCGTGTCCGAGGGCGGATATGGGAAAGGTCTCCATCGCCTTGCGCGGCTGGCGCTTCGACGAGGCGGCGGTGTTCACCAACGACGGCGAACTCCGGCCACTCGACGAGATGGACCAGGACACCCGTGAGCGCATCGTCCGGCTCTCGGTGGTCGCCGGTCAGCCCTGTGACGCTTGCTGGCTCATCCATGGAGACGCCAACATCGAACAGTGCAAGGTCGCGCGGGTGGTCTACGGCGAGCCGCTCCACGAGGTGGTGGTCTGCGCTGACCACGAACCGGACTTCCTTTACTGGTTCCGGGAGGTTGGCGGTCGCGACCTCGTGGATAGACCTAGCGCCTTCGAGGACGGGTTCTACGAGTGGTTCGCTGACGGGGGACGGGCACCCGAAAATTATGGTGGGATGGAGTACGTCAACACTGACCCCGATGCCGTTCCCCGACCACAGCCCGACGTGGACATGCCGACACTTGAAGAGGAACTCGCAAAGCTCGATGACGAAGAGCTGAACGCGCTGGACGTCGACCTCTCGGACCTGGATATCGACGAGTCAGACGAGGGAGACGACGTGCCAAACGCCTCGCGGCTCAACGACCTCGACGTATGATCGCGATCGCGGTTGTCGGCGCCAAGACACCGGGCAACGTCGGCACGATTGCCCGTGCGATGAAGAACTTCGGCTGTTCGGAGCTGTACCTCGTCGACCCGCCCGAGCTCGACCCCGAAGGCGAAGCGTACGGCTTCGCCGGCCAAGCCCGCGAGGACGTGCTCCCAAACGCCACGGAGACGACCCTCGACGCCCTCGTCCAGCGGTTCCACACTGTCGGCACCACGGCCGTCACGAACGAGGACGCCCGCAAGCACGTCCGCTACCCGTTCAAAACCCCGCGCGAGCTGGCCGACTCGCTCGCCGACCTGGAGGCCGATACCTGCATTGTTTTCGGGCGCGAACGCGTCGGCCTCACGAACGAGGAACTCGCCCGGCTTGATCAGGTGGTCTCGATTCCCGCCAGCGCCGACTACCCCGTACTCAACCTCGGACAGGCCGCTACCGTCATCCTCTACGAGCTACGCGAGCACACCCTCAACGACACACAGCATCCCGAGGCTGTCGAGCGCGCCGACGAGCCCGAGATCGAAGGGCTGCACGAGCAGTTCGCAGCGCTGCTGGAGGCCGTTAATCATCCTGCCGAGAAACAGGCGAAGACGGGTCGGCTGTTCCGTCGCCTCGTCGGTCGGGCACATCCCACCGGCAGGGAGGCTCGCACCCTCCGGGGCGTGTTCCGACGCGCTGCGATGTTTGCCAGCCCCCCCGATGAAGAGGACTAGGACCGCTTACCGATCTCCTCGCGCAGCACGGACGAGACCACCTCGCCGTCCGCCTTCCCGCGCAACGCTCCCATCGCCTCGCCCATCAGTCCGGAGAAAGCGGCCATCCCCTGCTCGGCGACCTGCGCCTCGTTGCGCTCGACCACCTCGACGACTGCCTCGCGCACCTCGGCCTCGCTGACGCCCGAGAGGCCCGCCTCCTCGACCGCCGCCGTCGCCGACAACCTGGGATCGTGCGCCAGCGTCGCGAGCACCTCGTCAACGCCCTCCTTCGCCAGGTCGCCGGCCTTGACCAGCTTCATGACGGCGAGCAGGGCCTCATCACCGATGGCATCGACCGGCACATCGTCGCGCCGGAGTTCGGTCAGCGTCGACTCGAGCGTGGTCGCGGCAAACGTTGGATCGATGCCGGCCTCGACCGCGCGCTCGTAGAGGGTCATGAACTGTCCGTAGGCGACCTGTTCGGCCAACCCCGCGTCGAGTCCGTGTTCGGACTCGTAGCGGTCGACCCGCTCAGTGAGCAGTTCCGGCGCCTCGACAGCGCTCGCGTCCGGCTCGACTGGCGGCACGTCGGTCTCGGGGTACATCCGCGCTGCGCCTGGGAGCGGCCGCAGGTACCGTGAAGTACCATCCGGGCGCGCGTCGCGCGTCTCCTCGGGAACGCCTTCAACGGCAGCTGTGGCACGGTCCGCGACCGCTTCGATGGCCGCCGCGGCCACGTCGGCGTCCGCAGCGACAAGCGCGACGGCGTCGGCCGCGTCAGCGCCGACCGACTCGCGTAGAGCCGTGACCTCCGCGTCCGTGACACCGTAGGCGGGTAGCTCGTCGGTATGAAAGATCCCACCGGCGCCGGCCCGTTTCGCGTGGTCCGAGAACTCGGTGCCGAGCCGGCGATCTGGCTGGATCTCACGCCCCACGAGCCCGTCGAACCCCTTGAGCACGAGCGCCTGAACTGATTCGGCACGGGCGATGACATCCGAGGCGGTGTCGGCGAAGACTTCGGCGACGTCGTAGGTGTCCCCGACCGCGGCGTCGCGTGCCGCGAGCTCGTCGGCGATGGCGAGCAATTCAACCTGTCGACCGACCTCCTCGCGGACGATACTCTCGAGATCGTCGAGCGACTGGACGCCCTTCAACTCGACGCGCGCGCCGTCGGCAATGGAGACGTTCACGTCTTGGCGGATGGTGCCGAGCCCGCGCTTCACCTTCCCCGTCGAGCGGAGCAGCATGCCGATGCGCTCGGCGGCGGCCCGCGCCTGTTCCGGCGAGCGGATATCCGGCTTGGTGCCGATCTCGACCAGGGGGATGCCGAGTCGGTCAAGCCCGAAGGTGACGCCCTGCTCGGACTCCTCGATCCGAGCTGCTGACTCCTCTTCGAGCAGAAGGTCCTCGATGCCGACGGCGCCCTGCGGCGTCTCGATCTCACCGTCGTTGGCGAGAAGCGCTGACCGCTGGAACCCCGTGGTGTTCGACCCGTCGACGACGATCTTCCGCATCACGTGCGCCTGGTCAACAACCGTTGCCTCGAGCAGCGCTGCGATCTCGAGTGTCGTTTCCAGCGCCTCGTTGTCGAGGCGGGCCGGCGGCTCGTCGTCCTCCTCGACCAGACACGTCGAGTCGTACCCGAGGTAGGTGAACTCCCGCTCGACCCGGGACTCCTCCAGTGCGGCCTCGTCGATCTCACCGAGCTCCGACCGCGTCGGGTGGAGATACCGCGTGAACGACCGGGTTGACGCCTCGGGATCACGCCGCTCGGTCGG
The DNA here is from genome assembly GCA_964478805.1 of uncultured Halobacteriales archaeon. Classification (GTDB taxonomy): domain Archaea; phylum Halobacteriota; class Halobacteria; order Halobacteriales; family Haloarculaceae; genus Halosegnis. The sequence continues at coordinate 11,742 of CAYZJQ010000006.1, read as the reverse complement.
ACAGCCACAGAAGAGCTTCGTCGCCGTGTCGAGCTGCTGGTGGATCTCCAGCCCGGCGACGAGTCCGAGCTCCTCGTAGTCGTACGTCATTATCCGAGCGTGGGCGACCGGGCGGCAAAATACCACCGCTCTGCCGCCTGCACGACCCCGGCCGCTTTTCACGCGCTCGGCGCGACGGGAACGATGATATCGCTCCTCGACACCTCGAACGCACGAATAGGCTGGTGGCTCGTCGTGGCGGGGCTGACACTGTTGCTCGCGACCGTTCTCGAGCAGATTCTGGGTATCGTCGTGCTCGGGCTGTTCGTCTACTACGTCGTCCGGCCGCTCCACGAGCGGCTCGATGACCACGTCGCGGAGAGTGCGGCTGCCACCGCGACGTTCGTCGGCGTCATCGTCCCCCTCATCCTGCTGATCGGTTACATCGTCGTCGTGGCGACGACGGAGTTGCTCTCCGTCCTTTGCGGGTCGTCGACCCCCGCGAGTGGCATACTCGCGCCGTGCCTCGGCGAGGAGACGCTCTCGGCGACCCGACAGAAGGCAGTCCGGGCCGCGGTTGACGACCTTGTCGGCGTCCTTCGGGGCAACACCGGCGTCGCGGGGCAGGCCGTCGACGTGGCGCTCGCGGTGCTGGCCGCCGCTGGTCGGGTCGTCTTCGTTGCCTTCGTCGCCGGTGCTATCGCTTACTTCCTGCTCCAAGACGGCGACCGGCTGTACGCGTGGTGCCGCGAGCACCTCCTCGACGACGAGTCGGTGCTCGAGACGTTCCTCCGGAGGGCCGACCGTGACCTCGAGACCGTCTACCTCGGCAACGTGTTCACCGTCGCACTCGTCGCCGTCGGAGCCGCTATGCTCTACAACGCCTACAACCTCGTCGCGCCGCCGGCGGTCTCGGTTCCGATCCCAACGGCGCTCGGCCTCGCGACCGGGCTGGCGAGTTTCGTCCCGTGGTCCTCGGTAAACTGGTGTACGTCCCGCTCACCGGCGGTCTCGCGGTCGCGGCGTTCCGGAGCGAGCCGGACCTGCTCGTCTACCCAGTCGGGCTGTTCGCCGTCGCCTTTGTCTTCCTCGACGTACTGCCCCAGGCGGTGCTGCGGCCGTATCTCTCGGGGCGCAGTCTTCACACCGGCGCGACGATGCTGTCGTACGTGCTCGGTACTGCCGTGTTCGGCTGGTCCGGCCTCTTTCTCGGCCCGCTCGTCCTCGTGCTCATCGTCCAAACAACCCGGGTCGTGCTGCCAGAGCTGCTCGCCGGCCATAACCTCACGCCGAGTGCCGCCGCCGCCTCGCTCGGCTCCGACCCTGACTGACACACGGTGGCAGACCGCCACACTCGACGTGCATGAACGCTCTCGGTTCCGGCAAGCGCGGCCGCCACTCTCGCGGCTATCCCGCCCGCTCACGTCGTCCGGGTATGTATCGGCCGCTGCTCGTCGCCGGCCTCCTCGTACTCGCCGGATGCGGCGGGGCGACGACGGGGCTCGGCAGCGAGACTGGCACGTCGACGCGAACCGCGACGCCCGCCCCAGTGCCGACGACGACAGAGACGTACCCGCCCGGATTCTCCGGGGCGGGCGTTGACGCCGGCACCCTCGCGAACGCGACGAGCCAGGAGCTGCGTGGTCGGAGCTTCACCTTCCGGTACGATCGGCTTGAGGCGCGCCCGGAGTTCTCGCTCGGTACTGTCTACGTCGGGCCGAGCGTCCGCGCGGTCGTGGAGACACCAACTCACTACCGGATGGAAACCCTTCAGGTGACCGCTCGCGGCGGCGGGCTTTCGATTGAGACGCCGGAGCGAGATCGGTACGTCACCGCCGACCACGTGTTTACCCGAACCGGGAACAGGACAGTCGCACGCGATCGCCGCCCGGGCGACCGCGGTGTCCCGACACAAACGGTAACGGGAGTTGTGGAGCGCTACCTCACCGTGGAGAACGCGACGGTCACGACGCAGCCGAACGGGTCAGCCATCGTCGACGGAACCGGGTCGCCGCTGGCGAACGTCTCCGAGTACTCGGTGGAAGCGCTCGTCTCCGCCGAAGGCGTCCTGCTGCGGCTCGATGCCGTGTTCGCGCGGGGCGGGGAGGTGCGGTTCGTCCGTTTCACACTGACGCGAGGTGCCTCGCTCGAGACGCCCGAATGGGCGCGCAACGCAACCGGGTAGTTACTCGTCGCCGAGGATGCCGCGATAGGTCATCGCCGCGGGGTCGAGCACCTCGTCGGCCTCGTCCTCCGAGAGGTAGCCCTCCTCGACGACGACCTCGCGGACGGTCTTGCCTTCTGCGAGGGCGCGCTTCGCCACCTTCGAAGCCTTGTCGTAGCCGATAGATGGGTTCAACGCGGTGGCCAGCGCCATCGACTGCTCGACCTGTCGCTCCATGTGCGCGCGGTCGGCTTCGAGTTTCGCGACGAACCGCTCACCGAAGGTTTCGGCCGCGTTCGCCAGTAGCTCCGCAGACTCGAGGTAGTTGTGTGTGACAACGGGCTTGTAGAGGTTAAGATCGAGCTGTCCCTCCGCGGCGCCGGCGGAGACGGCAGCGTCGTTGCCGACCACCTGTTTGTGGACTTGGTTCACGGCTTCGGCGACGACGGGGTTGATCTTCCCCGGCATGATCGAGGAGCCGGGCTGGTTCTCGGGTTGGTCGAGTTCGCCGAGGCCGTTCCGGGGTCCGGAAGCGAGCAGCCGTAGGTCGTTGGCGATCTTATTGAGCGAGCCCGCAACGACGCGGAGCGCGCCGTGAGCCTCCGACATCGCGTCGTGGGCTGCCTGCGCCTCGAAGTGGTCGTCGGTCTCGCGGAACGGTAGGTTGGTCTCCTCGGCGATGTACTCGGCCGCGCGCTCGGGGAACTCCTCGTGGGTGTTCAGCCCCGTACCGACCGCCGTGCCGCCGAGCGCGAGTTCGGAGAGGCGGTCCTCCGTCGCTGCGACACGTTCGATTCCTTTCTCAACCTGCATGCGGTAGCCGCCGAACTCCTGGCCCAGTCGGACGGGCGTGGCGTCTTGCAGGTGTGTCCGGCCCGTCTTGACGGCGTCGTCGAACGCCCGCTCCTTGTCTGCGAGCGCGTCGGCGAGCGCCTCCAAGGCGGGGATGAGGTCTTTTCGCGCAGCCTCAAGCGCGGCGACGTGCATCGCGGTCGGGATGACGTCGTTGCTCGATTGTCCGAAGTTGACGTGGTCGTTAGGGTGGACGACGCGATCGCCGAGCTCTTCGCCCATGATCTCGGCGGCGCGGTTGGCGATGACCTCGTTGGCGTTCATATTCGAGGAGGTGCCCGAGCCGGTCTGGAACACGTCGACCGGAAACTGGTCGTCGTGGTCGCCGGCGATGACCTCGTCGGCCGCGGCGACGATGGCGTCCGCCCGGTCGTCATCCAGAAGATCGAGGTCGCGGTTCGCGCGCGCGGCTGACTTCTTCACCACGCCGAGTGCGCGGACGAACCGCCGCGGAAAGGTGATGCCGGAGATGGGGAAATTTTCGACGGCCCGCTGGGTCTGAGCGCCCCAGTAGGCGTCCGCGGGCACCTGCATCTCGCCGAGACTGTCCGCCTCCGTCCGGTACTCCTCGTCGCCGTGATCCTCGCTCATGCGCGGTGGCTCGCGCCGTCGTGGATAAAAGCCTCCGGAACGGGCACGAGATACTTACACACGACAAGTATACGGAGCCTGTGAACGCCCTCCAGTTCGGCATTCCAGGCGGCGATGAGCTGTACGCAATCATGGGCGTGACGCTGATGGTTGGTATCGTGTTTGCGGCACTCGTCTGGGTGCTCGCGGGTCGACGAGATTCGAACCACCAATTAGCGTGGACGAGTGCGACGCTGTTCGTTGCGCTGGGGTCGGCCGGGTCGACGTTCGGACTCACCGCGGTGGTGGTACTGCCGTTGCTCCTCGTGGTCACGAGTCCCGACAGGCCTCAGCCGTGACGTGCCTGCGATACCGGCCGTATGGTCGAATCCGTACGTCAGCTGTCCCAGAATACAACACGGCGCCTCAAGACGACACTGATTGAAGGAAACCGAGATGCAGCTCTGATAGCAGCGCTGCGGAGTACGACTATCCTCGCAGGCGGATCGAACGCGGACCGTGCTTTCGTTTCAGTTCGTCATCTCGTCCGATGCAGACCTGTGCGTCCGGCTCCTGATCAATGGTATGCTCGCCGCCCCGTTCGGCGCGGTGACGTTCGTGTAGGGTGGCGCGACTGTCCGGATCACCACCCGGCAGGTAACCCGGAGCGAGCATGGTGAGCGATACACGAACCAGTCGGCGCGATTCGGGCCATCGGCCGGGGTTGACGGTCGGCATGGCCGGGGCGGCACTGCTCCCGTGGCTTGGGAGGCTCGTGGTCCTGTTGTTGCGCCTCACCGTCACAAACAGGGAGTAAGGTTGAACACCGACCCGGGTGTCATCGAGGCATGGCACTCGAGACGTTGTTGCTTGCGGTCGGCGGCAAGTCCGAACAGGTCGACCGGCTGGCATCGGTCGCGGCGGACATCGCCGGTCCCGCGGAGGCAACAGTCATCCTCGGCCACGTGTTCACCGAAGCCGACTATGAAGACACCCTTGACCGATTGGAGTTCGACGACGACGTGGAGGTGACACCAGACACGGTGGCGGGACGAACGGTCGCGGTGCGAGAACTCCGCGAGCGGTTCGACGCCGCCGGCATTGACGTGGAACACCGCGGCACCGTTGGCGACCCGGCGGCTGGCGTCGTCAGCTTCGCCAAGGCGACCGACGCTGACCTGCTCGTTGTTGGCGGGCGCAGGCGTTCACCGACGGGCAAGGCGGTCTTCGGCTCGACGGCCCAAGAAGTGCTCCTTGACGCGCCCTGTCCCGTCACATTCGTGAAGCGGCCGCTCGAGTGAGAAAGTCTCTCCATCATTCGTGACGTTAATTCGTACCCGAGTACCAATTCTTTAGTCGGCGCGGAACGGCGGGGTGTGTATGAGTGACACGCAGCTCCACGCTCGGAACGTGGAGGACGACGTCCGGGAATTGGGCGCGCTCCTCGGCGATGTAGTGGCCGCCCAGTCGTCGCCGGAGGCGTACGAAACCGTCGAATCAGTCAGACAGGCGGCCGTCGACTACCGGAAGGCCGACGGGTCGCGCGAAGCGCTGGAGGCGACCCTCGATGGGCTCGACGCCGGCCGTCAAGGGACCGTCGCGCGCGCCTTCACGACGTATTTCGAGCTAGTCAACCTCGCAGAGGAGCGCGAGCGAGTGCGTGCCGTTCGGGAGGGCGAACAAGCCGATTCGCTCGCGGACTCGCTATCCGCTGCGGTCGAGTCGCTCGCAGAGGCGGGCGCCGACGCCGAGACGGTTCAAGGGGTGCTTGACGACGTGCTCATCGAGCCAACGTTTACAGCACACCCGACGGAGGCGCGCAGAAAGACGGTGAAGGCGAAGCTTCGGTCCATCGCCGATCACCTAGAGACGCTCGACGAGCGGCGGCTCACCAACGACGAGGCAGCCCGCGTCGAGCGCGACGTGGAGTCGGAGGTGGTGAGCCTCTGGCAGACGCCGCAGGTCCGCGAACGTCGACCGGAAGTGACCGACGAAGCCCTCAACGTCCAGTGGTACCTCGAGAACACGCTGTTCGACGTGGTCGACGAGGTGTATGACGAACTCGAATCGGAGTTGGACGGGGCGTACGCCGACGTGGACGTCCCGAAGCTGTTCGAGTTCCGGTCGTGGGCCGGCAGCGACCGTGACGGCAACCCGCACGTCACCCCCCAAGTCACAGCGGAGACGCTCGAGCGCCAGCGAGCGGTCGTCGTTTCGAAGTACCGGACGGAGCTCAAGCGGCTCTCCGGCGTGTTGAGCCAGGACGAACGCCGCGTCGAGGTCGGCGAAGGGGTCCATGGCCGTATCGCGGTCCACGCTGATGCGCTCCCCGCGGTGGCCGAATCCGCGGCCGACCGGTACCCCGGCGAGCCGTACCGCCAGCTGTTGAAGCTCATGCGCGAGCGGCTCGACCGGATCGCAAGCGTCCGGCCCGGTGGCTACAACGATCCGGACGAACTGCTTGCCGACCTCGATGCGATGGCCGAGGACCTTCGGCAGGCCGGCGCTGAGTCCGTCGCCGAGGCACACGTCCGGCCGGTCCGCCGGCAGGTGGCGACGTTCGGCTTCTCGCTCGCCAGCCTCGATCTCCGCGATCATCAAGAGAACCACACGACCGCCGTCACCGAGGCGCTGTCGCGGGAGGGCATTGACTATGCCAATCTCGATGAGGACGAACGGGTCAACGTGCTGACCGAGGCAATCCTCGAGGACGATCCGGTCGTGGATGTAAGCAACCGCGAGGGGCTGTCCGACACTGCCGCGCGCGTACTCGAGCTGTTCGACTCCACAGCCGGGTGGCAGCGGGAGTACGGCGTCGATGCCATCGACACGTACTGTATCTCGATGTGCGAGGAGCCGAGCCACGTTCTTGAAGTGCTGTTTCTCGCCGACCAGGCCGGACTCGCGGACCTTCCTGGGCACTGTGGCCTGGATGTGGTCCCGCTGCTCGAGACGGAGTACGCGCTGTCTGGGGCACGGCGCATCATGGGGACACTGTTCGAGAACGAGGCGTACGCTGCGGCGGTCGCGGCGCGAAAGGGCACCCAGGAGATCATGCTCGGCTACTCCGACTCGAACAAGGAGAACGGCTATCTCGCGGCGCAGTGGTCGCTCCACCGCAACCAGAAGCGGCTCGCCCGCATCTGTGACGATTACGGCGTGGATCTCCGGCTGTTTCATGGACGTGGCGGCTCCATCTCCCGCGGTGGCGGTCCGATGAACGACGCGCTGCTCGCGCTGCCGACTGAGACCGTCACGGGGCAGGTGAAGTTCACTGAACAGGGCGAGGCCATCGCCGAGAAGTACGCCAACCGACGCATCGCTGGGCGTAACCTCGAACAGATGCTGAACGCACAGATTCGTGCGCGCCACCGTGCCGTGACGACGGACGGCGACACGACGCCCGCCGAGTGGCACGACGTGATGGAAGCGGCCGCCAGCGGGGCCCGCCAAGCGTACCGCGACCTTCTTGAGACTGACGGATTCGTCGCTTACTTCGAGCAGGCAACACCGATCACGGTCATTGAGGACCTCAATCTCGGCTCGCGGCCAGCCTCCCGCTCCGGCGAGCGGTCCGTCGAGGACCTGCGCGCCATCCCGTGGGTGTTCTCGTGGACGCAGGCGCGGTGCATCATTCCGGGATGGTACTCGCTGGCGTCGGGGCTAGAGGCCTACCTCGAGGACGGCGGCGACCTCGAAACCCTCAGAGAGATGTACGCGGAGTGGCCGTTCTTCCGGACCGTAATCAACAACGCCGCCCTGTCGTTGGCGCGCACGGAGATGGAAATCGCCGAGGGATACGCCGAGCTCGCCGACGAAAGCCTCCGTACGGAGTTCTTCCCCCGGATCCGGGCGGAGTACGACCGCGCCTGCGAACTGGCGCTGGAGATCATGGGGACGGACGGGCTCATTCGACGCGACTGGCTCGAGGAGAACCTCGAGCGGCGGAACCCGTACGTCGACCCGCTGAATCATCTCCAGATGCGGCTCCTCGACCGAACGCACCGCACCGCGACGGAACGGCGGACGCTCCGTCTCACTGTGAAAGGCATCGCCGCGGGTATGAAGAACACCGGCTGATCCTCGATAGAATTTACTCAGAATCGAATAAAGTTTCTCAAGATTTATACAGCCGCGGCGCCTACCTGGTAGTATGACAATTAACACAGTCGTCGTCGCCGTCGGTGACGAGGACCAGGAACGAACCGCGCCGCTCGCGGAAGCCGCAATCGAAATCGCCGGGCCTTCGGGCGCGACTGTGCGGCTGCTTCACGTGTTCGAGCGTGATGAGTACCAGGACCGCAAGCGGAAACTGGAGTTTGGGCCGGACTCGGAGGCGACACCCGACACGGTGGCAAAGCGTCATGTCACCATCCGCGATCTCGGCGACGCGCTCGATGAAGCGGGCGTGGCGTTCACCTGGAACGGTGCCATCGGCGACCGGGCCGAGGCAGTTGTTGACTTCGCGGAGGATGTCGGCGCGGACCGGATCATCGTCGGCGGGCGCAAGCGAACCCCAGCTGGGAAGGCACTGTTCGGCTCGACGGCCCAGGAGATCATGCTCGAGGCCCCGTGTCCGGTGACGTTCGTCCGCGTTGACGACGACGGGCAAAAAGAGTGAGCGACCCGTTAGACGAGCGCCTCTTCTAACAACTCCAGCGGGTGGCGGATCTCGTAGCCGGTGCCGTGTTCCATCTGCATCGCACAGGTCGGGCACTCGGTCATGCCGGTGTCACCGGCGGCGTGCTCCATGTGCTCGAACATCTCCTCACCGATCTCCATCGAGAGGTCGTACTTCTCGGACTTCCAGCCGTATGTGCCAGAGATGCCTGAACAGGAGTCACCAACGTCCTCGACTGCGACGCCTGCGAGGTCGCGGAACAGCTCGACGGCCTGCCGGTCGAGTCCCTGGTTGCGGGCGTGACACGGGGCGTGGTAGGCGAATTCCCCAGCGAGGTCGCCGTCGACTTCCGCCGCCCGGACGGCGCCGCGGAGGTCCTCGTGGATGCGGAGGTACTCGACTGCCTCGTAGGTGTGCTCGGCGGTCTCGTGGACGCCGTTGATATCGAACAGCTCGGGGTACTCCTGTCGCAGCGCCATCGAACAGGATGTGCAGGAGGCGATGGCGTCGTACCCCTGCTCAACGAGGTCGGCCATCGACGAGATGTTGATTTCCGCGTGACGGCGAGCGTCGTCCAGCATCCCGTTGGCAAACATCGGCGTCCCCGAACATTTCTGATCGGGCGCGACGACCTCGTAGCCGAAGTGCTCGAATACCCGGACCATCGCCCTCCCGACCTCGGGCGTATTGAAGTTGGCGTAACAGCCGTGGAAGTACGCTACCTTCTTATCGGCGTCTCCGGGTTCCCCGAGTTCCTCGCGCCGCTGGCGGGCGTTGCGACGTGACTGGTCGGCACCGCCGCGGTCGGCCCACCACTCCCGAAACGTCTGCTCGGCGAACGCCGGGAACTCACGCTCGTCGGTGACACCCAGCGCTTTCTCCATCAGCCAGCGAGCCGGCCCGAAGTTCATCGCGAAGTTCGCCAGCCGCGGTACCTTACTGGCGATCGACGCCGACAGCTGGTAATTTGCGAGCACGCGGTTACGCCAGTATGTGCGCGAGAGCTTGCTGACGTGTTCGTCGACGTACTCAGCGCGGGCGGTGTTGTGCATCTGCGAGAGCGGAACCCCCGAGGGGCAGGCGTCGTCACAGCGCATGCAGTTCGAGCAACTCGTCACCGACGGGTCGATATCTACGTCGTCCTGCCGCTTGAGACGCCACTGCTCCGGTCCCTGGAACTTTGGCCCAGGGAACGAGTCGTCCACCTCCGCGACGGGACAAGACACGTCGCAGGCCGAGCACTTGTAACAGTCGTCGGCTCCAGGTCGCAGGTCGGACCCGCCGCCGGCCAGCAGGTTCGCGCGCTCCACCTCCACGGCCTCGAGCCGGGGGCCATCGGTCGTCGTCGTATCGTCAGTCTTGCTCATGATGCTGCCTCCTCACCGCCGCGTCGGCCGGCCACGTGCCCAGTAGCGAGCGAGACGCCGCTTGCCGACTTCTCCGCAGCCACGTCCGCCCCACCGACGACGCCGCCGGCCGCGCGCAGGTTCTGATACTCCGGCTCGCCGGCCGCGTCACGTGGCCGCCCATCCCCGTCGATGGCGACGCCGAAGCGCGCGAACGCGTGGTCGCCGAACGGGTCGTCGTCGAACCACTCGTACCGGTCTGTCGGATGCGGGACGTGACAGTCGAACACCGGTTCGGTGACCGACTCGCGATCCGAGTCGATGCCCTTGCCGACGAGCCCACCCGTCGCGAGCACGTACTGGTCGGCCGCGTACGGCACGCGAGTATGGGTATGTTCGGCAATCACCTCGACCACGCGGTCGCCGTCAGTCTCGACGTCCACGACGGGATTTCCCGTTGAGATGCCGACGCCGGCCTCGTCGAGTGCGTCGTACAGCGCCGTCTGTAGGCGCATTCCTGGGAGCGACGGCGGACCCATCGGCACCTCAAACACGTCTGCGTCGAGCTCCGCCTCAAGGAGCAGCCGGACCTCCTCGGCGTGGTCGTCACCAAGCAGCGCCGGGAAGCCGACCCGCTCTGCGTCGCCGAGGTGGGGCTTCACCCGGTCAGCCAGCGCGGTTCGCGTGCCCTTCACTCCGATGTCCGTTGTCACGTCCGCGTCCGCGTCGAGCACACGGGCGTACCGCGTGGCCTTGGCGTCCGCCTCGAGGTCAGCCGGGAACGGTAGCGTGACCCCACGCACCGCGAATGGGACGTCGGTCCGGCGGAGGTGGGCGGCCGCGAGCGGCGCGTCGAAGTCGTCTACCGTCTCGAAGCCGACGAGGAGCGTGTCGGCAGGGACCGACGCTAACCCCGGCGCCATCGATTCCGGGTAGCGGGCGGTCGGCTTCACCGACCCGCCGTGAGTGGGGACGAGCGCGTTCGCTTCCGTGTGCCCGCCCGCGTAACCGGGGATCTGCTCGTCGAACAGCGCCAGCCCTGACCGGAGGGCGTCGGAGCCCAGGGTCCGGTAGGGGTGCCCGTCTGGGAGCCGGGCCGCGGCGGCGAACGGGTCTGTGACGAACGAGCCGTCGACGACACCGAGCGCGTCAACGAGGCCGGTCGCCTGCCGGAGGGTGCTCTTTTTCGCGGCCACGAGCCGGACGTGTGCACCCGTCTCGGCGGCCGCGAGCGCGGCCGTCGCGCCCGCTAACCCGCCGCCGATGACGAGTACATCCGAATCAATCGCCACCGTCGTCACCTCGCGAGCCGCCGTCGGCGAGCGGCGCACGCCCGCCGTCGAACGCGGCCCAGTTGACGTCCGCGTCGGCGGGATCGGCGTCGCGGTTCATTGTCGTCGCGTGGAGCGTATACTTCAGCGCGGCCTGCGAGAGCTGTTCGCCCCACAGCGCGTGGCGCTCCCCCTTCCACCGCTCGGCGACGAGCTCTGCGAGCGCGGCGTTGGTCGTCGGCTCGTCGTACTCCGGGTGGAGCTCGTTCGCTATCCGGTGGGCACAGAAGCCGCCCTGGCAGTTCCCCATCGATGCGCGGGTCCGGAGGCGAACGGCGTTGAGGTCCGTCCCTGCTTGGTCGATCGCGTCCCGTATCTCGGCGCGCGTAACGGCCTCACAGGAGCAGACGACGGGGTTCGGGTCGCATCTGCTCAACACCTCGTCGGTCCGCGAGCCGAGGCGGTCGGTCGATCGCTTCGCGACAGGCGACCGGAGCCCGTACCGCTCCATCGCCTCCTCCAACTCGTAGGAGTGTTCGCTCCCAGGAAGGGGTTCGTTAGCGGTGACGCAGTTGGCGTCGACGCCGAGTCGGTCGCAGACGTGGTCCGTGATGGCCTCGGCCATCATCCGGTAGGTCGTCAGTTTGCCCCCGACGATGCTGGTCATCCCCGGAAGCGTGTCGCGTTCCTCGTGGTCCAGCAGGAAGAAGTCCCGCGTGATGTCGGTCGGGTCCTTACTGCCAACCTCGGGCGGCTCGTACAACGGGCGCACGCCCCAGAACGACCGGATGGTCCGGGCGTCCCGGAGCACGGGCACCAGCTCCGCGAGCGTGTCGATCATCATGTCGACCTCCCACTTCTCCTCGGGGTAGTCTTCCGGGTCCGAAACCTCCTCGTCGGTCGTCCCGAGGATGCAGGCCGTCTCGTGGGGGACGATGA